>NC_007498.2:915833-1221111 GCF_000012885.1 Syntrophotalea carbinolica DSM 2380
TACTGGCGGCGTTTGTCGGCGTCGGAGAGCACCGCGTAAGCCTCGGTGATTTCCTTGAAACGTTCTTCGGCCTGCTTGTCGCCGGGGTTTTTGTCCGGATGGTATTTGAGCGCCTGTTTTCTGTACGCTTTTTTGATGGTATCGGTATCGGCGTCTTTAGCGACGCCCAGAATGGCATAGTAGTCTTTGGCCATGAATTTCTCCTGATTGAAAAGACGAAGTCAGCCGCGTGGGCTACATGGTAATATAAGTAGCCCGACTGATGTCGTCAAGGTTCCCCTTTGCGCAGGTGGCGTAGCGCGGTCGGAAATTGGTGCACAGAAGGGATGGTCGCATGAACATATCCGTTGTCGGAGCCGGTATCTCCGGTCTTGCCACGGCTTTTGCCATTCAGCAGCAGGCGCGTCGGCTCGGTCTCGAATGGACTCTCGATATTTTCGAGAAAGAGGACTGCTCCGGTGGCAAGATACGCTCCGAAAAGGTTGACGGCTATCTCTGCGAATGGGGTCCGAACGGTTTTCTCGACAGCAAGCCGATGACTCTGGACCTGTGCCGCGAGGCCGGCCTGGCCGAGCAGCTGTTGCGATCCAACGACGCAGCGCGCAAAAGGTTTATCTTTTCCGGGGGGCGTTTGCAAAGGGTGCCGGAATCGGCTGCCGACTTTTTTCGCTCCTCGCTGGTGTCATGGCCCGGCAAGCTGCGGCTGGCGGCGGAGTTGCTGGTACCTCGCCGCAAAGACCTGACGGATGAGACCTTGGCCGATTTCGTACGCCGCCGCCTCGGGCGGGAGGCTCTCGATCAAATGGTCGGCCCCATGGCGGCGGGAATTTTTGCCGGGGATCCCGAAACCATGAGTTTGCGCAGCTGTTTCCCGCGTATTCACGAACTGGAACAGCAATACGGTGGCCTGATACGCGCTCTGTTGCTGTTAGCACGAAAAAAACGCGCCGAACGCCGGGCCGGTAAAGCGGTGGCCGGAGCGGCAGGACCCGGAGGGATTCTTACCTCCTTCGGCGGAGGGATTCAGGAGCTGACAGACGGACTCTCCCGGCTTCTCGCTCCAAACCTTCACCTGGGCGATGCGGTGGCCGCTATTACGCCGCTGAAGGAGGGATTTTCCCTTCGGACGCATAAGGGGCGGGTGCATGAAACCGATATCGTGGTGGCTGCGGTGCCGGCCATGGCGTTGGCCACCCAGGTGGAAGGGTTTTCCGCTCCGATGGCGGCGCAGTTGCGACAGATTCCCTACGCGCCGCTGCAGATTGCCTGTTTCGGTTACCGTCGCGAAGCCCTGCCGTTGTCGCTGGACGGCTTCGGTTACCTGGCGGCGCGCCGTTCGGGCATGCACAGCCTCGGAACCTTGTGGTCCTCTTCCATTTTTCCCGGCCGGGCCCCGGCGGGGTACGTGTTGCTGCGCACCATGTTCGGCGGCGCCACCCGTCCCGATGCTGCCCAGCTGAGTGCGGATGAAGTACAGCAACGCGTTGAGGAAGATTTGTCCCGATCCATGGGCATAAAACAAGCGCCCGATTTTGTTAGGATTATCCGCCATACAGCGGCCATTCCCCAATATGTGTCCGGTCACGGGGCGCGCCTGAAGGTTCTGGAGGACAAGGCGGCCGCCTATCCGGGCCTGTTTTTGGTCGGAAACGCCTTTTACGGCGTCGGGCTTAACGATTGCGTCGCCGCCGCAGATCGTGTGGCAAGCCGGGTCTTGACGTTGATGCAGCAGCGCCAGCAGGCTTGAACCGGTTTCAGACCGTATTTCGAATGTTAACCCATGCGACCCGGCATGGCGTTTGCTTAATATCGGGTCGCAGTAATGAAAGGCCGGGCAGCGCTACAACTGCCTGGTTTTGTAGTGAGAAACTTAAATGATTAATTGGTTCCCAGGACATATGCATAGCGCCCGGCAACAGATTGCCGAGGCCATGCCCAAAATCGATCTCGTCATCGAGGTGCTCGACGCGCGTCTGCCGATGGCCAGCAGTAATCCGCTGCTCGCCGAAATGCGGGGCGTCAAGCCCTGCATCAAGGTTCTGAACAAAAACGACCTTGCCGATCCCGAAGTTACCGGCGAGTGGGTGCGTTTTTTCGAAAGCCGCGGCAAGGGGATGAAGGCCTTGGCCATCAATGCCACGCGCAAAGCCGAATTGACCCGTCTGGTTCGTCTCAGCCGCAGTCTGGTTCCCCATCGTGGCGGGCCGGGAAAGCCTTTGCGTATCATGATTGTCGGTATTCCCAACGTGGGCAAATCGACCCTCATCAACACCTTGTGCGGCCGCAAAATCGCCAAAGTCGGGGATAAGCCGGCCATCACCCGCAGCGCACAGCAGGTTGATCTGCGCAACGGGATTTTGTTGTTCGACACCCCTGGCGTGCTGGCTCCCAATCTGGAAGATCAGCGCGGCGCCATGTGTCTGGCGGCCACTGGGGCCATCGGCGACAACGCCATGGACCACGAACGGATTGCGGCTTTTACCGGGGATTTTCTGCTGGAACGTTATCCCCAACAGCTTATAGAGCGCTATCGCCTGAAGGAGCTTCCGCAAAACGGCGAATTGCTGATCGAGCAGGTCGGTCGCCGTCGCGGTTGTCTGATGGCGGGAGGTGTCGTTGATCGGCAACGTGCCGCCGAGATTGTGCTGCATGATCTGCAGGCAGGCCGTTTGGGCCGTATAAGTATGGAGAGTCTGGCCGATACGGGAACGGAGTGATTCCAGCAACCCGGTGTATCGTTGCTTTGTTCCGAATAGCGACAGACGTTTAACCGATGTCTAATAAAAACAATTTACAAGTTGCATGCGCTGAAGATAGTCTGGCTATCCATCACGCTTAAACCAGCCCTTTTTACCCATGGAGGTAATACAATGAAACGTGGCATGAGCATTTCCCTGGCCGCTGTGGCCATGGTGCTTACCATCGGCGGTTGTTCCGGCAAGGAGCAGGCCGTCGTCAAAATGGAATCGCTGCAAGACAAGGTGAGTTACGGTATCGGTCTGCGCATTGGGCGGGATTTCAAGGCCCAGCAGGTCGAATTGAGTACCGATCTTTTGATGAAAGGTATCGAAGACGGCCTGGCCGGTACCGAGCCGTTGCTGACGGATGACGAAATTCGGGAAACCATGGTGGCGTTTCAGAAGGAAATGGTGGCCAAGGAAAAGACCCGTCTCGAAGAGGCCACCGTCAAGAATGCGGAAGAGGGCAAAAAGTACCTCGAGGACAACGCTAAAAAAGAGGGTGTTCAAACCTTGCCCAGCGGTCTGCAGTATAAGGTGATCACCGAAGGCACCGGTAAACAGCCTGCAGCCGAAGATATGGTCAAGGTGCATTATCGCGGAACGCTGGTTGACGGCACCGAGTTCGACAGTTCCTATGCCCGTAAGGAGCCTGCCGAACTCCGCGTCGGCGGGGTCATTCCCGGTTGGACGGAAGCCTTGCAGTTGATGAAGGAAGGCTCCAAGTGGCAATTGGTGCTGCCTCCCGAACTGGCTTACGGCGAGCGTGGTGCCGGCCCCCGCATCGGTCCCAACGCCACGTTGGTGTTCGAAGTCGAACTGCTGGAAGTCAAGCCGCAGGAAAAATAGCGCAGAAATTCTTCCGATGTGTAATCGGATATTTAAACGTTATAAGAATCAGAACGAACAGCCTTCAGGTCCTTGCCTGAAGGCTGTTCGTATTTGCAGCGATGATGGCAATTCGCCTGGGGGGGATAGGAACATTTTCTCATTGACACGATTGTGGCCTAGTGGCACTATCGTATCAAAGGACAGGGTGCTTCCCGCCAACGATGACGGCAACAATCCCTCAGGCTGCGACAGTTTCAGCAACACTTCTCTTCTTTTTCTGGAAAGGAATTTTTTATGCGTTCGCTTCTGGTTGCCCTGCTGCTTTCCATTCTTCTGGTGTCTCCTGCCCTTGCTGCCGAGGTTCGGCTTTCGGTGGCAGCCAGCATGACCGATGCGGTCAAGGAACTCGTGGCCACTTATGAGCAAAAGGCCAAAGATGTCAAAGTCCTGCCTAACTTCGCCTCTTCGGGGGCCCTGGCCAAACAGATTGCCCAGGGGGCGCCGGCGGATCTTTATATTTCCGCCAATCCCAAGTGGATGAACTATCTGGTGGAAAAGAACATGATTTCGGCCGATGCGGTTCAGAGTTTCGCTTATAATTCTCTGGTTCTGGTCGGCCAGAAGGGGCCGGTGGTCGGCAAACTCGAAGATATCCTCAACCTCCGGCGCATCGCTATCGGCAGTCCCAAAAGCGTACCGGCCGGCCAATATGCTCAGCAGGCCCTGCAGGCTGCCGGGCTGTACGGAAAAGTGCAACCTAAACTTATTCTGGCCAAGGATGTGCGCCAAGCGCTGATGTACGCCGATCGCGGCGAGACCGACGGAGCATTTGTGTACAAGACCGATGCTCTGCTGGCCCAGAACGCGGTGATCCTGCTGGAGGTTCCGCAATCTCTTTACAATGAGGTGACCTACCCGATTGCCTTGACCGCTGAAGGGATTAAAAAGCCCGAAGCGGCTGCATTTCTGGCTTATCTCAAAACCGCTGAGGCCGCGACGATTCTGAAAAAATACGGTTTTGTCGTGCGCTGAGGTTGTGTAAAGGACTTCTTGCAAGAGCCTATATCATGATCGCATTTTCTCCGACCGATGTGCAGGCCATGGCCCTTTCCGCCCGGGTGGCTTTTACGGCCACCCTGGTATCCATACCGTTTGGTTTCGCGGCTGCGTACTTGCTGGTTTTTTCCAGGTTGCCGGGCAAGCCTCTGCTTAATGGCATGGTCAGCCTGCCGCTGGTGCTGCCGCCGGTTGTGGTCGGTTACCTGCTGCTGTTATCTCTGGGGAACCATGGCTGGCTTGGAGCGATGCTGGCCGATATGGGCATACGTATCATATTTACCTGGAAGGCCGCGGTGATTGCGTCGATGGTGGTCGGTTTTCCCCTGCTGGTGCGGTCGATCTGTATCGGCATGGAGGAAATCGACGATAGCCTGATACAGGCCTCCCGCACCCTTGGAGCGCGCTGGTACGACACCTTGTTTACGGTAATCCTTCCGCTGTCGGCGCGCGCGATCCTTGCCGGTGCTACCCTGATGTTTGCCCGCAGTCTCGGTGAGTTCGGGGCGACTATTGTTCTTGCCGGCAATATTCCGGGGGTAACCCAGACCATCCCGTTGGCGATTTTCGACTATACCAGCACCCCGGGCGGCGATCGTATGGCTCTGGGGCTGTGCCTGGTGTCCATCGGCTTGGCATTGACGGTCCTGATCTTTAACGAAGGGATGATCAGGCGTTTCAAACGAGGCCATCGCCCATGAACCTTGAAGTCTCCGTCGAAAAGCAACTTGGCGATTTCTGCTTTGCCTCGGACTTCTCCGTGCGCTGTCGGCGCGTCGGGATCTTCGGTCCTTCGGGTAGCGGCAAATCGACCCTGATGCACATGCTCGCCGGTCTGCTTAAGCCGGATCGCGGCTTTATTCGTCTTAATGGCGAAACGCTCTTCGATGGCAGGTCGCGAATCAATCGGTCAACGGAAAACCGCCGTATCGGCGTGGTGTTTCAACATGCCCACCTGTTTCCTCACATGGGGGTAAGACGCAATCTTCTTTACGGCTACAAACGGATCCCCAAAGCCCAGCGAGTGATTGATCCCGATGCGCTGGTCGAGGTGCTTGACCTGGGGCCGTTGCTAAGCCGCAAAGTGGATGCACTCTCCGGAGGAGAACGTCAACGGGTGGCTCTTGGCCGCACGGTACTTTCGTGTCCGCGCCTGGTTTTGATGGACGAACCCCTTAACGGTCTGGATGAGAGACTTAAATTTCAGATCATTCCTTATCTTAAAAACGTTTTTGCGGAGTTTAAGATACCTTTGATGTTCATCAGCCATTCGCTTAGCGAGATGCGTTTGATGACCGATCAGGTATTTGAGTTCGCCAACGGCCGGATCCGTGCTCAGACTTCCGCTCATCAACTGGCTTTGCATCGCATGGGGACGACCCAGGAAGGGTATACCAACATCCTTGAATTGCGTGATCCGCGTAATCAAAAGGACCTGTTTGTTTATCGCTGGGGAGACCAGGACCTGATTGTGACCGTTGGCGGTAAAGAGCAGGCGAGCATGTTCGAGCTGTCTTCCCGGGAAATAACCCTGTTCAAACGTCATCCGGAAGCGAGCAGCGCACGCAATATATTGCATTGCCGGGTGAAAAAAATATTTGATGTCGGCAATCGAGTCGCTGTGGAGCTCGATTGCAACGGCCAGCAACTGGTTTCGCAGGTGGTAGGCGAGGCTGTGCGTGATCTCGGCCTGGAAGAGGGGGGCGCGACCATCGCGGTGATCAAAGCCTCCGCATTTCGAAAGCTTTACTGATTGCCTCGTAATTCGATTTTTTGTTCCGTGGCGGGAGCAGCGGGCTCTCCTGTTTGGTGTGGCAACCGTGGAATAGGGGCCGACAAAGGCCGGATCGTGGCCATCGTGCCATGTCTCCATTAAGGAGGTCGGCCCCTCTTTTTCAGAGCGGGGAGCTTAAAAACGAATTTTTATTTATTTTATAGGTATTTAAGCGTTGCATTCAACGTTGCATCGTGCTACTGTGTTTTCACTTAAGCAAGTTTGTGTAAGCGTTTTTTCGATCACCAGTCTGACAAGGTGTCAGCATGGATCAAACACACAGGCCCTTCTTGGGATGTGTGTTTTTTATTTTCCGGGTGGTCCGAATTTACACAACAAAAAGTTCCCATTCGGGATCATGGAGAAAAAATGGCAGAAGGTACAGTAAAATGGTTTAATGACGCAAAGGGTTTTGGTTTTATCGAGCAGGATAACGGACCTGATGTGTTTGTACATTTTTCCGAAATTCAGGGCGAAGGTTTCAAATCCCTCGCCGAAGGTGACCGCGTAGTTTTCGAGGTTACCCAGGGCCAGAAGGGCCCCCAATCGGTTAATGTACGCAGAGTTTAAGTAAAATTAAGCATTAATCTGTAAAAGAGCCCCGCGAATAATCGCGGGGCTCTTTTTTTATCTGTGGTGGTATTGCCGTCTCATAGCAGGCGCAACATGCGTCGGAAAGGTTACACCATGGCCAAGAAACCGAATTACGGCTATGAAAAACGCCAGAAAGAACTTGCCAAGAAAGCTAAAAAGGAAGAGAAGAAGCGCAAAAGGGAGGAAAAACTCCAGCAATCGCCTGAGGAGGAATAGTCTGTTGCGCATCCGATGACTTAGAAAAGACAGGTGTTTCAACGGAAACTGCACTCAGGTACGATGCTGTTTGGCTGCTTTGGTATTTGTTAGGCAACAGACAGGCCCAGTTAAGGCGTTATTCTTTGTCGGCGTCCACGAGTCCGTAGGATTCGACTTTACCGTCGATAAATCGCACATAATAACTTGTCCAGAACTTATTGGCAGGAACGTACCAGAAATACTCTTCATTTCCAGCCCCATTGACACTTTCGGGTTTTCCTACCAGCTGAAGAACCTGCGCTTTTGTCATCCCCAAATCAATTTTGTCGACCGATTTCCACGGGGCGCATCCGGATAACACCAAAAAGACGAAAATTATAAACGTAAATTTGAATTTCACAGGATGTCTCCTTCATGGTTGATCCATAAATTCCGTGGTTTCACGATGGACGCAGTTTGGTCTTCAGGTAACATATGGATTGGCAAAGTCTATTAGTTATCCATGTGTAAAGTCAAATAAATCCTGTGCCGCGGCACGCTTACCGAGTGCTGCTTCGAAGCAGTGGCCTGCGTGATGGCTCCTTGGTTAATCGCGGTGTTTGCCTGAAAAGAGCAGGGTCGTAGTGGCTATGCCCGCTAGAATTCAAGTTCAGCCGGGTGTGACTACTTGGGAGGCAAGTGCGTTTCGGCAAGCGTGTCCTTCAGCACGGGCCATAGCTCGGACAGGGAATCGTAGCGGATGGAGGTGATTTTCGGATTACCGAAAACCATGGCCGACATGGGGCTTTCGGCCCCGACATGGTAGAGCGCCAGGATCGGAATATTCCTGGCTTCCGCATAGGCAATCTCGTAGCCCACTCCAATGGATGGTTGGGAAACCTCCGCGACAAGAAGATCGGCTTCCCTGATCCAATGGGTATCCCGGGCATAAATGGCCGCATCCCCCTTTAACCCTCCGTCGTCAAAGGCTTCGGGCCGGTCTGAATGTTCCGAAATAGTCTCGCCAAAGGCCTGCAGGAATGCCAGTATCTGACCGTATTGTCGACGGTACTTGTTTCCACCGCGAATGGATCCCGAAAAAAATATCTTCATGTACGTCTCCGTAGAAAATCCTGAGGTTGTTTATCTGCTTATGGCGGGTATTGTTTATTTATCCCTTGTTTTGCAGCTGTCCCCGAAGTATGGCTTTGCTTCAGGTGTCTTCGCGGGGCTTAACTATACCATGGTAAGGGGTTGGTTCAATGCTGCGACGAGGCAGGCGGCCCCCTGCTTGTCCGCTGGAGCGGGTAGCTATCGAAATGCGTGATAGTCAGGGAGCTTTTTCCACAACTTGAACGCGAACATTTCAATGCCGTAGGCGATGCACTTCGGCAGAATCAGGTCAGACCCATGGTGCCGATAGACAAAGCGACCGTAGCTTATCATGAAGCCGGCCACGCGGTGGTTGGCTACCGCTTCGGGCAACGGTTTGCCCATCTCTCCATCCATACATCAAAAGAAGTGGAGGGGTTTTGCCAATTTTTTTCGGGACACCAAAATCCAAGGCATACGGCACTTGTTCTGTTGGCTGGGCATGCCGCAGAAAAACGTTTTTGCCAGGCCCATACGAGAAAGCCCTCCAGATCGGATCATCGCAAAATCTGCCAACTCACCCACTTTATGTCCACCGGCGAAATCAAGGCGTTGTTGAAGGAAGCGGATGATCTGGTCGCCGCAAACTGGTGCCAGATTCAGGCTGTAGCACAGAAGTTGATGGAAGCGGGATCGGTGCAAGGCAATGCTTTTGCTGAGATTATCGAGGCCGTGGACGAGCAGGCCAGGGAGGATACAGTCTCCGAACCGCGCGCTTGAATTTTCACATGCCTCGGATTCCAAGGCCGGCTTTCCGTTGCCGGAGAAGGTCGCGTGCAGCTTTTGCTGTAGGTGACCTTTTTGCTGTGGCCCCAACGGCATCCGGCATATTTTAATGTTGTTTTTCACCAGGAACGCAATCCCGGATCAAAAGATTTATCGCATTGAGGCGAAGTCTTTTTAGGATCGTTCAACTCCTGGTTACCGTGTCGATGATCGAAATGGCGGCTCTCCGGACTTGCTTAAAAAGTCCAAATGTGCTAGCGAAACGTGAGAAGAAACTTATTTCGACGTAGTGAACAAACCTGCAGGGAGAAAATGCCATGTCGCTGAGAAAAGATCTGATTGCATCGGTACGGAATAAATGCCCGGACAGTTTGTCTGTCAAGGTACAACGTTTTGTCAAAACGCCGGTGTGCGATACAAAGATCCCCCCATTCACTGTGGCGGTTTTGGAAAACGGAGCTGTCGGTTTCAGTTATAATCTGTTTCACCGTGATGACCAAGCCATGCAACGCTATGTGGCCTGGGATCCGGACGAGATAGTGGGCAAAACTGCCGATGAAATCATGTCATGGCTGCTTACCGAGGATACCTTGAAAAAGACCGCGGGCCTTGCCGTACTGAATGCCTTGTCGCAGGACTTCTTAAATACAAATCCCGGTGCATATAGACTGGACACGGAGTCTGACCTTTTCGACATCCTGCGGTTGGATAAATCGAGCCGCGTCGGAGTGGTCGGCTTTTTTCGCCCGATGATGGATAAACTGGTGGAAAAAGCGGGCGAAGTCGTGGTTGTCGAACTGTCCGAAGACCTGCGGGAAGGATCCCATCCCTTTACCATGACCGACGATCCTGAAGCACTGCGCGGATGCGACAAAATACTTATTACGGCTACAACCGTTCTGAACGATTCATTGCTGACAGTGATCCCCCACTGCATCGACGCCGCCTTTGTGGCCATGATGGGGCCGACGGCGGGTTTTCTTCCCGATACGGTGTTCGCTCTCGGCGTCGATGCCGTAGGGTTTACCCGCGTAAAAGATCTGGACCTGTTCCTGGAACGTTTTTCAAGCGGCGGCAAATGGGGGGAAGCCACATCCAAGATATGGGCTATGCCCGCCCGCTGACTGTATGTCTCTGGATGCCTCGAAAGTGCTCAGGTTAATACACTGGTTTTCAGGGGCACCAGAACCGTTCGATTATGACATTGTTTGCTTCGCGTCCTGGTTTACCCATATTTTCTCATAGTGGCGCAAATAATGTTTACGGGCTTGACTGTCAAAAAAATTGACAATCAAATCCATTGATATTATTGTGTGCCGTGTCAGCCAGGCAGGCTCACTTTTTGGGGATATTACTCCTGGCGATTATTCAGAGTAAGCCGACCGTAAGTATATCGGGGAGATGTCAGATGGCAGATAGTTCATTCAAAGCCAAGGTGGCTTTCATTGTTGAGACCGACGGCCTTCTAAAAGACTACCTGGAGTCCATTGTGATCAAGAATATTAAATCAGAGATGATTGATGACGCCTTTAAAAACGTGTCCTCCAATCACCTTCATGCCGCTTTGATCTTGAAAAATATATCCCCTTGCGCCTTGAAGCAGTTTGCAGAGGCGATGCGAATGTCCAAAGCTGCGGCATCAGCTCTGGTGGAAAGGATGGTCAAGTCAGGTCTGGTCTTGCGCGAAGTCAATCCGGAGAATAGAAGAGAAGTTCTGCTCTCGGTAAATCCTGATTTCGATGCCCATGTGAGTCATGTCCGAACACAGTTGACTCACTGGTTTGAAATTCTGGTCAATAAGATGGGCATGGAAAGTTTTGAGAAATGGCACAACGTCATGGTTACTCTGAACAAGGTCCTTCAGGACGAAATTAAAGTTTGCAATAAAGAAAAATAAGAAATTGGGTTAAAACATTCAGGAGTTCTTTAAATGAATACCAAGCAGAGATATTTCAGCGATCGGTCAATTATTGTTATGCTTGCTCTGCTTAGTGCCTTTCCACCCTTGTCTACTGACCTTTACTTGCCGGCACTTCCCCATGTGGTGAAGACGCTGCAATCAAATCAGACTTTGGTCAATCTGAGCCTTAGCCTTTTTTTGATTAGTTTTGCCTTGGGAATACTTGTTTGGGGACCTGTCAGTGAGAAATACGGAAGAAAGCCGATTCTTCTCATAGGACTGACCCTCTACACTTTGGGCAGCGCCGGGTGCGCCCTTTCAGGCAACGTAACGATGCTTATTATTGCCAGGGTAGTCCAAGGTTTTGGCGGCGGGGCAGCCGAAGCAGTGGTCACGGCCATGGTCAAGGATCTCTATTCAGGACGAAAACGGGAATCGGTCCTGGCTATTGTCATGGCCATGGTTGTTGTAGCACCGGTTGTAGCTCCGGTAGCAGGGGCTATAATCCTGAAGGTCATGTCCTGGTATGCTATTTTCTGGGTTTTAACAGGGGTCGGAGTGCTGTCCCTGTGCCTTTCCCTGCTTCTGGATGAAACTCTTGAAACGCGATATGGAGGATCTCTTACTCATTCCCTTGCCCGACTCGGTGTGGTGCTGAAAAACCCCGGATTCGCCGTCCCCCTGATTCTGTTTTCTCTGGTGCCGCTGCCGTTACTTGCCTTTATAGGCGCATCAGCCTATGTTTATATTCAGGGCTTTGAGATGTCAGAACAAATGTACAGTTATTATTTCGGTCTAAATGCACTGGGATCTCTTGTGGGCCCTTTGCTGTACATCAAGTTGTCCAGAAGGATATCATCCGCCCATATTATTTCAGGTTGTCTGGCCCTTTTAACTGTCAGCGGCATTTGTATTGAGGCGACCGGCGACTCATCACCAGTGATGTTTGCCCTGCCAATGCTAACGGCCACTGTTGCCATCAGCATGATGCGGCCACCTACAGCCAATCTGCTCTTATCCCAACAGGACAAGGATACCGGGT
The DNA here is from genome assembly GCF_000012885.1 of Syntrophotalea carbinolica DSM 2380. Lineage (NCBI taxonomy): Bacteria > Pseudomonadati > Thermodesulfobacteriota > Desulfuromonadia > Desulfuromonadales > Syntrophotaleaceae > Syntrophotalea > Syntrophotalea carbinolica. Next base: position 927,824 of record NC_007498.2, read on the forward strand.
CCGCAGCCTCCCTGATCAATTTCATGGCGTTATTCATGGGGAGCGTGGGCATGTTTCTCATATCCTTTGAAACGCAAAGCGAGCTGATTCCTAGCCTGGGGCTCATGCAGCTTACTGTAGGGATAGTTTGCGGCAGCCTCTGGCTGCTCCTCAGGGAGCGCTCCTTCATCCGACAGCCAGCATGATCCTAAACCCTGAAAGAACGAAATGGGTGCATATCTGACAGATAAAACTACGCAGTGTGCATCCTGAGTTTCTGGATGCACACTACATAGCTATTCAAAAATACGGAAAAACATTGAAGTCGATTTGCCGGGGGGAAGGGATGCCAACTTGTGTCGCATCGACAGATCATGTCATGTCCGTCTTGCTGGTGCGAACCGATAACAAGGTGATGATATGCTATCTACCGAAACGATAATGACCTTTTTCAGCGTCTCTGTTTTACTGGGCCTTGCACCAGGCCCTGACAACATCTTTGTTCTGACGCAGTCTGCTTTGCGTGGAAAGGGGCCGGGACTCATTGTTATGCTCGGTTTGTGTACTGGGCTTATTGCACATACTATCGCTGTTTCCCTTGGAGTCGCTATAATTTTTCAAACATCCATTCTTGCTTTTTCAGTTCTCAAATTACTGGGTGCGGCTTATCTCGTTTATCTCGCGTGGCAAGCCTTTCGAGCCTCAGCAGAGACTATCCAGGGCGGGCCGGAAGGAATTGTCAGTTACCGGAAGTTGTATGCTCGTGGCATCATCATGAACATCACAAATCCAAAAGTATCCATTTTTTTTCTGGCCTTTCTTCCACAATTTACCGAACCAACCAAAGGTCCCGTAGCTGTCCAACTTGTTCTGCTTGGGGGATTATTCATTCTAGCGACAATACTGGTGTTCGGAGGCATTGCGCTTCTTGCAGGTACCCTTGGTGGCTTGCTTAAGCGCTCGGACAGAACTCAGAACATCCTGAATAAAATTGCCGGTACTGTTTTTATGGGCCTCGCACTGAAACTTGCTACGATAAGGCAGTAAGCAGCAAATGTATTCACCTGACGATTTGCTGGATTAACTATGCAGCAATTCCCAACCTAAAGTCTCTGATCCCAAGACGTTCGTAATTCTGCCTCTTGGGCTACCACTGGCTTGTCTGTGTTGAATTGATATCTCATTTCTTTAAGTTGGCCCATGGTGGGGTGGTAACGCTTGGAATATCTGAGGGTAATCATCCCATTTTTAACAGGACTCAAAAGTAGGGTTCAGGCCGCCATGGCCAGCTTCTGTTTCGGTGTCATTCCACCGTTTGCCATATTCGGTCGTTCATTGTTGTATGTCCAGAGCCAACGAGTTGCATAGTCCTGAACTTCAGCTATGGAATCAAATAAATATTGCGACAGCCAGTCATAGCGGACCGTCCGATTATAGCGCTCAATGTAAGCGTTCTGCTGCGGATTTCCTGGCTGGATGTAGCTCTAAACCACCCAGCAATTTTTAATAGAGAGGCCCTACGTGTTCCGGTTTGCGGGAATTATGGGACTTTGCTTGAATGTATCGGTGAAGCTCACAAAACGACTTTTAGAGCGGTCTGGCATCACCATTTCATTGACATACCTCCATTTTGACCTATTAAGACAGGGGCAGTTTGCGAATGAAGGGGGTGCTTTTATGGCACCCCCTATTCTTATATTACCTCAAATGATAACAGTTTCTTTTAATGCTGTTATAGCTGGAGATTTCCCTGAAATGTTAAATCTGACATTCGGCGAATCGAAGTCAGGTTTCCAGTCAAATCCCATGTGAATTGCAGCAGCAATAAATGCTCCATTGCTCACGTACTGATTGCCTTTACCACTTTTCCTTGCCCAAGCCTCAACCATGTGTTTCAGCTTGTAGCTGCTAAAAGATGAATTGATTGTTTTCCTCTGGTTGCATCCATGGAGCCATTCGCAGCAAAGAATAAATTCCTTGTAACCAAAGCGTGCAAATGATTCTCTTTGGCTATGAAATACTGCTTTATTTTCTTCTGCAGACTTCTTCTGGTCGATGTGGAAACTGCACCGAATTCCTTGGTCGATCAGGTATGGCTCTTTTTCGATTGCATTTAAGAAATCTTGCTTAGTAGTTTTTGTGTCTTGGGTGAATTTCCTTGCGACCACTTTCTCGTACCAGTCGGGGAGATACCTTCCCTCGTCCCGACCGACTCTTTTTGCGTAGAGGGGATTCTTCACCGTCCAATCGCAAAGGGCATCGAATGCAGATGTTTGATAAAATGAAGTCTCTTTTTCGGGAAAACGGCCCCTGGGTATTCCGAATTCAGCGGTGAGTGTATTGATGTCACTTTCATTGAACCCCTTCAGGTAAATTGACGTTTGCCAACTATCGCCGTATTTTGCAATGTAATAACCCTTCGGTGTCTCGTTATCCTCATTCTCAAGGTAAATGATGGAACATACCCCTATTTCAATCGAGCCATCCTCCCCGAGAATATAAGGTCCAGCACTGCCAAGAACACCATGAAAAACAAGGCCTGCAATAGTTGTAGAATAGAAATAGTTTGAAACGGCCATGTATGTAGGGTCGTCGCAGTTCAATTTCCAGATGGAATTTTCCAAATTTGTAACGAGCTTCTTATTGCCCCATCGCCCACGCAGAGCCATATATGCATTTATCACCCTGCAATAGCGCACGAAGAATCGGTCGAAACCCTTTTGCAAGACCTTTAACATCGTTTGATCAGTCTGAATGTTTAGGCCGTGGTCTACTGTGTCGCTGACGCCGCTTGTGTTGAGCGTAAGCATGTATTGTTTCTCTTGCAGGGTTTCGAAGCGGGTTATTTGTGGTTCAGCGTCGTTACAAATTTTATTTCCAGATATGAGTTTTGCCACAACAGAGAATGCTTCTTTTGGAAAGATGAAGTTGAGTTTAACATTGGTCCAATCACACCCAAATCTCAGTGATGTCATAGAGGCATCAAGAAAAGGCTCACAATAGGTTCCTCCGTGTGGCTGAATAGGCTCAATGCGCATTGATATTCTTTTTCGATTCGGCTGTAGATCCGTAGCTTCACAGTTCTCTATTTTGGCCGGATCCAAAATAACGTTCATCTTGTGCTTGGCAGCAATACTGGCGATCAACGGGAGGATTGTTTTTTTTATGTAATTCTCGGCCTTATCCCCGTGCTCTCTAGTTGATGCTGCTTGTTGCAGTTTGGCGAGGTAAGAATTCCAATCTCTCTCATTCTCCAGCCTTGAAATAATGTTCAGACACTCGCCAAGACTTATTTCTGGCAATCGGGGTTTGAGAAATGATTTGAGGCGCTTGGCTTTTTTCTTAGCTTGAACTATGGGGAGAGAGTTTGACATTGAAGCGATGGACATAACTATACCTCCAAAAAGTATGGATAGTTGCCGCCCGGCGTTTCGTGTGCTCGCGTTGACGAACCGAACAGCCCTTTTGGAAGTTTGCTGTCGACCGATTCGGATGAGGAAAAACTTGATGTGCTTGCGGTTGCGAAGAGCTTCACCATGGCATTAAAGCCTGCGAGCGGTCAGGACTCCGCAAAGCCCTTGTCTTTAGTAAAGGAGATAATTTAACGAAAGTCAATACATATATTCTGGTCATCGACGTATCTCACAACTGTCGCAGAGTTAAGCAAGCAAGACGTTTTATCGAATGCCTCTGATCACCAGACCGGGGTTTTCTTTTCGTTGTGCATCACAAATTGATACTGCGTTTTTAATAGGCAGAACGTTAGGGGGAAGGATTGTGTCATGGCCTGCCCAGATTGTCGGGCGAATGTTCGCGGAAACTTTTGCTCCCATTGCGGGCGACACTGCCTTATGTGGTGGGGCGATTTCCCTTATGGTTTACGGTTTCCTAAGGTGATCAGTATCTAAGATCGGAACACTTTCCGGGTAAACCTTCAGGGTTACCCGCCCGTCGTTGGTGAACGGATTGGAATCCAGATTAACGGCATCGATACACCTGAAATGAGAGATAATCGGCCCACAGTGAAGGCTTTGGCCAGGCGGGCGAAACAGTACACGGTTCAGCGATCACGTGTAGGCCAGCGGATTGTTTTACGGAACATGCAGCGAGGGAAATATTTCCGGATCGTAGCCGATGTGTTTGTGGATGAAAGCAGCCTAGGCAGAAGTTGATCGATCGGGGATTGGCGAAATCGTATGACGGTGGGAAAAAGCCGAAGTGGTAATGGGAATCACTGGCCCGAGGCGTGACGCTTCGGGCTTTTTTCTGATAAGGACAAATAGTTGGTTTTTGATTTTTTTATTGATTGTGATATCGTATGTGATATCATGCAAGTCCCACATAGGAGCTCTGCATGACAGAAAAACGACTTTTAAAATTAGTCGAAACGGTTCTGAGCAATCCCAAAAATGTTAGGTTCGAAGAACTGAAACGCCTTTTAGAGGGATTCGGGTTTACATGCTGCCAGCCGCGCGGCGGCAGCAGCCATTACACCTTTAGAAAGCAGGGCTCCTATCCAATTACGGTTCCAAAGAAAAGACCCGTCAACCAGGCATATGTGAAAAGCGTCATCAAACAACTGAACCTGGAGGAGTGGTACGATGAAAACTGTTGAAGAATACATGAGCCTTCCATATGCAACTACAATTATCCCCGATGATGGTAGCTATTTTGTTAAAGTCAACGAGTTCGAAGGCTGCATTTCTGTTGGTGAGACTAAAGCCGAAGCCTTGGAGATGATTGAAGATGCTATGCGTGAATGGTTAGCCACAGCCATTGAAGATGGCTTGGATATCCCTTTACCTGAAGCTTTGAGAGAGACGAGTTATAGCGGAAAATTTCCGTTACGTATGCCCAAGTCTATGCATGGCAAGCTTGCCATGGCGGCTGAGAGGGAAGGTGTAAGCTTAAATCAACACATTGTAGCTCTGTTAGCTGAGAGACAGGCGATTTGGCAGGTTGGGATATTGGTGCAAGATCTGTGTTTGACACCTGAGCCTGTGCCTGAAGTAAAATTTTCTGTTACGAAACCAAGCCCAACAGTTGTGCCTTTTTCGTGTTATCGCCGTGCTGTGGGAATGTGATATGGACAAGAAATACTCTGAATTTATTGGAAGCATTGAGCTTGTTGATATTTATCTGTCTTCAACTCAATACAAAAGGCTAGCCTTCCCGGATCCAAAAATTTATCCAAAGTTTACAGCCAATTTTGGCCTGGGAAAAGTTGCCTCAAAACTTAAAAATGAGTTTCTCGAAATTAATCAAGAGATTAATTTCTCTGTGGAGGAAGTTTCTGAAGACGAAAAAAAGACTAGGAAGGTTTTTGATTTAAAAGCAAAATATCTTCTTCTCTATCATACAGAAATGAAAGCCGATGAAGATTTACTTGAAATGTTTCAAAAAAGAAACGTTCCTATGAATCTGCATCCCTTTGCTAGAGAGTTGATTCAAAGCTCAATGGCAAAAACAGGACTTCCTCCTTTCACCTTGCCTGTCTTAAAAATCAAGAAATAGCTACGAAGCTTGATCGGGTATGAACAATTTTCATACCCGATTTTTATTTTTCCATTCTCAAACATCCCTATCTATGCTGGTGAGTTCCGTAAGCTAAAGAAGATTGAGCAGGAACGGGCAAGGATGAGGCGGGATGCGAATCTGAAACAGAACAATTCAACTGACCTGCGCAATTTACCAGAACGGATGACCGGCAACACACGCGACACAGTGGCCGCCAAGCCGTGGACCAGTATCCCGGCCACCCCACCACAGCCCTACATCTCCCTTACAAGCAACGCACCACGAAGTGCTACCCCCCCTCTCACATGCATGGCAGCAGAGCGCATGGCACAGGGCGAAAACATCGTCCTGTGGGCACTTACGGGTCCTTGGTAGGGCAGGTCACGGGGGTGACGCGAAGTGCCCGATCTTTCGCTAGATAGAGGTCTGAAAATTTGCTTGTCCCCGCAAGGGGTTGAAAATGGAATTTCGAAAATGTGACTGGAAATGACAACCGAAAATTGACCACCTGTGATTACCGAATTTTGACCACCCCCAGCGGGTGATAAACGGGCGGTTTTCAAAGCTACGTTGTTTTCTTTCTACCTCCTTTCAGGGATTGCTTGAGGCGGTAACTGTCCCAGGTGCATTCGATAATACGGGCACGGTGGGTGAGCCGATCCAAGAGCGCGGCGGTCATGTTGGGGCCGCCGAAGACCTGGGTCCAGTCGGCAAAACCGAGGTTGGTGGTGATGACCACCGACCCGCGCTCATGACGCTCGGCCAGAATCTGAAAGAGCAGTTCCGCCCCTTCCTTGGAAAAGGGCACGTACCCGAGTTCATCGAGGATGAGCAGGTCAAGCCGGGCGTATTTTCCGAGCAGGCGGCTCAAGTCCTTTTCGGTACGCGCTTCGATCAATTCGTTGGCCAGGGCGTAGCCGGTGACGAAGCGTACCCGTTTGCTCTGGCGGCAGGCTTCGATGCCCAGGGCGGTGGCCAGATGGGTCTTGCCGGTGCCGCTTTTTCCCATCAGGATCACGTTGCGACGGTCCTTGAGGTAATCGCCTGCCGCCAGGTCCCGTACCAGGCGCTTGTCAAGCTGAGGGACGGCTTCGAAATCGAAGGTTTCCAAGGATTTGAGCAACGGAAACTTCGCCTCCTTGAGGCGGCGTTTCTCGCGGTTCTCGCAGCGGATGCGCAGCTCCAGCTCGGTCAGCTCCAGCAGAAACTGGCTGTAGTCGAGGCCGCCGTCTCGGGCCTGACGCAACTGCTGTTCAAAGTGACGGGCCATGTTGGTCAGGTTCAGGGCCTTGAGGTTGTGTTGCACCAGCAGCGCGTCGGCGGCTCGGCTCATGATCCACCTCCCAGTCGGGCATAGACCGAGATGTCGGCCTCGGGCAGCCGGGCGTAGCGCTCCAGGGAAACAATCTGCGGCGTGGGCTGGTTGCGGTGCAGCAGATGCTGGACACCAGCGCTGGCGCTGATCTCAGCCTTAACGGCCGTGGCAATGGCCTGCTGGACCTGTTCGGCCGGGTGATGACGAAACAGCAGCACCTCGATGAACGCCTTGATGCCGCGGTTTTCGCCGTGACTCTGGCAAAAACGCTCCAGAAGCTGGTGCATGGCCTGCGGCCAGCGCTTCTTCCAATCGCGGATCGGGCGGGCGCTGTGGAAAGCCTGCGGACGCTGCTGGAGCAGTTCCAGGTAGTGGTCGGGATCAAGCTGCCACTGGTTGTTGGCGAACAGACGCCGATGGCCGGCCACGCGCCGTCCCTGGGCGAAGATCTCCACCTGATCGACGTGGCAGATCACCCGCAGGGTGCGGCCGACCAGGGCGGTCGGCACGGAGTAACGGTTCTTGTCGACGATGACGGTGGCGTACTTGTCCGCCTTGGCCGACAGCAGCCGCGTGTTGACAAAGGGCACCTCGGGCAGGGCCAGCAGGCAGGAACGCTCTTCTTTAAAGAGCACCTTTACCGGCTTATCCCTGCCGCTGATGGTGTGCCGGCCGTAGGCAATGCATTGCTGCAGCAGACGCTCGTTGATCTCGTCAAGAGACTGTGCCTCGGGTATCGGCACCATGAAATTGCGCCGTGCAAAACCGACCAGGCCCTCGACGCCGCCCTTTTCATGTCCGGCGTCCGAATTGCAGAAACGTGCCTCGAAATTGTAATAGGCCCGAAAGCGGGTGAAGGACTCCTGTTCCACCCTTGCCTTGCCCTGCAGCACCTTGCGTACCGCGCTGGTGAGGTTGTCAAAGATCAGCCGTGGGAAGACCCCGCCGAAAAAGGCGAAAGCGTGCATCAGGCCATCGAAGAAGGCCTGTTGGCGTTCGCAGGGATACAGGCGGACAAACGGTTTACCCGAACCTTTCGAGCGCATGCAGAAAAACTTGGCCTTCATCGCCTGACCCTGCAGGATGACCGTGGCCGTGCCCCAATCCACCTCGGCTTCCTGACCGAGTTCGGGTTTCAGCGGAATAAAGGCCCGCTGAGCATTGATTCCCAGCCGCTCTTTGGCCTCGCGCACTGTATTTGCGCACGTTGGAGGCACTGCCGGTAAAGCCGCGCTCGGCCACCAACCGGTCGAAGACGCGCTGGGCGGTATGGCGTTGTTTGCGAGGTCGGTCCTTGTCTTCGCTCAACCAGTCGTCGATGGTCTTCATGAATGGGCCGAGTACTGGATAGGGCTGCTGCTGGCGCGGCGAATAGCCGCTGTGGGATTCGCTGAGCGCCTTGCGTATGGTGTTGCGCGAGTGGCCGGTAATGCGGGCGATCTCGCTGATGGTTTGGCCGTAGACCCGATGGGCCGTGCGAACGTGTTCGTATTGATCCATCCTGAGCATCCTCTCTCCTTCGATTGTCGTGGTGAAAAACCATAGTACCGAAGGAATGCCGGGGGTGGTCATTTTTGGGTAATCACAAGGCCCTTAAACTGGTCAAATTTAGATTATCAAAACCATGCCGAGATTTTGAAGTCCAAAACGGTAGGCGGGCGACTCCAAGTGCGACTTGAGCGCTCGCCAAGTCTTAAAGCCTGACTCTTTGGCGATTAACTCAAGAGCGTTAGCAAGTTTTGCATTGGGGATGACTGATTGTAGGAGGGGAAGCGTGAGTTTTTTCGCGTGAGCTTTCGCATGCTCAACGGAATCAAAAGACTTCATCAAGAGAATCTCCCTAATAAATCGAATCTGTCCTTTACCAAAGAATGTCAGTTGCCCGCGTTACTGACCCGGTGACAGATGCTATGAGGGGTCTCTTTGGTGGTTGTGAGTAATGGTCGCTTTACCTTTCCGACAAGCTGTCGGTGCGGACGGGTGGCGCGACAGGCCATAGTGCCCCATAGGGTCGCTTGCGCAGTTGTATGAAGCTGTCTCAGGATACCGGCCCAAAAGGGGCATGTAAAGCCTTTATGCTAAGCTTGATGAGCGGTTTTGTCTTGTGTGTGAATTGTATGACTGGTTTAATTGGTAACGAAACTTTAAGAAGCCGAATATATCAACTGCAACTTGAAGGCTCGCAGGAGGAGTGCCGCATGCTGCAAGAAACCCTATATATACCCGTATCAGGAAAAACTCTTTATGGCCTGCTTGAGGCCGGCTCTTCTTTTCAAGCCGTGCTTGCAGAAACCCACTTGGATGAAATACTCGGGCTGTTTGCCCTGCAGCAGATTCCAAACCTCATAAAAAAAACGTTCAACGTTCTAGCTCTTGAAAGAATCCTCAGCGACACTTTCGATATCGCCTGCGCAGAAACGCAAAAAGGACGTGCAGATATCCTCAAAAGAGGGCTGATTGAGAATCTGGCGATCAAAATGATTAAGGCTGGCGCCTCCGACATGTATCGACTAGGGGTCAAGCTGGTCACTAGCGAAACCATCCAGAAAAGAGACTATCTGACAGCGAAACAAGAGTGGGACTTTGAATTCAAAAAAAGGTACACAGGCGGACTTTATCTAGGGGAAAGCATTGTCAGAACGAACCGCTCTTACTTTCTGACCGAAGAACAGGCGCGAATTATCAATCTTGTAGCCTCCGAGATTGATGAACCGCTTCATCTGCAGGGCTATGCTGGAACCGGGAAGACATTTCTGATCGCCAAGCTTCTGGAGGTGCTTGAATCTCGAGGGGTTAACCCAAACGAAATGCTGATCCTCACCTATACATACAACCAGATTCAGGCGTTACCAAAAGAACTACGAAAGAAATACACCCATAAGACATTCGGGCATTTGGTGTCAGAGATCCTCCCCGTCGAATTTTCTCACCTTAAGAACACCTCTCCCCAAAACATGCCGTTTCCTCATAAGGAAATCATTGCCTTATTCAACCTGACACCAATCGGGCAAGTCACCTCCAAAACCCTTGTTCTAGCAGCGATCGGTACGGTAAGCAATTATTGCTTTAGTGCTGATACCGTGATCGGGAACCATCATCTCCCAAATTGGTTTACAGAATTTAGCCAAAAGACCTCGTCGGCAGAATTTGCTTGGCTTTCCGAGGCGGTGCTCAAGGCAGCCAATGGTATTTGGGAAATAACGCGACAGCCAAGTCAGGGCATAGAACTACCCGTACGGGTATATCATCAGGTCAAACTGGTCTCTTTGTTGGGGCTGCCGATCCCGGCACGTTTTTCTTTTGTGATAATTGATGAAGCGCATGACATTGAGCCTTCCATCCTGCAAATTCTCGACGTAAGTCCCCAGAATACAATCACTCTTGGTGAGTGCTTCCAGAACCTCAAAGGTGTTTCACATCAGCGATCTTTAAGCATTCGCGAACGCAGGATTACCCATTCATATCGTTCCGGAACCAAACTGTCAGAAATTATAAATCCCGTAATCAATGCCCACCCCCTTGAGTCAAGAGGTCTATATTGCGGTAATTCAGAGATCATCTCTGACGTGCAATATTACAAAAAAGCCTCTATCCCGGATCTCCCTACGACTATCTTGGTCTCAAACGAATGGTCGTTATGGGAGTGGATTCAGAGACTGGCAAACGAAAATATCAATTTCAAACTTATCTCTAATATTAAGGACATCCATGCCTTTGTCAGCGATGTTTTGAGCCTAAAAAATTTCGGGATATGTCCGACGCATCGAGATCTGAGGAAGTTCTGGAAATGGTCAGAGCTGGTCGACTATTTTCAAAATCAAGGCAATAGCAGTTTTAAGGGAATTTACAAGATGCTCGAACGGGGATATGCAGCCAAGGACTGGGCCATGGCCAGATCCAAGATCACAGAAGTCGACAACTCTTATGCCGTTGGACGCGCCGAAGATTCTCGTAACATGGAATTTAACCGGCTGATGTTGGCCCCGGATACAGTTGATGTCTTATGGGATGAGGAGCAAAAATCTTACGCTAAGGCAAGCTCAGCCCTTTATGTTGCGATTACCCGAACCAAGCATGTGCTTCTGGCACCAATCGCCCTTCAAGAATGGATTGAAGAAAAAAATGGATCGCAATCGTAATGCCGCGTACTTGAGCTGTAGGACATTTGTAATAATACGACCTATGTCGAGATGTTTCCTTAAACTCCCCCTTGAATAGATGTTGCACATTCTTAAGAGGCGATGCCGAAACTTTTCCTCCAATTCCTGGAATCACTAGCCTGCAACTGGCCCAGTCAGCGGGGTGAGGTCAAGGCACTATATAGTGCCTTGGAAATGCTAGGTGGGAGGATGGGGAAGGGTTTTGCGCCTGGTATCCCGAGCGCTATAATTTGGCCGCCCCTACCTTGTATTTTTCTAAAACCTGCAAATCTTGCAGTAAGCTGATTTTATAAAAAGAAAGTTTGGGATTTTCAGGGTAATGTTTTGCTGTGGTTAATGGAATTGTGAGTTCACTTTTCGCAGAAAAGGATAGGGGGAATATTGAAGCATTTCTGGTTTGTGACGTGAGTTGAATTTTCCGTGGGCAACTCGGACACTTAACGGCGAGCTTCAAGGTTAGGCTTGGCCATGCAAAACTGTTATGAAAAATTTAATCTTTAACTGAACTGCCCTTTTTGAGAATAGTTTGGGTGCGAAACAAAACTATTATGTACGGTTCGAGGTAAGGATTGAAGGCTCTCTCAGGATGGAGGGACCGAAATTTTATTGCTACCTATGCGCTACCTAAAAGACAAAAACCAGCAAGGGGTTAGCAAGAAAATCGCTAACCCCTTGATTTTATGGAGCCACCCATCGGATTTGAACCGACGACCTACTGATTACGAATCAGTTGCTCTACCAGCTGAGCTAGGGTGGCAAAACTGTATGAGGTCCATGTATTTAGCGCAAAACGGGCGGGATGTCAATCTCTTTCGGGGAGGAGGAGAGGGCGGAGAAAGCCATGTTTTTCAAGGGCCGGAGAGGAAAGTTGTGCATCGGTGGGAGAGGGAGGATGGTTTTGCAAAGTTTTTCGAAGGAATAGAAAGGCTGAGAGAATACTCTCAGCACTTTGCGGACCGCAGATGGACCGCCAAATTTCGATGTTACATTGATCTGATCTTCAGCATTGTTGCGATATTCGGGGGGTAGTGGAAATTTCCCCGTACCCTTCTTTTCCGGTTTTCTTTAAAGCCGAAAACAACTTTTCAGACATCTTACGCTTGACCTTAGGGGTTTAGTTTAGCTACATTGATTTTTGTTTATTTTTTGTGGACTCCAGAAAAAGGCGTGTTAAGGCTACGCTTTACCGATCCAAAAATCTTCGGAGTTGGACACAATCCGGCGGGTGAAAAGCTTCCTGGCTGTAATAGTTCGGTGCTAAATTGAAAAGCAAATTGGGTTGTGGCGGCCGAAACATCATGTCTCTGCTGATTATCATGACCTTTGAGGCTGTAAGAGAAAAATTTATTTTCTTCAGAAACAAATTTTCAGGGCATAAGAAACCTTCTCCGATCTAAGAAATTGGACCTGAGATAAGACCTCAAAGGCGACTTTCTAACGGAGAGGGTTATTGTGTTTTTCTACAGACTCGTTGGATAACAAAGACTCATCTTTCCCGCGAAACTAAACCATGGTGAGGGATATCAAATGGATGATACATCAAATTTTAACCGTGAGATACGCACTACCGCTGTTGATTTTTCATTTGGGGAAATATTAAACCTTCACAATGATAAAGAGATAGTCATTCGCCCTGAATACCAAAGACTGTTCCGTTGGTCAACTGAACAGCGGTCTAGGCTAATTGAGTCGATTATTCTCGGCCTCCCGATACCTCCCATTTTCCTAATTGAAGGCAATAACGGCATTTTGGAGTTAATTGATGGCTTGCAGAGAACAAGTTCGGTTCTTCAGTTTCTTGATCACTCCGCAATTGGCGAACCGGAACTAATTCTGGTCGGTTGTGATATCCTCCCTGAGTTAAATGGTCGACGATTCCAGGACCTTCCTTTGGCCGTGCGGTTGAAGGTTAAGCGATCACCAATTCGAGCAACCATAATCAACAAATCTGGAGACGCATTTGTTAAGTATGAGATGTTTAAACGCCTGAATACTGGAGGCTCTCTGTTGTCAGCCCAAGAAATCAGGAACTGTAGTTCGCGCATGGTTGATGGCGGCGATTTATTTTATGATGCCATTCAGGAAATGGCAAAGTATCCTGCATTTATTGAAACAACATCCCGATTGCCGGACTCTTTCAAGGAAAAACGGGCGGACGAAGAACTGGTTTTGCGCTTTTTCGCGGCCACTACTTATCGAGAAAGATATAAGGGTAACATTGAGGAGTGGCTTGATTCATTTATGGAAGATGTCCTCTTCCAGAGAGCCGGGTTCAACTTGTCTGAACAGCGCAGTCATTTCGAAAAGGTATTCAAACTGATAAATGATAAGGCGGGGGATGAGGCATTTACCCGATTCAATGAAGATGGTGAGCCCACCGGGAGATTAGCCCCGGCCTACTACGAAGCGGCAGTTTGTGCATTTAGCAATAATTACCCGGCTATTGAACAGATGACACCGCAGCATGTTAAAGACCAATTGCGGTTAGCCTTTTCCGATCCTGACTTTTTGGAAGCTACAGGTCCTGGGGCGAACACCATTCAAAAACTAGAGAACCGGATTTCGGTGGTTTCAAAATATCTGAGTGAATGATGAGCATTTTGGAAACCATCTCGAATGACTTAGACTGGAGGGAAAAAGAAATCGCAAATATGCGGCTTTTACTTTCATCTCCAGGAGTTACTGCAGGCCAAAAACTCGGGCTTTTACGGGCAGCATGGGCAATGCTTTATGCTCACTATGAAGGCTTTTGCAAAAATACTTTGGCTTCCTTTTATGATGTGATTGGTAGATCTGGTGTTATTTGTCGGGATTTGCCCCAGTCTACAAGATTATTTGCCTTAGGAAGTCGGCTGAAAATACTGAAAAATATGCCTAATGGAGATTTGTTGAGTGAGATCGTCAATTTCCAATCATGTCATCTCTCTGCTCCTCCTCAATTCCCCGACGTGGATACTCAGTCTAATTTGTGGCCCAGCGTGCTTATTGAGCTCTTGGAGGCCGCAGACCTGAGTGCCGATAAGGTGAGGGAACATCGGGTAAAGCTGAACACACTTGTCGGTCGCCGTAACCAGATTGCTCACGGAGAAAACAATATAATTTCAGAGGTGGGATACTACCGTACTTACGAGGATGCCGTATATGATATTATGTACGACCTCGCAATTCAGGTCGATAATAGGCTGTCGTTACCACCATATTCAACCCAATGAAGCCCTGGAGGCCCGGACCTTTTCGAGATCGGTGAGGACAAGGGGCGGATACTTCTGAATAATCAACTGGAGCGTAACGACTCACCCCTAGACCCATTAATGTTTAAGAGAAGCAAAAGCTCGAAGATCCTAAAACCTACCGGCCGGCGGACGGTCCGGCCGGTAGGTCCCATACTTACAATTTGAAGTCTTCTAAGCTGAATTTTTTAGCTATTTTTGGAAGACAATCATCGGTGGTTTCGGCCGTCGGTTCGGAAGTGTCAGTATTTTCAAGGTTTTCACCGGACGCTCCAGGTTCGATACGTACTTCGGCGGCCGGTACCGGAGGTTGCTCCTGCTCCATTTCTTCCCCGATTTTTGGCGCTATGCCGATTACGCGCTTTTCCCCGCCGATGTTCTGGTCGAATGATACATCGATACCTGCCGCAGCCAGTCCGGGAGCCAGACGGCGCAAGTGGTTGGAGAGGCGATTGGGCGCTTTGGGCCAATCCGACGATCTTTTCGCTTCGGTGGAGACAAAACGGCTCAGGGCTTTGAGAAGTCGTGAAGCAGTGCCCTTCCATTCTTCCTCTTCGGTGACCAGATCCATGACAGCCTTGGCCACCGGGTCGTCGTCCAGACTAGCGCCAATGGCTTGATTGATGTTGGCGGCGTAGGCCTCCAAAAACGCCCCGTGTTTCAAACCCATCGCCTGCTCCAATGCGACCCCGATCTTCGCAAAATCGGCCATACGAGGAGCGCTGGAAAGATGAACCTGCGGGAGTTCGCGCAAGACTCCGCTGAGGGCTGTCAGAATGCCTCCGAAAATGCGCGGACGCGCTTCCTCAAAACGGGCCATCAACTCGCTTTCGGTTTTTCGCTGATGGTGCGAAATAGCCTCCAATTCGATGACCAATGCGCGGCTCAACAGATCCTGCTCTTTGCAGATGTTGTAGATGCCCGTAAAAATCAAAGGTCGGGTCGCGTTGAAAAAGATTTCGTCGCAGTCCGTGTACAATTTCCGGGTCCGCAAGCCACCGCCCGTCGATAGACGACACATGCTATCCGAAGTTTCGGGAGAGAGCCGTCGAATGTTGTCAAAGGCCAAAACCCACGAATTCTGGGCCGCGATCAGGATGTCCCTTTCCGACGAAGGGAGCGATTGCAAAGGGACTGCGCTGGGATCCACGAGGGACAGCAGCATTTTCGCCGTAGTGGATTTGGCCGCACCCTGTTGACCCTGGAGCACCAGGATGGGGTGGGGCATTTTCTGGAAAAATGCGCACATGATCCAGGCTGCGAGGAGCAGTCGGGCTTCTTCGGATCTCACATTGACGAAATCCCAAAGTTCTTCCATTTTTCCCGATTGGTCGGGAAAGGGCAGGGCAGTCATCGCTGCCGTCCTTGTGAAAGGGAATTGAGGCGAATCCATCCCCCAACCCTCGGGGGTTACGACTACGGAATCCCAAGAGCTGTTTCCCAGATCCACGGCAATACCGTTCGAGTTGCATGGAGCAACGCGAGAGAAGACAGGTATTTCGGGTCCATTGTGAATCGCTTGGGCCGCAAGTTGACGTACGACCGTATCCAGGGATCCTTGAGGAATCGCCCGACCCGTTTCGCGCAGGTATATATTGCACAGATAGTAAGCAAATGTTTTGGATTCGATCCTGTGCGTTTCCCGGTGTCCTTCCCTTTCGAAGATGGCGCAAGGAAGCTTTTCCGGGGTATGGAACCGAAAAATGTCTTCCGTAAGTTCAAGCAAAATATCGTCCGGTGTTTTTTTCCCTTTTTCAGCACCCATTATCTTTTCCTTCCTGATTATCTGCGGTTAATTCCGTTTTCTTTCTTTTTTTTGCCCTATCGATGATCTTCCACACGCGTTCCCAGAGTTGGCTGCTGTCTTTGGCCGGGAACCGGTCAGGATAGATGATCGATTCAGCCTCGATTCTGAGCGAAAATCCCGCTAAAATGATCTCGCTGGCTTCTTTCATAGCCTGGATCGCAATGCTTTTTGCGGCTTCGAGCCCAGCAATCGGAGCTTCGATCACTAGGGCATCGTGTACCATGGCGACGATCTTGATATTTCGCTCTGCGCAGAGGCACACGGCAAGTCGCAACATTTCCGCACCGTTTGCCTGCATCGGAAAGTTTGCCAACGTCCGGTCTTTGGTCTTGGAAGTGATCCGCATCTTCCAGCCCAAAACCCCGCCTATACTTCCTTCGATCAACGCCTTGTTCTCGATGTCCTGCTGCCACTGCCAAAATCTGGCGTAGGTTTTCCGGTGCAAATCCAACAGCGCTTTGGCTTCCCCTTTGCTAATGTTCAGGTTCATGGCCAGTCGGTCCTGCCCCATCCCGTATTGAACTCCCAAAGCTGTAGCTTTGAACCTGCTTCTGATGTCGCCGTGACTTTCCTTCGTTGCTCCCCGAGGGGCCGCTCCGGCCTGGATTGCAAATGCAAGATAGGGGTCGCCCGAAATGTAGGCCTGTCTCATGGCTTCATCCCCCGAGAGGGCTCCGGCAATACCGAATTCCTGCTGTTCGTAGTCGAGATACGCCAAACCGTTTCCCGGCCCCGGCCGCACGAGTTTTCGCATCCACGAGGGGAGACCGAAAATACATTTGCTATTCGAAGGCTGGTTCCGCCCTGTTTTCGAGCCGAAAACCCCCGACAGATAGCGGTTACGTCCGTCCGTTCCGACCTGTAGTTTGTTCAATTTCAACTTTCCCAATAGTTGCTGCAGTTCTTTCAACGGTTTCAACTCGGGGTAACACTTGGCCATCTCCTTGAATGTATCGGCATCGGTTTTCGGTTTTCTCGTCGGCGTAAGGGGCCAAGGGATACCCTTGTTTTTCAGGTACTGAACGAAGAGGTCGGTTTTGAATTTGCCATTTTTGTAGACTCCGTATGGTGCTCCCAATTCCTCGATCAATGAGGTTTTGATTACCTCCCAGTTTTCGCGAAGATCGGCGAGCGCAAGAGTATCGATTGGAATGCCCGTCATTTCGATTTTCGCAACGGCTTTCATATATTCCCCCCGTAACAGGGACCGGTCACCATCCAGGTGAGGAACCATGTGCTTCCAGAGGCGTTCAAGGGCCAGCACGTCGCGTTGGCAGTAGTCGAGTAAGTCCGTTTTCTCATCCTCGGTATAGGGTCCCCCCCTCTGGGCCAGTTCCCGCATGTCTTTCTTCTCGACGGCATCTAGTATTTCTTCGCCGAAATACGCCAAGGCACCAAGCAATCCTTTGCCCCTCGGTAAGAAGAAGCCGTTCGTGAGGAGGCAAAATTCCGCATACAGGTCGATGACATAGGCCGGCAACTTCCAACCCAAAGCCTGGAAACAGGTCATTTCCGCGCTGGCCAAATAGGCAACAAAAAGAGTATTCTTGTCCGTCGGGAAGGGAGCAGCCAGCGGCTGCTCCCCCTTTTCGATCCAGACTCGCACTGTTTTCCCCGAGAAAAGTTCCTTAGCAACCAAGCAATGCGGCGTCGGCCTTTCCCCCGGAGGTTGAGAAAATTCAGAATCCAAAAGGATTACCTTTTCAAAAGGTTTTCCACAGAGGATCATGCCTCTTCCCCCCGGAGCTTCTTGACGATGGGGTGGTCCAGAGAACCGATCACGTTGTTTTTAAACGCCTGACGGATAAGGTTTTCAAACGTTTCGTCGGACCATACGGGTTCGGGGAAAGGTTTTGCGGCCGAGATGATATCGTATCCCTTCCGCGTAATGCTGCGGCGCAAGCGGACCCATTCGGTACGCGCCCGATCCATGGCTTCGAGACGGGTAGTCGCAAAGGGCTCACCGTCGTACCACGGGAGTTTGGCAACCCACAGGAATTGCTCGCCGTGCTGGTTGGCGCAGAGGGCCACTACGGCGGGGACGGCATCGCCCTCTAGCTCGTCAGCCAAGCGGGGGGAGGTGATATAGGTTTGCTTCCCCCGGGGATCGTCCAGGATCAGCAACTGCGCCAAATATTCTTTGTCAGGATGGACCCGGCAGAAATCCAGTTTTCCAGGATATCCCAGTTCGATCTCTCCTGTTTGGGGGGTAGCGGTAGCCGGTGCGGCGTAGGAGTCGGACAAAACCAAATCTTTCAAGTTGAAGTTTTCCATTTGTGAATTCCTCTCTAAAAAGTAAAAGTTGTCTTCACCGCCGGGCCCTGGCGTTTCGATGGTGTAGTTGTCTCACGGAAACCGTGTAAGGTGTTGTAGTTGTGTAGGAATTCAGGTTTTTAAGGTTTTTGTGGAGGGGTTTCGGGAGAATCGACTGGCCAAACGCTTTCGGATGCTTTTTTGGCAGTCGATACTCCGCATAACTGTTTTCTTGTTTGTAACTATTTGATATGTATAGGGAAAAATTTTTGTTCTTATTTGACAAGTCCTAAGTGAACACTTGGGGTTGCTAAAAAAAACCGGGATGGTGAAATGGCTAAGCGGCTAAGTCCTGAAGATAGAAGGAAAATCCATGAGTCCCCGAAAACGTATAGAGAAATTGCCGAGGAATTTGGCATCTCCGTGGCTTCGGTAGCACGATGGAAGAATCGGGAGGACTTTCGGGGACGGGGGACAATCCCTAAGTATTCCGGAAGGGTTTCGGAGTTTGAAAAAGCCGTGTTCCGGGAATGCATTTGGGTGACACGCTACCCTTACAAAAAACTGGTCGAATTTCTCGCTCCTCTTTGGAAGGAATTGCCCTCTTCCGACAGATTGGAGCGCCTATCGTATTTCAGGGATATTCAAAAAAAGAAGGGGACAGTATCGTCCGGGAAGGCAGGAGGCCATCGAGGAAGGTACGTGCTAGAGGTTGGGGGGAAGCTTTTCAAGCCGGATGTTCCCTATAGCCCCAGAACGCTTTACCGGATTTTGAAAGAAAGCCTGGGAGATGACCTCAAGGATGTTTTTGATAGAGAAACGCCGGAGGTCGGTACTTTGGCTCTTCACGCGGTAGGGATTCAGTGGTTCGAGGCCGCCCAGGATGAAGGCTCCGCCCCCATTCCCGTGAACGGCGAAGTTCTATGTCTTTTCGAGCGGCATACCGGGATGGCCTATCTCAAGGTGTACCGCGACAGAATCAGCGCCGGCAGTCTTGCGAGCAGCGTTGGCCGGTTTCTCCGCATGTGCTCTATAGAGATCAGGGTGGTGAAGTTGGTTAACTTCTACAGCGAAAAGGGGTGGGGAGGGGAAAAGTCGACGGTCCTTCAAGATACTGAGAGTGGGATCTCGGAGATTATTCTAGGCCGGTTCGACAAAGCACCGAAGATCAATTTTGATCCCCAGAAAACACCCCATCGACCGGACAGGATCGTTCTTCCGGGGATATACCCGGACCAGAAAACCCTGGAGGTTGAGATTTTCAAGAAAACCAATCTCTACAATAGTGTGAAGCGCAAGGTGGGCAAGGGGAAGAGATGGCAGGATTTTACTCCCCGACAAAGGCTCTGGCGAGTATATCCTCCAGACCGGAGAAGCCGCCAGGATAGGCTAGAGTTCAACCAAAGGGTATCTATTCCAATCCGGGACGATTCGTCCGGTGACGATGAGCGGTAGGGAAGATTTGCGTCAGGCGAAGAGTCGTAGAGACTTCCCCACACGGTCGGCACGGTCGATAGTTTAAACTCTTTTTTCTCCTTTTCTTTTTAAAAGGAAAAAGGGAGAGGCGATCGTACCTATCGGCCGTGCATGTCTACCTATCTAGAAAGAAAGACTTTTTCCCGGTCGGTTGGCCGGTCAGTCAGCGGTGTTAATTGTCCCTGCCTCTCCCCGGCGGGGATACGTCTTAGCAATCTGAGGATTGCCCAAAACCGTAACAAACCCCATTTCAAGCAGATATTACCTCCTTGGTGATGATCAGAACCAACCAAGGAGGCTTTCCATGCACAAATTCAGCGATTTTTTCGATCCCCACCTCAAGCAACTTCCACTGTCCCACCGTAGCGCCGTCGAGCACGCCCTGGACCACCTCCAGGCCATCTACGGCAGCAACCCCGATCCCGAAGACCACGGCTTCGTCGCCTACGTCGAGCGCGGGGATACTCCCGTTAGCGTGTCCTGCGCCATCGGGCGGGACCTGTCCTCTGCCCTGGAGGGTGTCTTCCTCGACGGTGACTGTCTGGTCGGCGTCGTGCTGTGGGGCAATAGCGGGGCCGGCGTGACCCTCGTCTGCCCCCGGGAGAAAGACTATGCACCGCAGGTCGCCGCCATCCTCCGGGAACATCTGTGCGGGGAGGGTAGACCATGACCGAACGCCACGACGACTACGCATCCTGCTCCGTGCACTATAGCGATGCAGACTTCTGGACCAAGCTCCGTGTCATTCCCCGATCCGCCGGACGCATTCTTCTGCTTAAGGCCCTGCTGCTGCGGGAACTGTTAGTTTCTCCCGGAGTCCCCATCTGGGTGCGGGCCGCCATCCTCGGCGTGCTCGGCTACCTGATCCTGCCGCTGGACGCGGTGCCCGACGTGCTGCCTGTGGTGGGCTATGCCGACGATGTAGCGGCCATGACGGCGCTGCTGGGCAACGTGAACTATCTGGTCTCCGACGACATGCGCGGTAGGGCGGAACAGCGTCTGACGCGGTTGCTCGGCGACGGAAAGGAGTCCCCGTGATCCGATTGACCTCGACCGCCCAGGCCCAAATTCTTGAAGACCGTATCCCCCCTCTGGCAGTACTGCGCATGGCCCAGTTCGAAGGGACGGACGGTTTGTACGATCCGGAACGCCATGGCCATATCGTGGTTCTGGAACCCGGCGACGATGTGGAAAAGGATTTCCCCGAAGCCGGTCCGGGAGGATTGCTGTCCGGACCGGAGGAGGTTCTCTTCGACTACGTGTTCGCCTACCGGGAAGGCGAGAGCGCCGTGTACGAGGCGGTCATCCAGATCGACGACGACAGAACCCTGACCCTGATCATCCCCGACGCTCCTTGGCTGCACACCGGTCTGCGTCTTCAGCTCGAAGCGCTGGCCGAAATCGCCTGACCTTTTGTTCCGCCCTAACAGATAGGCCCATTCCTTCGCGGGAATGGGCTTTTGTCTTTTGTATCCGAAATTTCAGGAGGATTGTCACCATGACCGAAGTCATCACATCCCTGTCCGAACCTTTGTCCCTGATCCGGCGCAAGCTGCCTTTGCGCCTGAAAGTCATCCGTCCCGTGTTCGAGACGCTCAAAGTTAAGGAGCTTCCCGCTGGCTACCTGGACGAAGCCTTCACCTCTCCCCGGAAGGTGGCCGAAATGCTCGCCTTCCTGAAAGCGGAGAGCAAGGAGTATTTCATGGCCCTGCACCTGGACAACAAGAACCGTCTGCTGTGTCTGGACCGGGTGTCCGTCGGCAGTCTCAGCGCCAGCATCGTCCATCCCCGCGAGGTCTTCAAGAGTGCTCTGCTGTCCTCGGCGGCCGGTCTGGTGCTGGTCCACAATCACCCCTCCGGTCAGACCGAACCCAGCCACGAGGACGAGGAGGTCACGACCCGGTTAGTCAAGGCCGGGGAGATGCTGGGCATCCATGTTCTCGACCACATCATCCTGGGCGACGGGTTCTTCTCGTTTGCCGAACAGGGCCTGCTTTGAAAGGAGTATCCGACATGTCCGACCGAACTTCAGCTTCCCGAGAAGACTCTCCCACGAGATTCAATACCCGATCCTTTCCGCTCCCGATACATCCCAAACTGGCCAAAATCCTTGAAGACGAAATCCGGAAGGCCGACGTTCCGGAGGGGAAGGGGCTGGTTCTGAACTTTCGGGACCCACACTATTCCGCCCTGGAGGGTGGCTACCATCCGGTGGAGATCGCCGTCGCGGCTGACGGGAGCATTCTGTACGTGACCGATTTTCTCTATCTCGGCCAACCTCCCTACGCCGAACTGGTCAAGGACCTCGACTTCGACGCGTCGCTGGGACTGTTCCAGCAGGGCGGGATCGACTTCCCCCTGGAAGAGGGGGCCGGGATGTTCGAGCTGTGGCAGCACAATTTCTGCGTGTACTACCGCATGGGGGTGTTCCGGGTCGAGGTCGAACCGCTGTGACCCAGAGGTAGAAAAAGGGTGGGGGCGTAGAGCCGTCTGCCTCCCCCTTTTTTGCCCGGAAAGGAGGAGACACCTCTGGTCGAAACCCACCTTCCGGACCGCTAGTGGACCGCCGGATGCCCGGAGGCAACCAACATTCTATTGGATTTCAACCCATTTGGAGGGAAGAGCGACTGACTCAATATCAGTTCCATCGAAAAAATGTCCCCGGAGGAGGAGAACTATGGCGAACACGAACCGAACCATTTCCCTGACCAAAAAGGCCATCGACGGCCTTCCGTCCCACGATCCAGCCGGAACACAGGCTACGGCCACGGAGTATTCGACCGGCGAACCGGGCCTGCATATCTGCGTCAACATGCGGGGCAATAAGCGCTGGCTGTTCCGCTATCGGCTCTACGGGCGGAAGAAGGCCGTCGCCATTGGACCCTATCCGGCCATCGAGCCGCCTCTGGCCAAACAGATGGCCAACGAGATGCAGCGCAATCTGGCCCTCGGAGAACCTGTCGTATCCCCCAGGGCGCAGCAGAAACAGCAGAAGGCTTTTGGCGAGTTTGCCCGGGAGTATCTGGAGCATGCCAAGCAGACCAAGAAATCGTGGAAGGACGACTACAATAAGCTCACCAATCAGATCATTCCCAAGTGGGGCGAGGTGCCGCTGACCTGTCTGACGCCGAAGGAGATCCAGGGGTATCTGAATCAGGTCAAGGCCCGCACCTCGGGGACCAACGCCAACCGGCACTATGCCGTGTTGAATGTCCTCTACAATCTGGCTGTGAAGTGGGGCGAGATCGATCCGGGGAAGAACCCGATGCCCGGGGTGTCCAAGTTCCGGGACAATCCGGGACGGACACGCTACCTGAGCATGGAGGAGTGCAAGCGTTTTCTGGCGGCCCTGGAGGAGGTGCCGGGGCAGCTGGCGGCCTGTGCCCTGAGATTACTTCTGTTCACGGGTTGCCGTGCGGGGGAGGTGCTCAAGAGCAAATGGGAGGATGTGTCCATGGAAGGGCGGACCATGCTTCTTCCCGAGACCAAGAACGGCAAGTCGCGGGTGGTCCATCTCAATCCGCTGAGTCTTGCCGAGATTGAGAAGCTTAAGGCCTTCCGGCAGCCGAACAACCCCTATCTGTTTCCGGGGAGTTCGGAGGATAAGCCGCTGGGAACGGTGCGCAAGACCTTCGAGCATGCGCTTAAACTGGCGGGGCTTGAGGGAACGGATGTGGTCATTCACACCCTGCGGCATACCCATGCCAGCTTGCTGGCCAACCTGGGGGAATCGCTGGAGACGATCAAGGTTAGTTTGGGGCACAGTTCGGTGAAGATGACGGAGAGGTATGCCCATATCTCCGGTAGCAAGACCAGGGACGCTTCGGACCATTTGGCTGAGCAGTTAAAAGTGGTGATGAATCAATAATGATGACAGCATTCCCTCTCTAGCGGGGAATGCTGTCTTTTAGCGTGTTGTCTTCAATTCGGGAACGTTCTAGGCGATTCGCGTACCCATTCGCATATCTTCCGGGGAAATCCGGGACTTTGCATCAAATGCCCTGATGTAAGCGTCCCTCTCCCAGGACCAGGCTTCCTCGATGGTGTAATCCACATCGTAGCGAATCCAGATCAGCACGTCCCAGTCATAATTGCGGACCTTGCCGGCATTGGTGATCCTGCTGCCCGGCTTGCCGCTGGGGCGGTGGGCCTTGATCTGGTAGCGTCCCCCCCGGAAAACGAAATCGTGACCTCTCGCTACGGCGGTTTTATCCTGCATATACGAAGAGTACTCTTCTTCGCTCATGCCCAGAATCATCGCCGCATCATACTCGGAAACCGCCGATGTGATCGCCGGTGCCACGCCGTACTTTTCTTGCCACTTCAATGCGAGTGCAACCAGTTGATCTCTTAGAGTCATGGTGTCCTCCCGGAAGAGCAAACTCCGCAAAACCCAAAAAAGGTCCTGCGGGGTTTAACGTCACTGATTTTGTTTGACAGCTCGGAAAAACGCTGCGCACATTTATTAATCCTCTCCGCCGCCCGGGACGATGATGTCGTCAGAACTCTCCGCCGCCCGGGACGATGATGTCGTCAGAACTCTCCGCCGCCCCGGACGATGATGTCGCGTCGGAGATGCTCCCCAGACTCTGCAGCAAACCCGCAATGACGTTGTTAACCGGATCGTCTTCGCGGTGACGGCGGATCAGCGGTTTCTGCGTGCCGAAGTAGTAGCGGGCGCCGGCTAGTACGTGGTCGTAGTCGTCATCTCCGAGCGCCCCGTCGACGAACACTGCCAGACCGGCCACCACCTGGTACTCCGCGCCGAGGTGTACGCGCTCATCATCATCGGCGATGCTGCCGCCGAGTTCCAGCTTCAGGTCGTCCAGCGGATACCAGCGCAGATCGAGGCTGCCGAATCCGGCATCGTCCACATCCCCCTCCTGCAGGCCGCCCAGCGCCGCCACGGTGATGCGGCCGACGTAATATTCGCCCTCCAGGGCGTAGCGGCGCATCTCGTAATCCTCCAGTTCCGCGTGGGAGACGTTGAACCCGAGCAGATACCTGGACGGATCGCGGGCGAACAGGTGCAGCCCCATACCGCTGATTTCGTCGTCGCCGTCCAGCTCGCCCCAGGCTCCGTCGAGCTGCAGCCCGAGCAGGTCGCCCAGGGGCACCGAGACGCTGCCCGCGCCGATGATCGCCCCGTCGTCGTCGACGCTGCCGCCGAACACTTCGGCCTTGCCGTTTAATGTCGAAACCGCAGGGCCCTGCGCCATCGCCGTGCCGGCGAACAGGGTCAGAAAAAGAGCTAAAATAACACTGCTCAAACGCTGCTTCATGGCAACCTCCATACCGGAAAAAGCACCGATGAAAAAGGGTCTTTCCGGCTTTTCAATGATTGTTTTTGTTTCACATGTCGGAACCGGAAACGGACATTTTTGTCCCATTACCGACTAATCTTTCGACTATGCGGAAGGCAATAGGTCAACCAGGAACTTCCGGGCAACTTTGGCTTTTTGGGCGTAAGCCGATGGATGATGAATCCGGAAACAACGGATGCTGTCAAACAAATCGAACTCCCATAGCTGTCCATTGGGGATGCCCTGATCGGAATAATCACGCCCGTTATGGCAAACCTTGTTATCCCCTGCGATCGGGAAAAATTCCCTGCGGTAGGGGACCGAATCCATCCCGTTGGCGAAAATAATGATGTCCGGTGCGAAAAACCGGATCTGTAGTTTTACCAATTGCTCGGAGAATTTTTTGATTGTTTCAAAATAGGGGCAACCTATCGGACTTCCCTTTTTCCAATCGAAACAGAAAAGATTGGAATAGATGATCCCTTCCTTTCCACATTTCTTCGCCACGGCTCTGGTGAAGTTATGAAAGGTCTGTCCCCGAGAGTTTCTTATGTTGAGTTGTTTTTCGAAAAACTCCCGGTGTTTGGTCAGTGCCTTCTCGATATAACTTGAGAGGGTTGTAAACTCCTCCTGAATATTCCTGTTTAGTACGTTCCATCCGGCTGTTTCCCTGCCGATAATCATGATCTTATTCTTTGCAGCTTTGTACTGTTTCGGAATGCTGGTCAAAAATAGTCCGGAGAGTCCCTCCTCTCTTCTCCCTGAGGGATGATGAGGATCGAGAAATGAGACGTCTAAATCTTTCAGAATTTCGCGGTATTCGTTGGCAAGCTCTTGCATGTCCACTTTCACCTTTTCAAATCATAGGTATGAGCCCCGGAAAAAGCAGGGCCCTCCCCCGGGGACTTCGATTTCCAATTTTGATTGACAGCCCGGAAACAGCCCCGGCAAACTCTCCTAAAAGAACTCCCCGGTGCCGCTAGAAGAGTCCGCCGCCCGGGACGATGATGCCGTCAGAACTCTCCGCCGCCCGGGACGATGATGCCGCGTCGGAGATACTCCCCAGGCTCTGCAGCAGCCCCGCGACGATGTTGTTGGCCGGATCGTCCTCGCGGTGGCGCCGGATCAGTGGTTTCTGGGCCCCGAAGTAGTAGCGGGCACCGGCCAGCACGTGGTCGTAATCGTCATCCCCCAGCGCCCCGTCGACGAATACCGCCAGACCGGCCACCACCTGATATTCCGCACCGAGGTGTACGCGCTCGTCGTCATCGGCGATGCTGCCACCGAGTTCCAGCTTCAGGTCGTCCAGCGGATACCAGCGCAGGTCAAGACTGCCGAACCCGGCATCGTCCACATCTCCCTCCTGCAGGCCGCCCAGTGCCGCCAGGGTGAAGCGTCCTGCGTAGTATTCGCCCTCCAGGGCGTAGCGGCGCATCTCGAAATCCTCCAGCTCCGCGTGGGAGATGTTGAACCCGAGCAGGTAGCGTGACGGATCGCGGGCGAACAGGTGCAGCCCCATGCCGCTGATTTCGTCGTCGCCGTCCAGCTCGCCCCAGGCCCCGTCGAGCTGCAGCCCGAGCAAATCGCCCAGGGGCACCGAGACGCTGCCCGCGCCGATGATCGCCCCGTCGCCGTCGACGCTGCCGCCGAACACTTCGGTCTTGCCGTTCAGGGCGGAAACCGCCGGGCCTTGCGCCATCGCCGTGCCGGCGAACAGGGTCAGAAATAGACCGAGAACCACTCCGTAAAAATGACTCTTCATGGCAACCTCCACACTAGGTGAAATAATTTCGAAATGTTACAAATAAACGCCGACTAAGATATCACCAGCATTGGAGTGTGCCAAGAAAAAAGCACCGGATTTTTTGTCGTGGCAAGTCTTGGGGGAGTGTGGATGGCGGAATGAAATGGCGGAGTAGGCCGATGCCCGGACGGTGTGATGGAGCCCCTTTTTCAGGGAGAGTTTTTAGAGTTTTGTAGGAATGGAAAGGGAACAGGAGCGTGGACCGCAGATGGACCGCAGGTTCCGGTGGTGGGGCTGTGGATGTTTGCGGAAAGTTACGAAAGGTGATGGAAAATAAGGAAAACTAGAAACGAAAAAACGCCCTAATATCAGGCGTTTGAAGATTTACGAATCAGTTGCTCTACCAGCTGAGCTAGGGTGGCAAAACTGTATGAGGTCCATGTATTTAGCGCAAAACGGGCGGGATGTCAATCTCTTTCGGGGAGGAGGGGAGGATGGAGAAAGCCATGTTTTTCAAGGGCCGGAGAGGGAAGTTGCGCATCGGCGGAAGAGGGCAGAGGGTTTTGCGTATTTTTTCGAGGGAATAGAAAGGTCGAGAGAATTCTCAGAGCATTTTGCGGACCGCAGATGGACCGCCGAAAGCATGGTATCAGTTCCATCGAAAAAATGTCCCCGGAGGAGGAGAACTATGGCGAACACGAACCGATCCATTCCACTGACCAAAAAGGCCATCGACGGCCTTCCGTCCCACGATCCAGCCGGAACACAGGCTACGGCCACGGAGTATTCGACCGGCGAACCGGGCCTGCATATCTGCGTCAACATGCGGGGCAATAAGCGCTGGCTGTTCCGCTACCGGCTCTACGGGCGGAAGAAGGTCGTCGCCATCGGACCCTATCCGTCCATCGAGCCCCCTCTGGCCAAGCAGATGGCCAACGAGATGCAGCGCAATTTGGCCCTCGGAGAACGGGTGGTATCCCCGAGAGCGCAGCAGAAACAGCAGAAGACCTTTGGCGAGTTTGCCCGGAAGTATCTGGAGCACGCCAAGCAGACCAAGAAATCGTGGAAGGATGACTACAATAAGCTCACCAATCAGATTATTCCCAAGTGGGGCGAGGTGCCGCTGACCTGCCTGACGCCGAAGGAGATCCAGGGATATTTGAATCAGGTCAAGGCCCGCACCTCGGGGACCAACGCCAACCGGCACTATGCCGTGTTGAATGTCCTCTACAATCTGGCGGTGAAGTGGGGCGAAATCGACCCGTGGAAGAACCCGATGCCTGGGGTGTCCAAGTTTAGGGACAATCCGGGACGGACGCGCTACCTGAGCATGGAGGAGTGTAAGCGGTTCCTGGCGGCCCTGGAGGAGGCGCCTGGTCAGCTAGCGGCCTGTGCCCTGAGATTGCTTCTGTTCACGGGTTGCCGTGCGGGGGAGGTACTCAAGAGCAAATGGGAGGATGTGTCCATGGAGGGGCGGACCATGCTTCTTCCCGAGACAAAAAACGGCAAGTCGCGGGTGGTCCATCTCAATTCGCTGAGTCTTGCCGAGATCGAGAAGCTCAAGGACTTCCGGAACCCTAGCAATCCCTATCTGTTCCCCGGGAGTTCGGAGGATAAGCCGCTGGGGACGGTGCGCAAGACCTTCGAGCACGCGCTGAAGCTGGCGGGGTTGCAGGGGACGGATGTGGTCATCCACACCCTGCGCCACACCCATGCCAGTCTGTTGGCCAACCTGGGGGAATCGCTGGAGACGATCAAGGTAAGTCTGGGGCACAGCTCGGTTAAAATGACCGAGAGGTATGCCCATATTTCCGGTAGCAAAACCAAGGACGCTTCGGACCATCTGGCCGAGCAGTTAAAAGAGGTGATGAATCAGTAAAAATGTAGCGTTCCCCTACCAGTTGGGGAACGCTACATTTTCAAAAGCTCTAGAGAAATCTGCGGGAGACTGTTGGCTTGGGCCATGATTGACGCCCCTGCTTGCTGTAGGACATCTGCCTTGGTTAGCTCAGAGACTTCAGTAGAAAAATCTGCATCCAGAATGCGACTTAGGGATGCCGAATTTGCTTCGCGACCAGCTGCCGTGGCGCTGATACGTCCCTCTAAAGAGGTCATGGTAGCGCCGTAATAGCTACGGTGGTTGTCCATAATCTGGAGAGCTTCAGCCAATTTTGTTAGAGCAATTTCGGCTGCTTCCGGAGGGTCGATGACAACTGACTCAAGGCCTAATGCTGCTAGGTCTGCAGGGGTTTTTTGTATGTCGATATAGTCACTATCGGAGTTGGCGGTTGTGTTGGCCAATATTTTCATTGTCTGTGGGATAGTTTGAGTGGCTTGCCCCGACGACGGCTCTGGCATATTGCTCCACTCAGCAATTAATCTTACCTGCCCCGCACCATGGGCAAATACCAAGAGGTCTTCGGTTGCCTCATCTACGGTGAATTGTTCTCTTGCTTGGGTTGAAAATACTATTCCATTGTTTATCTCTGGATCACCACCCGGTGCGATGGATTCAAAACTATCCCCATCTCCACTATAGGTAAAATTCATTCCTCCGTAGCTTCCGGTGTTGGCAAAAGCACCCATTCCAAGATGGTCGACAAATAGGAGATTTGTAGGATCATAGGCAGCGCCTGAAGCGAAACCATTGGATTCGGAAATGAAGAGAGTGTTCATGTCTTGAGCGTTGTTGACGCCATTAGATTCCCAGGTAAAATCGCCCAATCCCGTTCCGACGAGATGTTTCCCATCTACCGTGAAAACCTGAATATCAATATCTGGCTGGTATGGATTGCCTAGCCACTCTGGTGCAACATCGACCATAACATTAGTCGCTCCCTGGGGAATTTTTGCAATAGGCGAAAGATCTGGATCAATCAATGTTATTCCACTTGTTATGCCGCCGGCTGTGCTTGTTTCACTGAAAACTTCACCGAGACTTGGAACCACGGCCGTGTTACTGGAATCCCCTCCTAAAGGATACTGCCCAAACATAGATGATGTTTGTGCCAATTGGTCGATCTGCTCCTTGATTTGACCGAATTCTTCGTTCAGAGATTGTCGATCACTGTCTGACAGCGTACTGTTTGCTGCTTGCACAGCCAATTCCCTGCCCCTCTGAATGAGATTGCCTATCTCCTCAAGGGTTGCGTCGGCAAACTGGGCATAGCCGACCCCTTGATTGAGGTTTTCAATGACCTTGTTTTGGGATCGGATCTCGGTTTGGACTCGGTTGCTTTTTGCTAATCCTGCGGGATCATCTTTGGCGCTGTTGATCCGGAGACCGGAAGATAGTCGCCGCATGGCATCGGCCTGTGATTTGTTGGTTTTTCCGAGATTGTTTTGGACGATTTGCGCAAGGGGATTGGTGTTGATGACAAAAGGCATAGTGGCTCCTCGTGGTTTGTTTGCCTTACTACATTATTATCGACCAACCTCCTAAAGACTTTAGAAAAATTAATAAAACGGCTTTTTATTGGTTTTTTCTTTTTGATGAGGGGGGAGGCTGGGCGCATTTTGGCACCAAGGAGCGTGTTGTGATTCTATTCGCTATGTGCTTGAGAGGGACAGGCGGTCAAAAACGATTTGGTCCAAGGGAACAAGGTTGTGGACCGCAGATGGACCGCAGGTTCCGGTGGTGGGGCCGTGGATGTTTGCAGGGATTTGCGAAAGTTGATGAAAAATAAGGGGAATCAGAAACAAAAAAACGCCCTAATATCGGACGTTTGAAGGCTTGCGAATCAGTTGCTCTACCAGCTGAGCTAGGGTGGCAAAACTGTATGAGGTTCATGCTGCGTGAGGTTCATGTATTTAGCGCAAAACGGATGGGATGTCAATCTCTTTCGGGGATGGGATCAAACCTGAGCTACTCCATGCTCGGGCGGGGTCAGGGACTGTCCGGGAGTTGCGACCGACGCGGTATGTTGCTGAATTTTGTAGACGGGTAATTTCCGGTACGCTGTTGCGAAAAGATTAAATAGATGGTTGGTCAGGTGAAATTCATTGGGAAAACCTTTTATTTGTTGTAGAGTGTCTTTATTCATTGCAAACCATCTTGGTCAGGATACATTTTAAATGGTTTGCGGAGATACCGCGGTTTGACAAGTGCGGTTTTCATATGGGGATTTTCCGTTTAACATCGCAACGCGTTTGGAACGATGAAGGAGGTTGTTATGCAGGAGCAATTGCAAAACGGGGGACAGTATCTGGACACTTTGATTAACCTGTTTGTGGCTTGGGGGCCTAAACTGGTCGGCGCGGTACTCGCCCTGGTTATCGGGTTATACCTGGCAAATATGATCGCCAGGGGTTTCAACCGGTTGATGGAAAAGAAAGGCATGGATCCATCTCTGCGACCGTTTCTTAAAAGCCTGATCGGTAATCTCCTCAAGGTGCTGGTTGTTGTCAGTGTCCTCGGGATGGTCGGTATCCAGATGACGTCCTTCATTGCCATCCTCGGTGCCGCCGGTCTCGCCGTCGGTATGGCCCTTTCCGGTACGCTGCAGAATTTCGCCGGGGGAGTGATGATCCTGACTTTCCGGCCATTCAAGGTGGGCGATGTTATCGAGGCCCAGGGGTATACGGGGGCGGTCAAGGAAATCCAGATTTTCAATACGATTCTGAAAACTCCGGATAACAAGACCATTATCATTCCCAACGGCGGACTGGCTACTTCCTCGATGGTGAATTATTCCACCGAGGCGACCCGCAGGGTAGACTGGGTGTTCGGGATTGCTTACGGTGACGATATCGACAAGGCCAAAGAAGTGTTGATGGGGTTACTGAAAAGCAATGATAAGGTTCTCGATGATCCGGCACCTTTTGTGGAACTGGGAGAACTGGCCGATAGCTCCGTAAACTTCACCGTGCGGGCCTGGGTAAATTCTGCGGATTACTGGCCGGTATTTTTCTATATGCAGGAAAACGTTTATCGCAGGTTCGCTGAAGTCGGATTGAATATTCCGTTTCCGCAAATGGATGTTCACCTGGATAAATAACAGTCGTAGAGAGCGTTTTTCGAAAAGGCCGGTTTTGCCGGCCTTTTTTTGTGCCCGGGGAAAGGCATAAAAGGCCTGCCGAGCCTGTTGTTCGGAGGTGCGGGAAACAAGGGTACGGGGCGATGGACGAGGCTTGAGGAGGATCCGCATGTTCCAGACATGATGCCTGGTTGGGATACTGGGCCAACGGCGTCGGTCGAAAGATCAAATTTATAGCTTGACAAATTCAAACGTGTATTTTAAATGTAGATTTAAAATACACGTTTGAATTTATTTGGAGCATTTATGGCACAACAGAGATCGGGTGAAACCAGGGAAAAGCTGCTGGCCGCGGCCAGTGTCGTGTTTATGGAAAAGGGCTTTCGCGATGCGACGGTGTCGGAGATATGCAAGCGCGCTGGCGCCAATGTTTCCGCCGTGAGTTATTATTTCGGCAGCAAGGAGGCTCTTTATCAGGAGACGTGGCGGCATTGCTTTACCGAATCCGTCAAGGCTCATCCGGTGGACGGCGGGGTGAGTGCGGGTGCGCCTGCCACCGAACGGTTGCGCGGGCATGTAAAGGCCTTGGTGGGGCGGATTGCCGACGAAGACAGTAGGGAATTCTTCATTTCCTGGATGGAGATAGTTAATCCTACCGGCCTTCTTCAGGAGATCATGAAGGCCGAATTTATTCCCCTGCGTGAAAAGACTTTGTCCTTGATGCGGGAGCTGCTCGGGCCGAACGCCAGCGAACAACAGGTTGTTTATTGTGAAACCTGCCTTATCAGTATGTGTTTTCATCCAATGCTGATAAAGAGGGTCAATCAGAGAACCAAAAACTTCGAAGGTCCCCATCCCGTTGAGGATCTTGATGCCTTTATTGAACATGTGTTGACCTTTACCCTGGCGGGGATTGCCGCCATCCGCAAGGATTTACCCGTAGGTTCATCATCCCCTGAATCCGACAACACGCCTGCGTCGAAGATATGAGGTTGGTTTCCGTGAATACGATACGTTGCGTTCGCACCATGTTTGTTCTGGCCTGTCTCGGGCTTACCGCCTGCGTGGCTGTCGGGCCGGATTACGTTCCGCCGGTGGCGGATGTACCGGCAACCTGGAGTATGGCGACCGATAACCAGGGACAAGCTGCCGAACCGGGTGACCTGAGTCGCTGGTGGGAGGAGTTCAACGATCCGGTGCTTAACGACCTGGTAACCGATGCGCTGACGGCCAACTTGGATCTGGCCACGGCCAGGGCGCAGCTGCGCGAGGCACGGGCGCAACGTGCCTTGGCTGGATCTCAGCTCGGGCCTTCGGTGGACGTGGCGACCTCGGCTTCCCGCAGCCAGTCGAGCGAAGAAAGCGGATCAGGCTCCACCAGTGAGTTATACAGCGCCGGGTTCGATGCGAGCTGGGAGGCGGATGTCTTCGGCGGCCTGCGTCGCGGTGTGGAAGCGGCGGCGGCCGACGTCGATGCCAGTGTCGAGAGTCTGCGCGATACGCAGGTTTCGCTGGTTGCCGAAGTGGTCCTTAACTATGTGGATCTGCGTACCGCCGAGCGTCGCCTGAGTGTTGCGGAGAATAATATTGCTTCTCTGAGCGAAACCTATCGACTTGCCGGCTGGCGTCTCCAGGCAGGATTGGTTTCCGAGCTGGATGTTGCTCAGGCCCGCACCGAGCTGGAAAGTACGCGGGCAAGTCTGCCCGCGTTGCGGACAACCAGGGCGGAGGCTCGTAACCGGCTTGCCGTACTGCTGGGCAGTTCCCCCGCTGAACTGGGCTCCCGGCTGGAGTCTGCCGGCGCGATTCCGTTGGCCGAGCGTGCTGCGGCGGTCGGTATCCCGGCCGATATCCTGCGTCAGCGTCCCGATGTGCGTGCCGCCGAGCGCCAATTGGCGGCGCAGACTGCGCGGCTGGGCGAGGCTGAAGCGGAACGTTATCCGAGTTTCAAGCTGTCCGGTTCTATCGGGCTGGAAGCTCTTACCTTGTCGGCGCTTAGCAATGGCGGTGCCGCCGTCTACTCGTTGCTGGGCTCGATCACCGCGCCGATTTTCGACTCCGGGCGCATCAGGGCCAATATCGAGACCCAGGATGCCCTGCTCGAACAGACTCGGCTGGCCTACAAGGCGGCGGTGCTGACCGCCCTTGAAGATGTGGAGAATGCGCTGGTTGCGGTCAACAATGCCGGCAAAAGGCGAGAGACGCTGACGTTGGCAGCCGACTCGGCCCGCGAAACGCTGCAACTGGCCGAGCAGCGTTACGCGGGTGGTCTTGTCGACTTTCTCACCGTACTCGATAGCCAGCGAACTCTGCTCGGTCTCGAGGACGACCTCGCCAGCAGTGCTGGGGATCTGGCCGGTGCGCAGATTCAACTCTACAAGGCCCTTGGCGGCGGCTGGTCGCCGGAGCCTCAAACGGAAGATAACAGGGACGCGTCATGAACGATATTTCCAAAAACAATAGTGATAGTGCCGAAACCGGTTTTGAAGCCCTGCTAACCGCCCATGCTGGCGGCGGTGTCCTGCGCCGTTGGCGTTGGGCCCTGATTACGGCAGCCATCGTGTTGTTGCTGACGGGATTTTTCCTGTTCAGGGGCAACGGAGATTCTCAGGGGCCGCAGTACCTGACCGAAAAGGTGACCGAGGGTAAGCTGGTCGTTAAGGTGACCGCTACGGGGAATCTGGAACCGACCAATCAGGTGGAGGTCGGCAGTGAGCTTTCCGGTACGGTGGATGCCGTTTATGTCGACGACGACGATCGCGTGACCAAGGGGCAGCTGTTGGCCAAACTCGACCTGTCCAAGTTCGAAGACGCGGTGGCCCATTCCCGGGCCGCTGTCGAAGTTGCCGAGGCGGAACTGCAACAGGCTCTGGCGACGTTCGAAGAGACCCATGCCAAACTTGATCGATACCGTGAGGTTTCGCGCTTGTCCGGTGGCAAGGTGCCATCCAAAACCGAAATGGAAGCCGCTGAGGCGGACGTTGCCCGCGCCAAAGCCGACCAGGAGAATGCCCGGGCCGGCATCGCCGAGGCCAAAGCCAATTTGCGCAGCGACGAAACGGACCTCGCTAAGGCGCATATCCGGTCGCCCATTGACGGGGTGGTGCTGGAGCGGGCGGTAGATCCGGGACAGGCGGTGGCCGCTTCCCTGCAAGCCGTGACCCTGTTTACCCTGGCCGAGGATCTTTCCAAGATGGAACTCGAAGTCGATGTGGACGAAGCCGACGTCGGTCAGGTCAAAGCCGGATTAGGTGCCAGTTTCAGCGTCGATGCGTGGCCGGACAGAAACTTCGAGGCCGTGATCACCCGGGTCGGGTTCAATGCTTCCGATGATGACGGAGTCATATCCTATCCTGCCGTACTGAAGGTTGCGAACGACGATCTCAGTTTGCGTCCGGGCATGACCGCCACCGCTGTGGTTACAACCCTTACCCACGAAAATGCGCTGCTGGTATCCAATGCCGCGTTGCGCTTTACGCCATCGGAGGATACGTCGGCAGAAAAATCGGGCGGTAGCCTGGTCAGTTCTCTGATACCGCATCCCCCCGCCCGTACCCATAAGGCCCAAGCTTCGGCAGTCGCTGAAGACGGTAGCCAGTGCGTATGGGTATTGCGTGACGGACAGGCGGCCCCGGTGCAGGTCAAAACGGGAGCCAGCAATGGGCGTGTTACCGAGATCCTCGACGGAGAATTGCAGGTCGGCATGGATGTCATAACCGAAACCGTGAGTATGCAGCCATGAGTATCTCCGACCCCTTGATTCGGCTGACCGGCATCACCAAGACCTACGGTAGCGGACAGGCCGCTTTTCAGGCCCTGAAAGGTATCGATCTCTCTATCGAAAGCGGTGATTTTGTCGCCATTATGGGACACAGCGGGTCCGGGAAGTCCACGACCATGAACATTCTCGGATGCCTCGATACGCCCACTGGCGGCAGTTACGAGTTTCAGGGGGTACACGTCGAGCGCTTGTCGCGCAATCAGCGCGCACTGTTGCGGCGGTACTTTCTTGGCTTCGTATTTCAGGGCTTCAACCTGTTGTCACGCACCACGGCACTGGAGAATGTCGAATTGCCCCTCATCTACCGTGGGGAACCGGCGGCAGCCCGCCATGCCGCTGCCCGCGCAGCCCTGGCGCAGGTGGGCCTGCAGGGTTGGGAACAGCACACGCCGGCGGAACTGTCCGGGGGCCAGCAGCAGCGCGTCGCCATCGCCCGAGCCATCGTGTCCCGCCCCAAGGTTTTGCTGGCCGACGAACCTACCGGTAATCTCGATACGCGAACCAGTGAGGAAATCATGGACCTGATCGGTAACTTCAACCGGGAACACGGCATTACCGTGCTCATGGTTACTCACGAACCTGAGATGGCCGAGTATGCCAAACGCGTCGTCAATTTCGTTGATGGCAAGGTGGAAAGCGATAGCTGTAACGGGGAGGTGTCCTGATGCTGTGGAACACGTTGCTTCTTGCATTGCGGGCGATCCGGCGCAACCTGATGCGCTCTTTTCTCACCATCCTCGGCATCGTTATCGGCGTGGCCGCCGTCATTACCATGGTGACTCTCGGCAATGGTGCCACCCAGTCGGTTTCCGACCAGATTTCCAGCATGGGCAGCAACCTGTTGATGGTGATGCCCGGGCAGCGTTTCGGACCCGGGTCCGGAGATGCCGCCAAGTTCAAGAGTGCCGACGTCGAGGCTATCCGTAACCAGATACCCGCCGCCAAGCTGGTCGCTCCGGTCGTTACGACGTCGGCGACCGCCGTGTATCAGGCCGAGAACTGGTCTTCGGCCATCTCCGGCAGCAATGACGACTATTTCGAAGCGGGAGGTTGGGATCTGGCCTCAGGGCGTACTTTTACCGAAGCCGAACAACGCTCCGGCAGGGCGGTCTGCGTTCTCGGTGAAACGGTACGGGAGAAGCTGTTCGGCAAGCAGAACCCGGTGGGAGCCGATATCCGCATCAAGCAATTTTCCTGCGAAGTCATCGGTTTGCTTAAACCCAAGGGCCAGTCGGCTATGGGCTCGGACCAGGATGATACCGTGGTGATGCCTTTGCGTACGGTGCAGCGTCGTCTCGCAGGAAGCCAGGATATCGGCCGGTTGATGATATCGGTAAACGATGGTGCTTCCATCGATGCGGTCAAGGAACAGCTGACGTTGCTGATGCGTGAACGGCGCAACATCGGGGAAAGCGAAGACGATGATTTCCAGGTGATGGACACCCGGCAGATTGCCGAAACCCTTACCGGTACGACCAAGATCCTTACCATGCTGCTGGGCGCGGTGGCAGCGGTAAGCCTGCTGGTAGGGGGGATCGGGATTATGAATATCATGCTGGTGTCGGTGACCGAACGCACCCGCGAGATCGGGATCCGCCTTTCCATCGGCGCGCTGGAGCGGGAAGTGCTGCTGCAATTCCTTATCGAGGCCGTGGTGCTTTCCAGCCTCGGCGGTTTCATCGGCATTGTGATAGCGACCGTGGCGTCCCTGTCGCTTGCCGGGCTGATGGGCATTCCCTACCTGTTCGACCCGAGCATCAACCTGTTGGCCTTTTTGTTCTCGGCCGCCATCGGTGTGATTTTCGGCTATTTCCCGGCGCGTCGCGCAGCCGGTCTTAACCCCATCGACGCGTTGCGCCACGAGTGAACGCAAACCTGGAGGCAGGTTTGCAGGATGGCAGGCGCGGCCGTCTCTCCGCTTGGCGGGATGGACGGTCTCGCTACCGGCAAAGGGCGGGGATCGGGACGGTGGTTGCCGCTTTGCTGTGACAGCCTTGTCTATGCCGAGGGTTGCGGCATGGGTTGCTCGGGATCTTCCAGTGCCCGGGAGCACAGCTTGTTCTGGACAAAGATATCCCGGAGAGATTCTATCGGTTGGGGTTTGTAGTAAAAATATCCCTGGGCCAGGTCACATCCCTGCTCCATCAGGAACAGTTCCTGACCGGCGGTTTCTACGCCCTCGGCAACGACCTGCATGCCCAGGCTCTGGGCCATGCGAATGATAGTGGCCGTCAGAATGGCATCCTGCTCTTTTTGACAGATATGCGCCATGAACGACCGGTCGATTTTCAGTTTGTCGATATGAAAACGATTGAGGTAACTGAGGCTCGAATACCCGGTGCCAAAATCGTCCAGCACAAGCCCCACCCCGATATTCTTGAGATGGTTCATTACTTTTTCCACTGTGGTGTCTTTTTGCAGGAAGATGGTCTCCGTTACCTCCAGTTCCAACTGCTCGGGGGGCAGGGCATACTCTTTCAGCAGCCGGGCAAGAGAGGAGGTGAAATCGTCGTGGAAGAGTTGGCGGGCGGAAATGTTGACGGAGACCGGCAAACTCTCAAATCCCTGATTGCGCCAGCTACGCATGTCCCGACAGGCCGCATTGAGAACCCATTGGCCCAGGGCCTGGATGAGGTTGGACTCCTCGGCTATGGGAATGAACCGGTCGGGCGGGAGCAGTCCTTTTTGCGGATGTCGCCAGCGCACCAGGGCTTCCAGACCAACGATACATTTTTCAGTGAGTTGCCAGATGGGTTGGTAGTGTAGTTCCAGTTGATCTTCTTGCAGGGCCTGACGCAATTCCGTTTCCATGGTCAGGCGATTCTGTACCCGCTGACCGATCTCCTGCCGGAAAAACTGGACGCCGTTGCGGCCGGACTCTTTGGCAAAATACATGGCCGCATCGGCATGTTTGAACAAGGTTGGAAAATCGTGACCATCCTCAGGGAAAATCGCCACGCCCATGCTGGCGGTTATGGTGTGGGTATGCTCCTGTAAGTCATAAGCCGAAGTGAAACAGCTCATGGCTTTTTGAACCAAGGTTGTGGCAACGCTGGTTTTCTGCATATCCGTAAACAGTATGACGAATTCGTCTCCGCCGATGCGGGCCGCCATATCTGTGGAGCGGATCGAGGTTTGCAGCCGTTTGGCCACCTCGCACAGCAACTGATCGCCGACATGGTGGCCCTGCAGATCGTTGATGGCTTTGAAGCCGTCCAGATCGAGAAGGCAAAGGGCTACCTGGGAACCGGAGCGCATGGCGTGCCGGACGGCGTAGTCAAATCGCTCTTTTAGCAGACTGCGATTGGCTAATCCCGTGAGTTGATCGTAATGAGCCAGATAGGCGATCTTTTTCTGCGCTTTATTCTGCTCGCTGATAAAGCGTGCCTGCAGCATATTCTGGTAAGCGGAAACCGACAAATGCCTGGACATGGAATACAGAGCCTGGGCCACTTTCGCGAATTGCTGGCGAGTCATGGCGGGTACTTCGCGAAAGGCTTCGATGGTAACGGTTTCATCGGCCCCGATTTTCCGGGCGTAAGCGCGCATCTGTTCTTCGCTTTGAGTTTTGTCGCGAACCTGTCCCACCAGCCAGTTGGCGATGTGATGCTCGCCGGCCAATATGGCTGCGCCCGCCTCCCATAGCCCGGCGCTAAAGCATGTGCGAATGGTCGGTGCCTGGTTGGATGGCTGGCCCAACAGGGCACGGGAATGCCGGCAATTGGCTTGTCCCTTGGCTGTTTTGCAAATGATATCCTTGCAAAGACGACCGAAATTACTCGGTGCGGTGATGGCCGTGCCGTCCGGTTGCGTGATGATGGCTGCAACGCCGGTCGCCTGAGCGAAATCGGCCTGCAATTGCTGGATATCCTTCAGATTGAACAACTCTTCAAAGGTGGTTTCCGCAGCATCGTGCAGCGGCCGGGTCAGAGCCTGGATGCGTTTTTCGAGGGTCTCTTCCGCCTGTTTGCGTTCGGTGATATCGCGTGCAACGCAGGTCAGGCCCTTGATCTGACGATTTTGCGCGCGATAGGGGCTTATGCACATGTCGAAGCAGGTCCGTCCGTCCGGGAGGTCGAGCCAGTATTCCGTGTGCGTGACGGTGCCGGTGGTGAGAGTATGCTCCAGTGCTGTTTTTGTAGCCTGGACAACCTCTTCAGGAAGATTTACCTCATCGAGGTGTTTGCCGATGAACTGCTCGGGGAGGACGAAAAGTTTTCCGCAGGCGGGTTGGTGATAGGTTTGAAAAACAAGATCCGTGTCGAGGACGAAAACCAGATCCTGCATGCTTCGCAGCAGCGACTGTATAAGAGATTGGTTTTCCTGCAACGCTTCTTTGGCATTATGGGATTCGGTGATATCGCTAAACATCGTGGCGAAACACTTCTCGCCCAGGGGGTAGGCATGGATGCGGAAGTGCCTGCCCAGCAGGTCGGAATACTCTTCGAAGATAAGCACCTCGCCGGTCAGAGCCACCTTGCCGAAGCTTTCAATATAATGGGTTTTTTCAATCCCGGGAAGGACCTCTGTGACGCGGCGTCCGAGAATGTCCGCGACCTTGAGGCCGGTGTGCGTTTCGAAGGCCGGGTTGGCACTCAAAAAGATGAAGTCCACTGCCTGGCCGTCGGTGTCCAGTACGATCTCCTGAACGGCTATGGCTGAAATGGCATTTTCGATGTGCAGTTGGTTTCTCTGTGTATCTGCCCGCAACCGTTCTCCGCGACGATATTCCTCCATGCCGTGCCAACCTGCCAACATCTGAATGAGCAAGCCGAGGCACAGTGCAACGGTGACCCACAAAGGCAGGGTTGTCTGTAAAACGACCAAAAACAGCAGGCATAGGCTCAAGGGGGCGACGATGTGGAGTAGGGTGCGCCGAAAACAGCGATTCCCGGGAAAGGCCGTAACTTGCACGGTACGTTTTCTCATTGTTGCCCCTTTGTTACATTTAACGCTTGCCGGCTATGTCGCAGGGTCCGTTGTTCAAGTCCATTTAAAGAACATAAAGTGCATGTGCCCGGAATGTCCTCGAAATTTATCAGGGCAGATGGCTTACTGTACGTTATTCAAAACTGATGCCATGCATTGCGGGGCGGTAGTCAGCCTGGTTTTGTGGCAGTTGGCAGGGGCTGCCCCGGGCATTTGTGGGGAATGAAGGTCCCTGTTGCCCCACATGTGTACCGGTTTTGTCACGGGATCGATACTTTGTTTCCGGCGGGCAGGGACAAAGATGGGCGAAGTGAAAGATGAAGTCTGCTGGGGGTGCCACAAAGAGGGGGCAGCACCAAATGTTTTCGAAGCCGCATTTTTGCGGCTAATTGTATGCCGGCATCGAACGCGATCTTAGCTGGCTGCGATGCTCTGCAAGGCGGCGATGATATCCGCAATATCCTTGTCCGCCAGAGTGCGCGGATCGAGGAGGAAGGTGCCTTGGGATATCCGGCCGATGATGGGCAGCGCCCTGGTGCGCAGCTTTTGTTCCAGCTGTTGTGCCGAGAGGTTGTCCACGGTAACGGAAATCAGGGTTGTGGGGATTTGCAATAGCGGAAAGGTGCCGCCGCCTACCTGTGAAAAACCTTGCGCGGTTTTCAGGGATACGCTTGCAGGCAGGGTTCGTCGCATGCGCCGCACGGCTTTTCTGGCACGGGAGGCCAGTTCCTCTGCCGGCAGCGTCATCATGCGCAGTGTGGGGATTTGCTGCAAAGCCTGTTGCTCGTCCCGGTACAGGCGCAATGTCCCTTCAAGGGTAGCGAGGGTGACTTTGTCGACGCGCAGCGCCCGCAACAGTGGGTGTTTTTTCATGGCTTCCAGACTGCGGCGCTTGCCGACGATGATGCCTGCTTGCGGCCCGCCCAGAAGTTTGTCGCCGCTGAAGGTGACCAGATCCGCCCCGGCATCGAGGTATTGGCGTACCGTTTTTTCGCCGGACAGTCCGTAGGCCGAAAGATCGACCAGGGTGCCGCTTCCCGCGTCGACCATGACCGGCAGGGATGCTTCGCGGCCGATGCCGACGAGTTCCTCGGTGGAAACCTCGGTGGTAAAACCGACCACGGCGAAATTGCTGGTATGCACCTTGAGCAGCAGGGCCGTTTCTTCCGTGATGGCTGCGCGGTAATCCCGGGGGTGGGTCCGGTTGGTGGCACCGACTCCCCTCAAGATCGCTCCGCTTTGTTCCATCACTTCCGGAATACGGAACGATCCGCCGATTTCTACCAGTTCGCCGCGCGACACGACGACTTCCTTGTCACGGGCCAGACAGCAAAGAGCGAGCATCACCGCCGCGGCGTTATTATTGACGACGACCGCGCTCTCGGCCCCGGTCAGGTCGCAAAGCAGTTTCTCCACATGGACCGCGCGGCTGCCCCGTTTTCCTGCTTCCACATCGAACTCGAGAGTGCTGTATCCGAAAGCCGTATCGCGCATGGTGTCGTGCAGGGCTTCGGCCAGCGGAGCCCGTCCCAGGTTCGTATGCAGGACCACGCCTGTTCCGTTAATGACCCGCCGCAGACCGGGCATGTTCATTTTTTCCAGGGTGTTGGCTACCCGTCCGGTCAGTGCTTCTTCAGCGAGAACCTCAACGGTTGCGGTACCGGCCAGCAGTTCGGCGCGCAGCTGGTCGAGGGCATTACGCACCGCCGTGATAATGACCGGCCGGGGATATGATTCCATGAGGGTCTTGATGCCGGGCCATTCCAGGACCTTATCTACTTTGGGGATATTTCTGAGCAAGAGCGTGGCCTTTCCTGTGGAAAACGGCGATTTGAGCAGCCCTGTTTGCAGTTGGGTTCCGGAAATTCTGAGTGCGCGATAAATGGGTCGGGTTGCGATTTCAGCGGCCTCATTTTATAGGCTCGAAATGAATTGTCAAGGGCGCAGAGCTCGTCGCATGGGCGTCGGGAGCGTCTGCGATTTTTTACGATGCATGGAGTAAATCGATAGAACGGCGATCTTCTATCCATATTACCCATTGGACATGGGTTATGAAAAATTGTATGTGTTTATTTTCCCTTCAAATTAATTCGCCCGAAAATCAGTTATGAATCTTTTGATCCCACGCCGGCCAGGGTGGGTGCCCGTTGGGTTATGCGGGCATTCTCCGTATGGTCTGTAAGGGGTTTTGTAGAGATGTGCCTGTCGCCATACGGACCGGCACAGATTGTCCATTCTATCGGGAGTTATGCGTGAG
This sequence comes from Syntrophotalea carbinolica DSM 2380, assembly GCF_000012885.1. Classification (NCBI taxonomy): domain Bacteria; kingdom Pseudomonadati; phylum Thermodesulfobacteriota; class Desulfuromonadia; order Desulfuromonadales; family Syntrophotaleaceae; genus Syntrophotalea; species Syntrophotalea carbinolica. Next base: position 970,551 of record NC_007498.2, read on the forward strand.
GTAAGGAGGAAGGAATGAAGAACTTTTTGGCGGGACGTTGGGGCATCATCGGTGTCGGATCTGTAATCGGTGTTCTTGCGGCTCTTTTGCAGAAACTGGGAAACCCGGGCAACATGGGCGTTTGCGTCGCCTGTTTCGAGCGGGATATTGCCGGAGCGCTGGGGCTTCATCGTGCCGGGGTGGTGCAGTATGTTCGTCCCGAAGTGATCGGCTTTGTCCTCGGGGCGTTGATCGCAGCTTACCTGTTCAGGGAATTCCGGCCGCGTCTTGGTTCGGCTCCCATCGTCCGATTCGTTCTTGGTGCTTTTGCCATGATCGGGGCGCTGGTGTTTCTCGGTTGCCCGTGGCGGGCGGCATTGCGTCTTGCCGGCGGTGATGGTTCCGCAATCTTCGGATTGCTCGGGCTGGGCGTAGGTATCTGGATCGGTACCTTGTTCTTAAAAGGCGGATACAATCTTGGCCGTACCCAGCGCACGCATGTTGCGGCTGGATGGATGTTGCCCCTTATGATGTTGGGCTTGCTGGTGTTGATGTTTATTTTTCCCGCCGTTTCCGGTGAGGCAAAAAGCGGGGTGCTCTTTTACAGTTTGAAAGGGCCGGGTGCGATGCATGCACCGCTGCTGATATCCCTGGGGATCGGTCTGTTTATCGGGTTTATAGCTCAGCGCAGTCGGTTCTGCACCATGGGGGCTGTTCGGGACCTGGTGCTCTTCCGGCACATGCACCTGATGTCGGGATTCATCGCGCTTATCGTTGCCGCTTTTGTTGCCAACCTGTTGTTCGGCCAATTCCATCCGGGTTTTGAAGGACAGCCCGTTGCCCACACCATGCAGATTTGGAATTTTGCCGGGATGATGTTGGCGGGGCTGGCCTTCTGTCTTGCCGGGGGCTGCCCCGGTCGCCAGTTGTTTCTGGCCGGCGAGGGTGATGGTGATGCCGCCATTTTTGTGCTGGGCATGATTGCAGGGGCTGCGTTCAGTCACAATTTCGGATTGGCCAGTTCCCCGGCCGGTGTTGGCCCCTATGGCATCCAGGCTGTTGTGATCGGCCTTGTGGTGTGCCTGTTTATCGGGTTTACCATGAGAAAAAGTGTTGTTTAAGGAGGAAACCATGACAAAGACAGTAGACGCTCGCGGACTATCTTGCCCTCAACCGGTCCTGATGACGCTGAATGCGATAAAGGCCGGCAACGACAGTGAAATTAAGGTTCTGGTCGATAGTGAAGTTTCCAAGGAGAACGTCTGTCGCGCCGCGAACAATCGCGGGTGGACGGTGGCTGACATTACGGATGAGTCCGGCGAGTTCTCCATAACGATGAAAAAGGGCTAGTAGCGACCCTCCCCTGGGGTGCGTGGAGAAGCCCTCTGCCTTTTTCGTTGGGCTGGGGGCTTCTTTTAAACAGGTCTTCCGCTGCCATTGACGGTTACTGGCTGCAACCGGAGTTTTGACGGGGGAACTTGAATCGCTTTGCCGGTTTGTGGTAGAGATGCCTGACCCAGGAATGACGCAGGAGTTCATTTGTTGCTTTCCCGCACGACCGGTGTCGAAAGCATCCGAAAGGGAATGTGTTTTATATGAGCAGACAGGAAATAAAACTTACCCATATGGTCAAAGCGGCCGGTTGAGCTGCCAAACTGGGCCCGGGGGGCCTGGAAGAAGCTTTGTCCGGATTGTTCGAAGGCAGTGACCCGAATCTCCTCGTAGGGCCGGAGACTGCCGATGACGCGGGGGTTTATCGCATTGGGGACGACTGTGCCCTGGTCGAGACCACGGACATCATCACCCCGTTGGTAGACGACCCTTTTCAGTTCGGTGCCATCGCCGCGACCAATGCCCTGTCCGATGTCTTCGCCATGGGCGGCAAGCCCGTGACCGCCATGAACATGGTTTTCTACCCGGAATGCAGCATTTCCCCCGAAGTGCTGCGGGAGATCCTGGCCGGCGGCAGCGCAAAGATTCGCGAAGCCGGGGCATGTTTGGTCGGAGGGCATACCGTCGAGGATGATGAGATCAAGTACGGTCTTGCGGTGACCGGTCTTGTGCATCCGGATCGGGTGATACGCAATTCCACCGCCCGCCCGGGCGATATTCTGATTCTTACCAAACCTGTCGGCACCGGCATCGTGTCTACCGGGATCAAGGCGGAGATGGTGGCCGACGCCACGCTGGATGAGGCCTGCCGCTGGATGAGCACCTTGAACAATGTGGCCGCACGGATCATGACGGAATGCGGCGCCCACGCCTGTACCGACGTCACCGGTTTCGGCCTTATCGGCCATGCCTCGGAGATGGCCCGGGGAGCGGGGGTTACCTTGCTTCTGGATGTGAGTGCGATACCGGTTATCAGCGGTGTTGCCGATCTGATCAACGACGGTCTGGTGCCGGGTGGCTGCTACCGCAACCGGGATTTCTACTCCCGTTTGCTGGTGGACGCCCGCCCTGGACGCCAAGAGGATTTGAAGCCCTTTGCCGCGGACGATCTCATCCCCTTGTACGATCCCCAGACTTCCGGCGGGCTTCTGATTGCCCTTGCCGTCGAATCCGCCGAGAGGTATATCCGTCTTGCCGGAGACCAGGGCTGTTTTGCCGTTCCGATCGGCGAGGTTGTTGCGGACCGCGGACATGCTGTCGAGATCCGGTGATTTGTCTTCCCATGGTTTTTAAAGCAACGAATTTTTTTTGCAAACCAGCGAGGCCGGGGTGGGTGTTAGTGTCTATCGGTAAAACCGATTGAAGTGCAGCCTTTTGTTGGTATTATCGATTTGATTTATCACCAACGAAGGTATATGTTCGGCCCATGCAACCGACCATCGCCATGTGCAACATATTCGATCAGGATGCGGAAAGACTCGCAGCATTTGCCGACCAAAACGGTTTTTCCGCTATCGACTGGTCCCTGGATCCCTCGCTTCCGGAGAGGGAGCTTCTCTCCCAGATAAAGGTTCTTGACGGGTTTCAGGTACGCTACCACTGTCGTTTTCATGGCGTGGATGTGGCTTACAGCGATCAGCGGGGCGATGACTCCCTGGCGCTGTTGCTGCGTACCGTCGACCAGGTAGCCGCTGCCGGCGGGCGCTATATGACGGTGCATTCCGGGCTTGGCAACCCCTCCGGCGAGGGGATCGACCTGAACCGTGCCATTACCAACCTGACCACTCTCGTGGAGCATGGCCGACGCAATGGCGTTGCCGTGGCCTTGGAAAACCTGACCACGCCGCTGACCAACGATCCCCTTGTGTTTCGCCGCATCGTGACGGAAAGCGACGCTTACGTCACCATCGATATCGGCCACGCCCACGCGGTGCGCCACCTGCATCCGCACAAATCCATTTTCGACGAATACATTCTGCCCCATCGGGACAGGCTCCTTAATGCGCATGTCTACCATACGGAGCTTGACGGTTATGGCCATGTCCCGCCCGCCGATCTGGCGGATATCAGCGATCGGCTGGATCTTCTCGGCCTGGCCGAATCCTGCGACTGGTGGGTCATCGAACTCATGAATCCGTCCGAATTGCTGCACACCCGCGACCTGCTGCAAAACTACCTCGAAGCCTCCTCTCCGCAAACCGTTGAGGTTCGGCAACCAAGTTCCTTTCCCCTCGGTGCAATCTAGGCAAACGTGCGTCCGGCAGCGTCGGGTGGACACTCGCACCGTTTTCACTTAGGAAACCGCACAGTCTTCGGTATACTCTGAGAAATCCGTCTTTCTTTTTCCAGAGGACCGGGCATGCGCTGTATTCTTCTTCTTCTCGATGGTCTCGGCGACCGAAGTCACTCCTGCCTTGACGGCCGGACTCCTCTCCAGGCTGCCCACACCCCCAATCTTGACAGACTTGCCTCCCTCGGCATGAACGGGCTTTTTCATGCCCATCTCCAGGGAACCGCGCTACCCAGCGAGCTTGCCCATTTTCTCATGTTCGGATACCGCATGGAGGATTTTCCCGGGCGGGGTGTTGTGGAAGCGCTGGGTGAAGGTCTCGATATCCGGGAAAACGATGTGGCTTTGCTGGCCCGCATCTTCTCCGTGGAGAAGCGGCGGCAGGCCCTTGTGCTGCGTCACGAAAACCCCGCGCTGGACCGGCAGGACTGCCAGATACTTCAGGGGGCGGTACGAAACTTCAGCCGATCCGGCATCGATGCGGTGTTTTTGCCTACCGGCGGGATCGGCGGCATCCTCCGTCTCCGGGGGAAGGTGTCGAAAGGCGTTACCGATTCGAATCCGATCATCGAGGGGCGTCCCCTGATGGAGGTTTTCCCTCTGCGCGCTATGGCGGATGATGCTTGTGCGCAAAACACGGCGCGGTTTCTCAATGATTACCTGCGATGGAGTTATCGGACGCTTTCGGAACACCCTCTCAATCGACAGCGTATCCGGGAGGGGCTTGCTGCCGTCAATGCCGTCGGTACGCAGCGGGCCGGTATGCTGCACAGCCTGCCATCGTTTGCCGACAAGTGGGGGCTTAAGGGGCTGCTGATCGCTTCCGGCGCCGTGTACCATGGGATCGGTCAGGTGCTCGGCATGGACACCCGCGGGGTCAGGGACACGGGCGACCCCGGCAGGGATCTGCAGGCGCGGCTCGCCATGGCGTGTCAGGCCAGAGAGTTTGATTTCGTCCATGTGCATACCAAGATTGCCGATCAGGCCGGTCATACCAAAAATCCCCTTCTCAAAAAGCGGGTGATAGAATCCATCGACACCGCGATAGCCTATGTGCTCGAGGAGATCGTCCCCGATGATGACATCCTCTTTGTCGTTACCGCCGACCATTCCACAGCTTCTTCCGGTCGCATGATCCATAGCGGCGAGACGGTGCCGCTGGTTATGGTCGGACAGTATGTGCGGCGCGATGACGTCGAGACCTTCGACGAGGTAAGCTGCGCCTCAGGAGGTTTGAGCCTCGTCAGGGGCACGGAACTCATGTATTTGATCCTGAACTTTCTTGACCGGGGCAAACTCTGGGGACTCAGGGACGCACCGGATGAGCGGCCCTTCGCTTCGGGGATATCAACGCCCCTCCGAATCGATTGAGCCTTGGGCCTGTGTTTTGTTACGGCTCGAAGCATAGAAGGAAGAGGTCTGGACCATGACACATGAACCGATGGCGGATGCCGAAACGGGGGTCATTCATGGCCGTTTCCAGGTTCTCCACAACGATCATCTGGCCTATCTTCTGGCGGGGAAGGCCCTTTGCCGCCATCTGGTCGTGGGGATCACCAATCCGGATCCGTTTTTGACCAAAACCGAAGCCGCGGATCCGCATCGTAGCAGTTCGGTCGCCAACCCTCTGACCTATTTCGAGCGTTACACCATGGTGCGCGCCGCCCTGGAAGAGGCGGGGATCGCATCGTCTCACTATTCCGTGGTTCCTTTTCCCGTCAACATGCCCGAGCTGTATCGATACTATGTGCCCCTCGATGCGCTGTTTTTTCTCTCCATCTACGACGACTGGGGCAGGCGGAAGCTGGCGTATTTCACCTCCCTCGGTCTGGCGACGCATGTTCTCAGGGAGGTGCCGCTCACCCGGAAAGGCCTCAGTGCTACGGATGTCCGCCGCCGGATGGCAAACAACGAGCCCTGGGAAGATCTGGTCCCTCCTGCCGTAGCCGATCTTATGAAGAGGTGGGGTATTCCCGGACGCTTGCGGGCCATGGTTCAGTCTTCCTGAATACCCGGACCGGCATCGAGCCTTTCCTGTGCTATTGATAAAACCAATAGCTAGTATCACTTTTATTTAAAATTACAATTAGACAACAAACGGGGCATTTGTTAGCTTCCTTGGAGTATTTTTTCTATTTTTATTGGAGGAGCGTATGAGGAAGTTTTCTTTGATTCAACTGGTATTGGTTGTTGCTGTTTCGCTTGCAGCGTATGCACCGGCTTTTGCCGGTAGTCTGGATGTGTTCAAAGGCGAGAGCGGGGTGTTGAAGATCTCTGGCGGTACGGCGCATATTCCCGTGATGAAAGACGTCGCCAAGAAAATCATGGTCATCAATCCCGACATCCAGATCAGTATTGCAGGGGGCGGCTCCGGTGTCGGTATCAAGCAGGTGGGAGAGGGCCTGGTCGATATCGGCAACAGCGGACGCATAGCGACCGAGGAAGAAATCAGCCGCTATCAGCTCAACCTCTACAAGTGGGCCATCGACGGTGTGGCGCCGGTGGTTCATCCGAACAATCCGGTGAAGGCGTTGACCAAAACCCAGATGATCGATATCTTTTCCGGCAAGCTTGATAACTGGAAGATGCTGGGTGGTGCAGATCGGAAAATCAACGTCTATACCCGCGATGAAGCAAGCGGCACCCGGGCGGTTTTCTGGAAAAAAGGGCTGGATAAGGCGCAGATGACCACCGGTGCCCATGTCGTCGTATCCAACGGTGCGATGAAATCGGCTATTGCGCAGGATCCCTACGGCGTCGGCTATGTGTCCGTGGGGCATATCGATGCAAGTGTGGCTCCGGTTGCACTGGATGGCGTGGTGCCGACTATCGAGAGCGTACAGGACGGAAGCTTCAAGATCGCTCGTGGCCTTTACAGCAATACCAAGGGCGAACCGCACGGCCTGACAAAGAAATTCATCGATTTTCTCTATACAACCGACGGCAAAAAGATTATTGAGCAGCGCGGATTTATTCCCGTCCGATGAAAAAAATCGGGGAACTGGTTGCGGAGAGGGCTTTTTTCCTCTCCGCAGTGGCAAGCTCTTCGATCACCATAGGGATTCTGGTCTTTATGGTGTTCATGGGCCTGCCCCTGATAAGAGAGGGCGGGGGATATCACCTCCTGCTGAAATCATGGTCGCCGTACCAGGGATCGTTCGGGATTTATCCGATGATCGTGGGTACGGCGGCCATCTCTTTTTTGAGTTTGGCGGTTGCCTTTCCCGTGAGCCTCGGTTGTTCATTCCTGATTGCGACCATCGCCCCGAAACCGGTGAGCAGAGGGTTGCGCCGGATCATCGAGCTGATGACCGGGATCCCGACGGTTATCTATGGTTTCGTGGGGATATTCCTTGTCGTTCCGCTGGTTCGGGAATGGTTTCAGAGCGGATCGGGGATGTGCGTTTTCACCGCCGCCCTGGTGCTCGGCATCATGATTTCACCGACCATGACACTGTTTTTTAGTGACAGTTTCGACCGGATTCCCCGCTCGTACCTGGATGCAGCCGATGCGCTGGGGGCCAGTCACGTGCAAAAGCTGTTGTATGTCATGCTGCCTGCCGCGAAAAAAGGGATGCTAAACGGGGTTATCCTTGCACTGGGACGGGCTGTGGGCGACACTCTTATTGCCCTTATGCTGGCCGGCAATGCGGTGCGGGTGCCGGCATCGGTTCTGGAGCCGGCCCGGACGCTCACAGCGCATATCGCCCTGGTGATTGCAGCGGATTACGAGAGCCCCGAGTTCCGGTCCATTTTTGCCTGCGGGGTTGTGCTTTATCTGTTCACCATGGCAGTGACCTTTCTGGTTCGGTATATAAGCTATGCGGAGGACAGAAAACCTTGAGATTACGCATCCTCGAGAGGCTTACGGTCCTGTTCGCATGGGCCGCCGGCTTGATGCTGCTTTGCGCGGTATTTCTGCTGATGGGCTATTTGTTCGTCAAAGGGGGGCGGGCCGTCGATCTGTCCTTGATTTTTGGCGATGCTTCACCGTTGCAGGCACTGCTCTTTAAGCAACGGGTCTTTGACGGCCTTTTCCCGGCTATTGTCGGTACCCTGGTGCTTATCCTTCTGTCCATTTTCTGGGCCATACCGATCGGCATCGCCACGGGAATTTATCTGGCCGAGTATGCCGGGGGGCGGGTGAAAAGAGTGCTCGATGCCCTGTTCGACGTTTTGTCCGGCATTCCCTCCATTGTGATCGGATTGTTCGGTTTTTCCTTTGCCGTTTTTCTGCATAAACAGTATTCGAACGATATCGGCCCGTGCCTGCTCATATCGAGCCTCGCCCTGTCGTTTCTGGTGTTGCCCTACATCATCCGGACCACACAGGCGGCTCTTGAGGGGATATCCCCGCGATTTCGTCTGACGGCACTGGCGCTGGGGGCGACCAGATTACAGAACATCTTTTTGGTGTTGATACCCAAATCCTTATCCGGGATTATGAGCGGGATTATTCTCGCCATTGGGCGCTGCGCCGAAGACACGGCGGTTATCATGCTCACGGGAGCCGTTGCCTCCGCCGGTTTGCCGCGCTCCCTGTTTTCCCAGTACGAAGCGCTGCCCTTTTACATCTATTATATTTCATCCCAATATTCCAACCCCGATGAACTGATGCAGGGATATGGGGCATCCATTATCCTTCTGTCGCTCTGCGCTCTGCTGTTCGCAGTGGCGTACGGCATCAGAAAGGGGTTGAGCCATTTTATTTTTTACCGACCATGAGCCATGTCATGACCGACGATGTTAAGATACGTGTCGCCAATCTTGATTTTTTCTACCGGGATCGGGCGATATTGAACGATGTCAACGTGAGTTTTGCCAAGCATGCGATCAGCACTTTGACCGGGCCTTCCGGGGTCGGCAAATCCACCTTTCTCATGACCCTTAACCGCCTCTGGGAAAACCTGCCGGATGCGGCTATGACGGGCAGGGTGGAGATCGAGCTGCAGGGTAAATGGCAGGATGTTTACGCCCGCGGCATGTCGGTGACGGACTTGCGAAAAATGGTGGCCATGGTTTTTCAGGCCCCCAACCCGCTGCCGATGAGCATCCGTAAAAATATCGCTTTTCCCCTGAAGCTGTCCGGTGAGACAAATCGGCAAACGGTAGCCGCCAGGGTGGAGCAGGCCCTGCAAATGGCCAATTTGTGGAGTGAAGTCAAAGACCGGCTGAACGACGATGCCCGCACGCTGTCGGGGGGGCAGCAACAGCGACTCTGCATCGCCCGTGCTTTGGTGATGGAGCCGGAAGTGTTGCTTCTGGATGAGCCTACCTCTTCTCTGGATCAGGCTTCTACCGCCGTGATTGAAGAACTTCTGGTCGGGTTGAAGGATCGTCTGACCATCCTGGTTGTTTCCCACTATCAGGAACAGGTGATGCGGATCTCGGACAACATCGTCAGGTTTGACGGGAACACCGTTGTTGCGCAAACAGAGAAATAAACTGCGGACGTTTGGCCGTTCGTCCCGTACATAGGATCATCGTCTGACATTTTTAACCGGGGGGCGGTTTTTAAAGGACTGGCCATCGCCTGGTGTTTCAACGAAAGGTATTGCCCATGTTGCCCCTTGCCATCCCCAATGAAGAGGTCGTGGCCATTGAGCATGTCATCCTCGATTTTAACGGTACGCTAGCCGTCGACGGCAAGCTGATTTCCGGCGTGGTGCCGAGGCTCGAAGCTTTGAGTTCCCTGGTCACCGTGCATGTGATTACGGCGGATACCAATGCCAGCGCACGTTCGGAACTGGCGTCGCTGCCCTGTACTCTGAAAATCATCGGCCGCGATAAGCAGGATCAGGCCAAGCTCGAATATGCCCGAAGCCTGGGGCTGGGCAGGGTGCTGGCGGTTGGCAATGGCAGGAATGATGGTCTGTTGTTGAAAAACGCAGCTTTGGGTATCTGTCTTATCCAGCAGGAAGGGGCCGCTGTGGCATCCATGCTGGCTGCGGACATTGTATGTGTCGATATCAAGGATGCTTTGGATCTGCTGCTGCAACCGCATCGGATTGTCGCGACGATGAGAAATTGATACGGTAGCTTATTGTCTGGTAGCCCGCGGGGACGGATTCCAGATATGGAGCAGCCATGCGGTCTGTTTCGTATGCCGAACCTCTGTCATGGCTAGCCGCAAAACCGGCCACCGCGCCTGCATTTTTTCTAAGGTATGTTCATGAATCTGAAACAGCTTGAGGTCTTTATCGCTGTTGCCGAGAGCGGCAGTTTTTCGCGAGCCGCGGAAATCACCTTCCTTACCCAGTCGACGGTCAGTCAGCATGTCTCGTCGCTGGAAAAAGAGTTTGAGCTGAAATTGCTCGACCGGACCGGGAAAGGGGCGTTTCTCACCGAAGCGGGGACGCTGCTGCTGGACCATGCTCAGCGCGTGGTTGCCGAGGCCAGGGAGGTGCCGCGGGCTTTGAGCCGGTTTCGCGGGCTTGAAGACGTTACTTTGAAAATCGGCGGCAGCAATATTCCTGCCTGTTACATGATCCCGCAGTGCATCTTTGCTTTCCGCAGGCAGCATCCCGGCGTCATTATTACCCTCTGCCAGGGCGACAGCCGGGAAACCCTCGAGCGGGTCAAGCGCGAAGAGGTGGCGTTTGCCCTGGTCGGAACGCGTTTTGCGGACAAAGGCCTTGTCCATACGCCTTTGGTTTTGGACAAGATATCGCTGGTGGTACCCGCAGGTCACCCCTGGAGCAAAAAACAGCATATCCGTCTGGCGGATCTTGCCGGTGAGCCGATCATTGTCCGGGAGCCCGGTTCCGGTACGGACAGGACTTTGCGCGAGGCCCTTGCCAAGGCGGGGTTCGCCCCGGACGAGCTGACCCCCTCCATGTGCCTGGGCAGCAATGAGGCCGTCAAGCAGGCGATACTCAACGGAGCCGGCATCTCTTTTGTTTCCGAGATGTCGGTGCAAAAAGAGTGTGAGCGGGGCGAGCTGTCCATGGTCGAGGTCCAGGGGCTGGAGATCCTTCGCCATTTTTACCTGATCGCCCGCCAGGGGCGCGATCTTGCGCCAGCGGCCAAAGCTTTCATCGACTGTATTCACCAACGTTTTCGCTTGTAAAAAAGCCTCCGATCGTTTGGCTGGGTACGAGCGGAATGATGCATTCTGCGCCAGGGGGCCTCCCTCGAAACGGTAGAACGGGGTTGCATAAATCCCATCGATCGGCTACTATTCACCTCCTTCGGGAATCCGTAACAGGGTTTTTTATGTAGCCGTTGCGGCTGCCGGGGCCTTCAGCATGTTTTTGTTGGCCTTGTTTGTATCTGTGATGCATGGAAGCGCGTCGGTCGCTGGTGGGCCGCCCGGTCTTCAAAACCGGTGTGGGGGGTGAGAAACTTCCCAGGTGGGTTCGATTCCCATGCGCTTCCGCCAATTCTAAACCCGGGTACGGTTTTCAATGTATGCGGATGCGGCGGGTTTTTGCTGTGATCCCGGGACCGACTGACATCGGTTCTGCAAAAATTGTTATGATGGTGCAGGCTTTTGCATCTAAACCTTCCGGTTTACATTTTCTTCCCCCAATACCTTTCTGAAATACTGCGTATATGAATTCTCTGAGATTCCACCATCGTATCGATCGTGGTGAAAAGGGTATTCCATGAAACACCTTATTCTTGGTACTGCCGGTCATATCGATCATGGCAAAACTTCCCTGGTCAGGGCTCTGACCGGTACCAACACGGACCGTTTAAAAGAAGAAAAGGAACGCGGCATCACCATCGAGTTGGGCTTCGCGCATCTGGAACTGGGGGACGATATCCAGTTCGGTATCGTGGACGTTCCGGGGCATGAACGGTTTGTCCGCACCATGGTGGCGGGAGTCGGCGGCATGGACCTGGTCATGCTGGTCATCGCGGCCGACGAAGGGGTGATGCCCCAGACGCGGGAACATCTGGAAATCTGCCAGTTACTCGGGGTCAGAAAAGGGCTGGTAGCCCTGACCAAATGCGATATGGTGGATGAGGAGTGGCGGCAGCTCGTCATTGAAGATGTTCAAAATTACCTGGTCGGAAGTTTTCTGGAAGAGGCGCCGATTGTCCAGGTCTCGGCCAAAACCGGCGCCGGATTGGAGGATCTTCAGTCGCAGCTAGCGCAACTGGCCTCCGAGGTGCACGAAAAATCCGATGACGGTTGCTTCCGCCTGCCCGTGGACCGCGTCTTTACCGTTGCCGGCTTCGGCACGGTGGTCACCGGTACGCTTCTTTCCGGTAAGATTGCCACCGGGGACGAGGTGGAGATTTTACCGGGCGGCCTGACTTCGCGGGTGCGCAGCGTTCAGAGCCACGGCACAAAGGCCGAGTACGGTTCGGCGGGGCAACGCCTGGCGGTCAACCTGCAGGGCATCGATCATGCCGATATATCCCGCGGAGATGTAGTGGTGCCGCGCGATGTTTATAATGTTACCCGTACCGTCGATGTGCGGATCGATTATCTGGCTTCGGCGACGCGGGAGCTGAAGCACCGCGCCACGGTACGGCTGCATTCCGCCACTTATGAGGTTCCGGCGCAGGTCATTCTGCTCGATCGCGATACCCTTGCTCCCGGAGACTCCGCTTTTGTGCAGTTGCGTCTGAAAAGCCCGGTCCTGCTGTTGCCCGGTGATTATTTTATCGTACGCAGCTATTCCCCCCAGATTACCATCGGTGGCGGGGTGGTCATCGACCCCGCTCCGCCGCGGCGACGTCGTCGTTCCGCCCAGGCCCTGGAACTGCTGGATGCTCTTAACGAAGGGCAGGATGCCGATAAGCTGTCGTTGCTGATTCAAGAGAGCCTGCTTTCGGGTTTGTCTCTGGATGAACTCGTCGTTCGCAGCGGTCTGTCTGCCAAAAGTGTCGACTCCGCCCTGGCGGGATTGCTCTCCCAGGGGGGGGTGGTCCAGGTTGTGCGCAAACCACGGATTTTTTTGGCCAAACAAGCCTTTGAAACGCTCAAGGGGCTGCTGTTGGAGGGGCTGGAAGAGTACATCCGGGAAAATCCCCTGAAAGAGGGCATCGGCAAGGAAGAGCTTAAAGCCCATATCCCGAAACGAAGCGATAGCCGTTTCTATGCGGTGGTGTTGGCTGCTCTGGAGAAGGAAGGCAAGGTGCTTGTCGAGAAGGATCTGGTGAAGATCCCGGGGCACAGGGCTTCGGTGGTGGTGGGCCAGGCGGGGCTGTTGGCTCAGCTTGAACATGCTTTGCAGGAGGGTGGCACGGAACCGCCCAGCATCAAGGAAATGTGTGCGGCGGTCAGCTGCGCCGAGAGGGAGGTCCTCGGTCATCTGGATCTGCTGGTTCGGGAAGAGCGGGCGGTCAAAATAAAGGCCGATCTGTTTTATGCCCCCGAGCCTTTGATGACGCTGCGGGAACAGTTGCTGGCCTTTCTTCGGGAAAAGCAGGAGATCACGCCGCCGGAATTTCGCCAGTTGACCGGCCTCTCACGCAAATACATGATTCCGTTGCTGGAATATTTTGACCAGGAAAAGATCACCATCCGGGTTGGCGACAAGCGGATGTTGAGAAAGAGGAATTAAACTTCGTAGAAATTCGGCGGCCTGTAAGCAGGCCGCCGAATTTTTATGATCGCGGCGTGTTGTTTTTTTGTTTTGCCACGCTGGGTCGATAATCGCATGCTATTTTCAACACTTGAGGGCATATCGGTTGAGAAGGTGTGGCGATAAATACCCCGTTTGAAGAAACGCCTTTCTTATCCGAGCCATGGTTTTGTTCTAAATTTCTTGACGCTTCTTCGGATGGTGTGCTACAAGCGTGGTGGCTGTTTTTTGGCAGCGTTTTTGATAAAAATTGATATTGAATTTTTTTCTATAATTTCCATACATATCTACAATCATCAACCTGTGTTCTGAAGGGACCGGTGCGTTCGGATGCGTTCTCTTGAATGGATCCGGTTCGGCATGGGTGTGCCTTCTCTTGCCGAATTGCGCTTGGGCTCGCTGCTTAAGCGTTCGGGGCACAGAACCGTTTTTTCGGGGTGTCTTGTGATTGCGGACGGAGCGGTACAGGTTTCGTCGTTTGTGTGGGATATGCATGATTTTGCAGGGTTTGTTATTTAGTTATCGAGGTTGAGAAACGTTTCCCCCCTTTTCTTCCAGACTGACTTGAGCATTTGCCCCATGCGGCAAACATCGTTTGCCGGTATCCGGACGCGCAGAGTGGGAAGTCCTTGGCTTCACCGTTCAAGACCGCGCATCCGATGCCTGTGAATTTTACCATGGATGGTTGCGGCGGCAAGTTCGCCGACAGCGGAAGTTAAGGCACCTTTCCGACAGAAGTTGACAAGTGGTATGCCGGCCGCGCGTATCGGACACCGCCAAGGTTCGAGGATCTTTGCGGCAGGCCGTTGATGCTCGGCGTGCGCCCTGATCCCTGTCACTATCTGTCATTTCAGCAGGATAAACGGTTGGCCCAGGATGCTTGGGAGAGGGCGGCATCTGTATGCCGTAAGCCTGGGAATATACAATAAATCGGAGAGGAGAGGAACATGGCAATTTGCAAGTGCACCGGCGAACAGGTTGAGTCGCCACAGGATGTACAGCTCATGGAATTGCTTGAGCACTACCGTGAATATGACGGTGCGTTGATCCCGGTGTTGCAAGGCGCACAAGATATCTACGGCTATCTGCCTGGGGAGGTACTGGAAACTATCTCCAAGGAACTGAAAATACCGTTCAGCGAGGTATTCGGAGTCGTCACCTTTTATTCTCAGTTTCATCTCAAGCCGCGTGGCCGCAATATCATTCGCGTGTGCCTCGGTACCGCATGTCATGTGCGTGGCGGGTCGAAGATATTCGAAGGGTTGAAGGAAATCCTGGGTGTTGACAATGGCGGAACCACGGAAGACCTGCGTTTTACGCTCGAGTCTGTGGCCTGTATCGGAGCTTGCGGACTGGCGCCGGTTATCATGATCAATGATGATACCCATGGTCGACTGACGAATGATGGTCTCGATAAAATCCTGGAACAGTACGAGTAGGGGGGGAACGATGGGCTCTTTAAAAGAAGTACGCTCGAGCATCGAGGAAGCATACAAGAAGAAGCTGGACCGCCCCCGGATCATCGTTGGACTGGGAACCTGCGGGATGGCTGCTGGCGGCACCAAGGTCATGGCTGCGATTGAGACCGAGGTTGAGAAGCTTGGGCTGGATGTCGACCTGGATTTCACCAGCTGTATCGGTATGTGCTACGCCGAGCCGGTAGTTGAAATGGGGCTGCCTGGCGCAGCCAGCGTCGTTTACGGGGGCGTTTATCCGGAGGATGTCGCGCAACTTATCGAAAGTCACATGGTCAATAAGACCCCGGTGACGGATAAGGCAGAGATTCAGATCTCGGCCGGAGGCGCGACCTATGAGGGTATTCCGGTCATGGAAAAATCCCCGTACTATGAGAAGCAGGTACGGTCGGTAACCTCCCGTCTTGGTCGCACCAATCCCGAACGCATCGAAGACTATATCGCAACCGGCGGCTACGCAGGGCTTGAAAAGGCTTTGACCATGGAGCCTCAGGAGATCATCAATCAGGTGAAAATCTCCGGTCTCCGCGGACGCGGCGGCGGCGGTTTCCCCACCGGCACCAAATGGCAGTTCGTTGCCGATGCCGTGGGCGACAAGAAATACATCGTCTGCAACGCCGACGAAGGCGATCCCGGGGCATTCATGGACCGCAGTGTTCTGGAAGGCGACCCGCATGCGATCATGGAAGGCATGATGATCGCGGGCTACGCTATCGGAGCCAATGAAGGGGTCATCTACTGCCGTGCCGAGTATCCGCTGGCTATCAAGCGTTTGAACATGGCTATCGCGGTGGCGGAAGAGATGGGGATTCTCGGTGACAATATCATGGGCACCGACTTCAACTTCAAACTTCGCATCAAGGCCGGCGCCGGCGCCTTTGTCTGTGGCGAGGAAACCGCCCTGTTGAATTCCATCGAAGGCAAGCGCGGCATGCCGCGGGTGCGGCCGCCGTTCCCTGCTCACAAGGGACTGTGGCAGAAGCCGACCTGCCTGAACAACGTGGAAACCTTCGCCAATATTCCCTTCATCGTCCGCAACGGCGGTGACTGGTACGCCAGCATGGGTACGGAAAAGAGCAAGGGGAGCAAGGTTTTCTGTCTCACCGGTAAGATCAACAATACCGGTCTGGCCGAAGTCCCCATGGGGATCACCCTGCGCGAAGTCGTCTTCAATATTGCCGGCGGTATTGCCGACGGCAAGAAATTCAAGGCCGTACAGAGCGGCGGACCTTCCGGCGGCTGTCTGCCGGCGGAGCAGCTCGATCTGCCTATCGATTACGATTCGCTGATCAGCGGCGGCGCCATGATGGGTTCCGGCGGTCTGGTGGTCATGGACGAAGGTACCTGCATGGTGGACGTGGCGAAATTCTTCCTGAATTTCACCCAGCTCGAGTCCTGCGGCAAGTGTACGCCATGTCGCGAGGGTACCAAACGCCTGTTGGAAATTCTCGAGCGTATCTGTGACGGTTTGGGTGTGCCGGAAGACATCGACACTCTGGAGCGCCTGGCCAAAACCATCAAGACCTCGGCCCTGTGTGCTCTCGGACAGACGGCTCCGAACCCGGTTCTGACCACGTTGCGTTATTTCCGCAACGAGTACGAAGCGCACATCAACGAAAAGCGTTGCCCGGCCGGTGTCTGTCCCGAACTGCTGACCTACGCCATCGTTGAGGACAAGTGCGTCGGCTGCGGCGTCTGCATCAAGGCCTGTCCGGTAGGCGCCATTACCGGCGAAAAGAAAGCCGCCCATACCATTGACGCCTCCAAGTGCGTCAAGTGCGGTGCTTGTGTGCCGAAGTGCAAATTCGACGCTATTGTTCAGGCGTAACAATCGGTAGCCGGCACGCATCATGGGTGTCGTGCCGATTTCCTCAAACGTAAAGAGAATGTAAAATCTTGCGTGGATAGAAGGAGGTAACAATTGTCTACTGTTGCTCTTACCATAAATGGCCAGGAGGTCACGGTTCCGAAGGGTACCCGGTTGCTGGATGCAGCCACGGGAGCCGGTTTCTTTATACCGACATTTTGTCATGACGAAAACAGCCCCAATTACGGCGGCTGCCGCATTTGCGTGGTGGAAGTCAAAGGTGCTCGCAACCTGGTCGCTTCCTGCTGTGCCGAAGCCCTGGACGGGATGGTTGTCGAAACCGAGTCCGAGGCGGTTGTCGAGGCTCGGAAGACCATTCTGGAGCTGATGCTGGCCAATCACCCTGTGGATTGTCTGACCTGCGATAAAGCCGGCGACTGCCGGTTGCAGGACTATGCCTTCCGTTACGATGTGAAGGCCCCCACTCTCGGCGGCGAACGAAAAGATTACGAATTCGATGATTCGAATCCGTACATCAATCGGGATATGAACAAGTGTATCCTGTGCGCCAAATGTGTCAGAACCTGTCAGGACGTTGAAGAACGGGCGGTTATCAGTCTGGCCTATCGCGGCTTCAACACCAAGGTCGCCCCCGCTCTGGACGGCAATCTTGCCACGTCCGAATGCGTCTCCTGCGGTCGCTGTGTGTCGGTATGTCCGGTGGGGGCTCTGACCTATAAGTCCCTGTCCGGAAAAACCCGCTCCTGGGAAGTGGCAAAAGAGCAGGTCACCTGCACCTGGTGTGACGCGGGCTGTCAATTCGACCTGCTGCGCAAGAACGGCAAGGCCGTCGGTGTTGTGGCCAAGGCGCCCAGTGAAGGCCGTCCGCTGTGCCTGAAAGGCCGTCTTGGTCTGGAACTGCGGTACAACGATGAGCCGATGGCGCCGATGATCAAAAAAGGCGATCAGTATGTCGAAGTCTCCTGGGCCGAGGCTCTGGGCCTGGATGAAATCATCGAAAAACTGAAATAGTCCGGATCGTATCCGAACGTTACGGGGGCGTTTTCTTCACTGGAAAAATCGGTGGAGAAAACGCTCCTTTTTTTATGCGTATCCTCCGGAGATAACTTACCGGGATATTCCCAATCCCTTCAGGCTTTAAATTTTTTACTCGCCTTATCGGTTCAGCAACCAGGCATTGTGACGTTGGACTATCGTTAAATGGGGGTAAACTGTAAGGAAAGACAGGGCCTCGAGGATTACGGCCCTCGCTTGCCACTGATTGTTGTTGTCTGGATGGATGCTGCCGGTGGTCATTTTAACGGAGTTTTTACATGTGCTTTCGCACGGATATCAAGGTCGGTTGTTGTGGATTTGCCTGTGCGGTCGAGGCTTATTTTGAGAAGTTCCGCGCGGTGGAAATCCAGCAGACCTTTTACCGATTACCCCGACCAGGGACCGTTGCAAAATGGCGCGAGCAAGGGCCGGACGGTTTCGTTTTCAGTCTCAAGGCATGGCAGCTGATCACTCACGATCTGTCCTGTCCCAGTTTCCGTTTTCTCGACGAGGGGTATTTACCCCAGGCGCTGGCCCGATGCGGCGGTTTTCGCGCCACGGAGGAGGTCCTCGATGCATGGCAGGCGCTACGCGGATTAGCCGGTGTGCTGCATGCCGGATATATCCTTTTTCAGAGTCCGCCGAGTTTCGAACCGACGGCAGAGCATGTGCATAGGATGGAGGGCTTTTTTCGCACGATTGACAGAGGGCGCTTGCGGCTGGCCTGGGCACCGCCGGAGGGCTGGCCCCACAAACTCATCAGCGATGTGTGCCGAACCAGTCGTTTGATCCATTGTACGGATCCTTTTGCCGGCCCGGTGCTTAGCCGCGGTCCCGTCTATTTCCGTCTTCAGGGCATTACCGGTTACCGGCATCGTTACAGCGACGCTGAATTGATGCAGTTGCGACGCTTTTGTCGGCGTAAAAGCGGCGTGGTTTTTTTCAATACCATTCACATGCAGGAGGATGCCCGGCGCTTTGCATTGTTGTTGCCTAAGCGGTGAGCAAAAATCACCAGGCTAAAAAAGGCGGCAGGTTTCCCTGCCGCCTTTACCGTGCCAAGTGATATGTCCGGATCAGCCCAGAATGTCCTTGAGGTCGGCTTCGGGTGTGCTGATCGGGGCGATGTTGAAGTTTTCGACCAGGTAGTTCAGTACGTTCGGCGAAACGAACGCCGGCAGACTGGGACCGAGTTTGATGTTCTTGATCCCCAGATGCAACAGGGTCAGCAGAATGACCACCGCTTTTTGCTCGTACCAGGACAGGATCAGCGACAGAGGCAGATCGTTGACTCCGCATTCAAAGGCACCGGCCAGGGCTATGGCGATCTGGATGGCGCTGTAGGCGTCGTTGCATTGGCCGACGTCGAGCAGTCGCGGAATGCCGCCGATATCGCCGAAGTCGAGCTTGTTGAAACGGTACTTGCCGCAGGCCAGGGTCAATATGATGCAATCTTCAGGCACCTTTTCCGCAAATTCGGTGTAGTAGTTGCGCCCGGGCTTGGCGCCGTCGCAGCCGCCGATCAGGAAAAAGTGTTTCACCGCGCCGGTCTTGACCGCTTCGATGACCTTGTCGGCGACGCCCAGCACCGCATCATGGCCGAAGCCGACCAGGATTTCCTTGCCCGGTGCTTCCGGCAGATCGGGGCAGGCCAGGGCCTTGTCGATGACAGCGGAGAAATCCCAACCGTCGATATGCTTGACGCCGGGCCAGCTTACGCAATCCCAGGTAAATACGCGGTCGATATAAGAGCCGGCCGGTTTCTGGATGCAGTTGGTGTTGAAGATGATGGCGCCGGGGAACTCGGGGAATTCCTTGGCCTGATCCTGCCAGGCACCACCGAAATTGCCGGCCAGATGCGCATACTTTTTCAGGCCGGGGTAGGCGTGGGCCGGCAGCATTTCGCCATGGGTATAAATGTTGATGCCTTTGCCTTCGGTTTGTTTCAGAAGCTCCTCGAGCATTTTCAGGTCATGCCCGGTAACCAGGATGCCTTTACCGGCACGGGTACCGAGGTTGACCTTGGTCGGTTCGGGTTTGCCGTAATGTTCGATATGGCCCTGGTTGAGCAGGCCCATGACGGTCAGGTTATGTTTGCCGCATTCCATGGCCAGTCCGACAAAGTCCATCAGGCCCAGATCGGGATCGCAGGTGGCGGCCAGAGCGCGGTGAAAAAAGGCGGAAACCTCTTCGTCGGTTTTGCCCTGGATCAGCGCATGATGAGCGTAGGCAGCCATGCCCTTGAGACCGTAAATCAGGATCTCGATGGCTGAACGCACATCGGGGTCGGAATGCAGGTCCTCGATGCTGTAGGCTTCGCCCTGTTTGACCAGGTCGCCGGTCGGTTTCCAGTCTTTGGCCGCGGTGGGCGGCCCGTGTTTGAAAGCATCCTTGATGCCGCTGACCAGTTTGCCGATGCCGCAACAGGAGGTGCCGGCCAGTGCCATCGCTTTTTTTTCCATCTCGTAACAGCGGGCGATGACCTTCTCCAGATGCTTCGCGTCGAAGTCCACGTTGGTGACGGTGGCGAACAGTCCCTCAAGCATGAATTTGTCCACTTCGGGGTCGCGTTTGCCCTGCTTGCGGGCTTCGTTGGCGTACCACGCCAGACCGCGCAATCCCTGCAAAAGATTGTCCTGCAGTGCCGCCGTTTCCGGTTGTTTGCCGCATACGCCGCTGATGTTGCATGCCACGCCTTTAGCCGTCTGTTCACATTGATGGCAATACATGATGTTTTTCCCCTTTTCTGTTTTAAAATGCCAAACGACCTGACTGCCTTGAATTTCCCCTCGGATAAATCCGTGTGAAACACGAACCGCACCACTGCGCGGTTTTCATTGTTTCCCAGCTTCCGTAACAAAGGGGGCCATGCAAAAAGACTACGCTGAATCGTTGTTTTAAAAGTTGATGCAGGTCAACTTTTAACCGATTTGCCGTACATAACTTCGAGTGTATCAACTTTTGCCCAAAAATCACGAGGATGGGCCGTTGCGCCGGATATGCAATGCCGGTCGATGTGCTGCAAGGCGTTGTCGTCTATTGCCGATGCCCGTTTTTCCCGATTCAGGTTGCAGGAACCTGGCGTAAGGGCTCGCTGATGGCCATGGCTTTCTTTTCCTGCCGTCCGCTTCATTCCGGGTGTAAATATAGGTGTAAAAAATATCTATGGTGTGTTATTTATTGGTATGCTCTAGAAAGACAAGTCCGTTTCGCAGGAGGAATTTATGGTTTTTGGATTTGGACGCGGCGGCAGAGGCGCCAAAAAATCGTGGGGATGTCGTAAGGGGCGCGGGGGGCCGCCAAGCCATTGTGTCTGTTCGGCCTGCGGCGTCAAACTTCCCCATGTACCGGGCGAGCCCTGCTTCAAACGCCTTTGCCCTGAATGTGGGTCGCCCATGACCCGACAGCTTGTCGAGGAGGATCGCTAGGTCCATGCCCAATCAGTGCGTCGATACGAATCATCAGGCCCGTCTCAAAAGAGGCCAGCGCATCGCCCTTACGGCAACGGTGGCTACCCTGGTGCTGGCCCTCGGCAAGGCTTTCGTCGGCTGGCGTTTTGCATCGCCGGTGTTAATCGCCGATGCCTTTCACAGCGGGGCGGATCTGCTGGCCATTTTTGCCAGTTTTTTCGGTCTGTGGCTGGCCGGTCGGGAGAAAACCGAGCAATTTCCTTACGGTCTCTATCGGGTGGAAACCTTCGTGACCTTGTTGGCCGGGGCGGTGATTTGCTGGGCCGGTTTCGAGCTCATTCCCGAGGGATGGAGTAAACTCGGCCATGTCGGCGAAAACGAAATATTACCGACATGGCCGATGCTGGCCAGCGGGATCTCCATGGCCGTGTCTCTGGCCATTGCCGTAGCGGAAAGGCGTGTCGGTCGCGCCATCAATTCCCAGTCCCTGCAGGTCAACGCCAGTGAATCTTTTCTCGATATCGCCACCTCGGCTGTGGTTCTGCTGGGGCTGCTGCTTAATTATCTGGGGATTCGCTATGTCGAAGGAACCGTTATCCTGCTGATTGCCGGATTGATCGTGAAGCTCGGCTGGAGCAGTGTAAGGCAATCTTTCCTGGCGTTACTTGACGCCAATCTCGATCCGGAACTGACCTCGGCCATCGAAAAACGTGTCAACGAGATCTATGGTGTGAAGGGGGTGAGTGAAGTCCGCATCCGCCAGGCCGGTCCGTTTCGTATGGTCGACTGTGTCATTTATACCAGCCCGACCTTACCTCTGTATCGCGCCCACCATTTGGCCGATCTGGCCGAAACCGCCATACGCGATCAGAGCGAACATGTCGAGTCGGTTTTCGTGCATGTCGAACCGGCCGTCGATCACGAGATGACCGTTATCATTCCGGTCAAGGATATCAACGGCTTCGCTTCCCATGTACACGGCCATTTTGGCCGAGCCCCCTATTTCGTGGCCATCCGCCTGAATGGGCGAACCGAAGCGATTGAGGACTTCTATTCCAACCAATACCTGGAAGAGAAAAAATTCATCGGCTTGAAGGTCATCAAAACCATGCTTGTGCAGCAGATCGATCTGCTGTTCACCGCCAGCATCGGGGAAATCTCCTTTTACATGCTCAAGGATAATCTGGTCGATATTTACCGGATTGCCGAAGGACAGACCGTCCGGGATGTTCTGGCTCAATTCCATAACAAGGAGTTGCCTGCCATAACCTCGCCGACCCATTCCGTTGATGAGTCGTTGGTCGAATAATCGGCGGCCTTTCACCCTTGACAGATAGAGGGATAGTTATTATCTTTTAGATGCAAGTTGCATCTATTGAATATCCCCGGTTGTTCTTCAGGGAAGGGCCGAGGTCAAACAGCGAACGGAAGCCGCCAAGGCGGTGGAAAGGAGTGCGATATGCCAGGAGGAGATAGAACCGGTCCACAGGGATACGGTCCGCTGACAGGGCGACGGATGGGTGTTTGCGCCGGATACGATATGCCGAATGCTGCAGGTTTAGGCCGCGGCCGTGGCGGGGGCCGCGGTTTGGCTATGCGGCGGGGCTGCGGCGGTTGGGGATTTCCTGCCGTTGCGCCAGCGGCACCTGTCGTACCGGTTGCGCAAGCTTCCGATACCAACGTCTTGAAGGGCCAGATCGATACCCTCGAAAGATCACTGGCGGCATTGAAACAGCAGCTTGAAGCCATGGAAACGCGTCGTGGCGAATAATATCCCTGCGACGGCAGAATAAAAAAGAGGCGGCGGCCATGGGCACCGCCTCTTTTTTCGTGGTGCGCCAGGCATGGCGCGTAGCGCCTTGACTGGCGCTGTTCTGGCTGCTGTGGTGGCAGTCGGATGACTTGGGGGTGCAAGTCCCCTACGGACCCTGATGACGGGAACCGTTAGCTGAACAGCAAGGGTGTCCACCGCGAGGTGGAATCTGAAGGAAGCTGTAGGCAAACTTCCGGCCCGACGAACAGGAATCGCATACGAGGCAGTGCCATCCGGGCGAGAAGGCCATAGTCTTCAAAGCCCGATAGTCATCCGGGAGGGTGGTGCTGTATATGCGGCGGGTATGTGGAAGGAAGGTCACGCGTCTTACCCTGGGAGATCTGTCAACCTGCCTCGTGCTACCGGCATCGCAAGGTGTCGGGATGGGTTGGCAGAAGTCAGCAGAGGCCATAATAGCCGGGCTAACCACTTTGGCGAAGGGCCGAACACGAGGCGCTTTTCAGGAGGCACGAATTTCGATGACGATCGAAGAAGCAGAAGCCCTGGTTGAGATGCCGGGGGCCATGTCCGAGGGTAGCGACCGGAAGTCGCGAGAGTACGGCATCGGTGCGTCAAACGTCACGGCATGCAGTGAATCATCCTGGACGGAAGTGGCAACGCGGCTGATGGAAGAAGTCGTCAGTCGCGGCAACATGATGGCGGCTTACCAGCGAGTGGTCAGGAACAAGGGCGCGGCGGGCATCGACGGAATGCCGGTTGGCGACCTTAAGACCTACCTGCAGGAGCAGTGGCCGCGCATCAAAGAAGAACTGCTGACCGGAACCTACCAGCCTCAGCCGGTGCGGAAGGTGGAAATTCCCAAGCCCGGTGGCGGGATGCGTATGCTCGGCATTCCCACGGTGCTGGATCGGCTCATTCAGCAGGCGCTGCATCAGGAGCTGATGCGGCTGTTTGAACCGGAATTCTCCGAGCACTCCTACGGGTTTCGTCCCGGACGGAGCGCCCACCAAGCCGTTCAGTCCGCCCGCCGGCACGTAGCCTCCGGGCGGCGCTGGGCGGTCGATATCGACTTGGAGAAATTCTTTGACCGCGTGGGCCACGACATACTCATGTCGCGGGTGGCCCGCAAAGTCAAAGACCGCCGGGTATTAGGGTTGATTCGCCGATATCTGACGGTCGGTGTGCTTGAAGGGGGGATTATTTCGCCAAGGGTACAGGGGACGCCGCAGGGCGGCCCTCTCTCGCCCCTGCTGTCGAACATCCTTCTCGACGAGTTTGACAAGGAACTGGAGAGGCGGGGCCATGCCTTCTGTCGCTATGCCGACGACTGCAATATTTACGTGCATAGTCGCCGGGCGGCCGAGCGAGTCATGACCTCGTTGACACGGTTTCTGGAACAGCAGCTCAAGCTCAAAGTCAACCGCGTCAAAAGCGCCGTTGGCCGCCCCTGGGAAAGAACCTTTCTAGGCTACAGCATGACCTCTCACAAAAAGCCCCGTCTGAAAGTGGCGGGATCTTCCGTGAAGCGGTTCAAGACTAGCCTGCGAGAAATCTTTCGGCGGGGAAGGGGACGCCGTCTCAAGCGGGTCATCGAAGAGTCCACTCCGAAGCTTCGAGGTTGGATCGCCTACTTTCGCCTGGCGGAGGTTAAGGGTATCTTCGAGGATCTTGATGGTTGGATCAGGCGGAAACTGCGCTGCATTCTGTGGCGACAGTGGAAGCGCCCCTTTACCCGAGCCAGGAATTTGATGCGGCGGGGATTGCCAGAGCATCGGGCGTGGCGATCCGCCACAAATGAGCGAGGCCCCTGGTGGAACTCAGGAGCCTCGCATATGCACGATGCACTTCGGAAATCCTACTTCGACAGACTGGGGTTGGTCTCGTTAGTAGATTACCGCAGACGCTTTCAGTGCGCTTTGTGAACCGCCGTGTACGGAACCGTACGCACGGTGGTGTGGGAGGACGGCGGGGGTAACCCCGCCTCCTACCCGATGAAGTGTTCATTCGTTAAACCAAAGCTGCGGCAGTGCGGTTTTGCACGGTGACGGCCCTATCCCTTCAACAAAAGATAAAGCAATTTCCGGCTTTCACCAGCGGGCATGATTTGTTAAAGTATGTTGCAGATACGATTCTCGTTCGATTCTGGAGGCATGAATGCGCCATATTTTAATAAGTTGCATGCTTGTAGGGGTGTTGGGAGGCTGTGCGGGCTCGAATGAGCACCTGACGCGTCTGCAGGAAGAAAATCAGCAACTGCAGCAACAATTGACCACCGTACAGCAAAGCCTGGACACTTTGACGGCGGAAAAGAACATTTTGGATGACAGGGTCGCTGATTTGACGCGGGTTTCCGGAACCTTGCAGCGGGAGAAGCGGGCCAGGGTGGAGGAAGCGGAACAGTTACGCCGGGCCATGCGGACTTTTGTTCAGGCACAAATGGATGCTTTACGGCAATTCTCTCTGCGGCAGGAATTTTTTGACTATATCGGTGCGGAGCTGGTTAACCGGCAACACAGCGGCGATGAAAACCTGACGCTTGTCGATAGCGGTAATCCGTTGCCCGGCAAGGGGGCTTTGCTGTCGCTAAGGGGATATTTCATCGTTCCGTGCAGGTTGCATCTGCTGGTTTTTCGGCCGGCAGAAGATCTGTGGGAAGTCGTTGAGGTTTCCCCGCTTCTCGAGGTCGCCCAAGCCGGTTTGAACCAGGTCGATCTCGATGTTCCGCTGGCCGTGCAGGCCGGAGATATTCTCGGCTTTGCATTTGTCGGGCCGGTGGGCATTCCTTACGACGACAAAACCGGCAACACTCTGCTTTTCTCCGACCCATTGAAAAACGGCAGTCGCGTGCATATCCCGGCTACCAAGGGGACGCCGAACCGGCGAGCCTATTCCATCGGGGGGGTAGGGTTGTTTCAATAAGCCAGCGCAGTGACGAAAATAAAAAAGGCCGGGATTGTCCCGGCCTTTTAACGATCCGGCTTTTTTCAAAAGGCATCAGCTCCCTGCATTCCGATCCGCAATTTCCCTGATGTTGTCATAGACATCGATGGGACTCACGCCGTTCGACTCCGCTATCTGTTTCAGCGTCATTCCGCTTTGCCAGCGGATATTCTTTTCCTTGAGAGCCGCTGCGACAGCGCCGGCATCCAGCCGGTACCGGCCAAGCAACTCCTCCAGCGTCAGTTTCCCCAACCCCTTGACCGGTTTTATCGGCATTTTTTCAATTTTCTCTATCGATCCGGCGGGCTTGATCATGGCCAGATAGATTTCCTGAGGAGGAACGTGGTTGGCAAGGGCAATCTTTTTCAGAGACTGGGCATCCGACTCGACGCTGTAGCCAGCCGCTTTAAGGCCCTGCAAGGCCCGGTCAAGATCGATATCCATGTGTCTGGCGAAGACCTTCAAAGAGGATAATTCGGCATGACCGTAGGGCGGCTCTCCATATTTTCGGGCGGCGCCATCCTTGATGTGTTCATTGACGGCAATGATGGTCGAAAAGGGCGGCATGCCGAACTGGGCTCCTGTTACGAACAGCAGCGTCAATACCAGGGCGATATTGAAATTCATGGTGAATATCCTCAGGTGCCGGTGTTTGTCCTTCATGTAGAGGACCATGTTTTTCCAGTTGAAACAGGTGTGAACCACCGCCGCGACCGTAAACAGGATGCCCGCATTGATGTGTATGGCGGTCCACTGATCCTTGGAAAGACTCCATAGTTTCCAGTCGGCCCAATAGGCCACCCGCCCATGGGGGACGATGAACAGAACAGCGCTTGTCAACAGAACGAAGAACAGCGACAGGAATGCGGTCAGTGAAGCGATTTTTTTCATTTTCAACGGTTTCCTCCTCGGAATATTTCAGCCTTTCTCCGCGCACCAAGAAGTTTTTCTGACGGGGTGGGGAAGAATAGCTGTTTATTTGACTTCATGTAGATTAAGTTCGTGCTTTTTTAATTCTTTAGCACAAATGAAGCACAAAGAACATTCTGTTGTACGAACCCCATCCGCCTCAGGGGGGATTCGGTTGTTCGATTGTGCGCAGTTTCTCGATGTAAGCCAGACTCTGATGGGCGGCCCGTGCCAGATCGCCGTTGTTTGTCGTGTGGGCGATGGTTGCGCGGAAACAGTCGGCCGCCTCGTCCCAAGCCTGCATTTTCAATAGCGAATAGCCGCTTTTCAGCAGCAGACCGGGGTTTTCCGACAGGGCGGTCGCATGGCCGTAGGCGTCGCGACTTTCTTTGAAGCGGCGCAGGCGGTAGAGAATATCTCCCACCGTTTCCCAGCGATCGGCGGTCTGCCCGGACGCTACGGCGGACCGGGCCGGAAGCAGGGCCATGGCGTAGCGCTGGCCGCTCAGGTAGATGTTGGTCAGCCGGTCCCAGTCTTTGGCCGCCGGTTGTTTTGATAACGTTTGCCGCAAGGTTTCCGCCGCCCGGACCGGAATGCCGGCCATGGCGTAGTAGGTGCTCAGGTTGCGGGTATGGTCGGCGTTGTCCGGTGCCAGGTGCGCGAGGACCTCTGTGGCGGCGGCCGCCGCGGCATAATCCGATTGCTGCAGGGCCAGCCATACCGCCAGTTGCCAGGCATCGGGGTTTTCCGCATAGAGGTCGAGCAGCTTTCCCAGGGCCTTTTCCGCCTGCGGCCGTCTGTTCAGTTCCACGCAGGTTTTCACCAGGGCCGCCAGCCAGCTGTAGGTGGGGTTTGGTGCCCGGCACAACGCGCTCAGGACGGGCAGGGCCCGCTGCGGTCGTTGCAGGTGCAGCCACAGGGATGCGCCCCTGAAACGGACGTCGGCAGGCACTTCTTCATCGATCAGGGCGGTGCTCTCCAAGGCCGCGCGCGCCTCGCGGGTTTTGCCCTGTTCCACGAGCAGGTCGGTCAGATCGACCAGCCAGCGCTGTCGGACCGGTTTTTTTCCGGCACAGATTTTGAGCAGGGCGAGGCTTCGGTCCGGTTTTTTCTGCTGTCGCCAGAGCATGGCCGCCTGGTGGTAGTGCTCGCCTTTACCGGTGATGCCGGCGGCCCGTTCCATGGTTTTTGCGGCGGCCGGGTAGTCTTTTTTCAGGATCCGGGCCCGCACCAGGGCGATCAGCCATTCGGCCTTGGGATGTGGATGCCGCAGCAGCGGCCGCAGCCAGACCAGGGCGGCATCGGCCTGGTCGAGCTGCAGGCGCAATACCCCGGCACGGTAGGCGTGTCCGGGCTTGCCGCTGATGCGGGCCGCTCGTTCCGTGACTGCGGCGGCCTTGGGTATATCACCAGTGTTGAGCCAGGCCTGCCCCAGGGCGATCAGCCATTCGGCTTTGGGCTCCGGCAGCTCCGAAAGACGCCGCAGATGCTGCAGGGCTTTGTCGGCCCGGTCGGCCTGGAGCCATAAAAGGCCGCCGTTGTAGAGATATTCCGGTTGACCCTTGCGCCGGATAACGGTGTCCATGACGGCGGCGGCCTGGGCCGGTTGGTTCAGGAGTGTGTGGACATGGCACAAGGACAGCAGCCATGGCAGATGCGGTTTTTGCTCCTGGGCCAGGGGGTTGAGCAGCGCCAGAGCCTTGCGGGGGCGGTTCGCTTCCAGCCAGAGCCAGGCGGCCTGGTAGAACAGGTCGGGATCGTTGTTCAGGCGGGCTGCACCTTCCATGACGCGGGCGGTTTCTTCCTTTTTTTTCAGGCTTTTGAGGGTTTCGGACAGGGCCACCAGCCATTCGGCGCGGGGATTCGGGGTTTTTTCCAGCTGGCGAAGAATTGGCAGGGCTTTTTGAGGCTTCCCGGCCGACAGCCAACAGACCGCGCATTGATAACGTGTTTCCGTCGTGTCGTTCAGGGCCGCGGCCCGTTCCAGAGCGGCGTCCGCTTCGGCAAAGCGGTTGTTGGCATGCTGGACGGCTCCCAGCATCTGCCAGGCATCAGGGAAGTTCGGCCTTTTTTCCACAGCCGTCTGCAGGGGCTTGACGGCTGCGTCGTTTTGGCCGGCCCGGTGCAGAAAGTAGCCCAGTTCATAATAGACGTAGGCGCAGAAGGGGCCGGGGTGTTGGTTCATGTGGCGCGACAGGATACTGGCCGCTTTTTGAAAGTTGCCGTTCGCCGCGAGCTGTTCCGCCTCGCTGACAACCTCGCGCAGCGACACCGGCCAGTCTTCCCTGCGTTCTACGGAGGCCCCGTGCTGCCGTGCTTCGACCGTAGTGCCGGTGCCGGAGAGAAGCAGCAGGGCCATGACGACCATGGCAATGAAATATGCGCAACGGGGCATGACCGTGAACTCCTAGGAAGCGTCCTGCAGCTTGAACTCGATGCTTGTTTTGACCCAGGTCGCCACCGGTCGGCCGTTTTTCTGGCCCGGTTTGAAGCGCCAGTGGCGTAAGGTGCTTTTTACCGCTTGTTCGAAGACGCCCTCCGGCTCCGCTTTGAGAATGGTCAGTTCATCCACAGATCCGTTATGGGTAACCAGAAAACGCACCGTCACATAGCCCTCGATGGCCATGCGTCGGGCCTGGTAGGGATAGAGGGGCTGCATGGTGGAGATGCCCTGCGGCCGGCGGTCGACCTCGTCCAGATTGAAGCGGTGTCCCGTGGTGGGCGCGGTGGCGGGCAGGTGCAGCTTGCCCGGATTGATATTCATGGCCAGACGCTGCGGGTCGGGGCGTAGCGCCAACCCCTGCAGGGGCACCGCGACCCGGACCGGAAGGTCGACGGCGGGCAGGGAAGCGAGGGCTGCGGCCGTCATGTCCGGACATGACGTCGCCGGGGCCTGGGTATCGGGCGGAGCGACCTCCGGCAGCTCGACGGGCGGAGCGTTAAGTATCGGTTCCGGCGCCGGCGGGTCGGGTAGTTCCTGCTGCTCGAAAAGACGGTCTTCCGGAGTTTTTTCGGGCACCAGCGGGATATTGCGGTTGGTGCGGGGCAGGTTATGCCGTTGTGCCGGGGAAGTCTGGTCCAGCAGCAGCGGCACGCACGCCAATATCGCGAGGCTGATAATGATTGCCGCGGCGGCCAGGGCCGCTGCGCGCACGGATTCGGTGGTGTTCGGCAGCATGGCGATCATGGTTATTCTCCGGGGCGTCGGGCGGAAACGGCGATATTCTGCGCGCCGGCCATGCGGCATTGATCCAGGACCGCGACCATGCGGCCGGCCGTGCAGGCGCTGTCGGCATCGATAATGATGCCGCCGTCGACGTTTTCCGCCAGAAAGATTTCCACCAGTCCGCGCACCCGCCTCACATCCACCACCTGGTGATCGATGAAGACGCGGCCGTCGCCGGCGATGCCTACCACCATGCCCACCGCCTCTTTCTTCACGGCGGTGACCGCTTCGGGGCGATTTACCTCGATGCCGGATTCCCGTACGAAGCTGGCCGTGACCAGGAAGAAGATCAGCAGGATGAAAATCATGTCGATCAGGGGCATCATGTTGATTTCCGCATCGGCATGGTTCTCCAGGCCGTTGCCTGCCGTTCCGAGACCGCCTAGTCGCTGCATGGTTGCCACTCCTTTTCGAGCCACTGGCAGACGGCCCGATGAAATACCAGTAAGTCCTGATGCAGGCCACGCACTTTCCTGCGCATGATCTGTCCGACGATCAGGCCGGGAATGGCTACCAGCAGACCGGCCTGGGTAGTGAGCAGGGCTTCCCTGATGCCCGATGCCATGGCCTGGGCGTTGCCCATGCCGTACAGGCCGATAACCCGAAAGGTTTCCACCATGCCGCTGACGGTACCCAGCAGGCCCAACAGGGGTGCGGCCGCGGCCAGGATCATGATGGCGGGAATAAAGCGGTACAGATCCCGCAACTGGCGCCGCACGGCCACCTCGAAGAAAATCCGCCGGGGTTCGTTGTCTGTGGGTCTTCCCGGCCCGTCTTGTTGCTTCATGAAATAGGCCAGCGCAAGGGCTTTGGGACAGCAGCCCGATGTCGGTGGTGGCGTTTCGCTGCAAAGGCATGCCATGGCGTCGTCCAGCGGCAGCGACTGCCGCCCGGCTCGCCGGATCCAGTCGGCCTTCAGGGCGATCAGAATCCACATCCAGGCGGATAGAACCCCGATGGGAATCATGACGGGGCCGCCCATGTCCACCAGTTCCAGAATGTTGCGGAAAAGAGCCATGATGATATTCGATCCTTTTGCGACAGGCGGCGCGCCATAGCTTTTGTCTACTTAGGCAAGGGTAAAGCTGTTATGCCGCTGCCTGTTTGTCGTTGTTTTTCCATTTGAGAAGGGCACCCATGAGGGCCAGGCCTTTTTCTTCCATGTCCTGGGACAGCTTGTGTGCCCGGCTACCCAGAAAAGAAGCGATCATCATGACGGGAATGGCGACGGCCAGACCCACCTGGGTGGTGACCATGGCTTCGGAAATGCCGCCGGCCATGAGGCGCGGATCGCTCGTGCCATGGGTGGTGATGACCTGAAAAGTGTTGATCATGCCGGTGACCGTGCCGAGCAGACCCAGCAGCGGCGCCACGGCCGCCGCCACCTTGAGGGCGCTCAGGAAACGCTCCAGACGAGGGGTCTCCCTGAGGATCGCTTCGGACAGGGAGCTTTCGATGATCTCCCGGTTTTCGCCGCGATGTTGCAGCCCGGCGATCAGAACCCGACCGGTAGGTTGGTCGCGGTGCGGAGCGGTGGCCCTGAGGGCCGTCTCCCAGTCGCCTTGGGATACCAGTGCGGTGACGCGGGTCATCAGCTCATCCGTATTATGCCGTACCCGGGCCAGAAACAGCAGTCGCTCGACGGTCAGCGCCAAAGCCACCAGTCCCACCAGAAGAATCGGTATCACCAGCGCCCCGCCGCTGCGCAGTTGATTCATCACGGTGTCCCGGCGGGCGAGCTGGCGAATGGCGGCGCCGCCCGTTATGTCGGTGAAGACCCGGTCGGTCTCGCCGTCGAAGTAGTCGTCCAGATTGCTTTTCACGCCGCCGGGCGGTTCGGCGCCGGCCACCAGCCGTCCGGAAGCGGGGCTCAGCAGCAGATAGCCGGTGCCGGTGTCTGAGCGGTGCAGGGCGGCCAGGTGCCCGAGGCGGATGATGTCGGCTTCGATATCGTTGCCGCCGCGATCCAGCATGTTGCCGGTGTAACGGATCTTTTCGGCTCCGGCTCGCATATCGGTGAAGTAAAGGTCGAAAAGCGTTTTTACATCCGCCATGCCGAATACATGGCCGTTGGCGCTGAAGGCACGCAGTTTCGCCAGACTTTCCGGCTGCTGGGCGCTGTAAGGGCTTTCCTCGACCCTGGCCAGGAAGTTGCCGACAAAGTCGAGCAACACCGTATCCAACTCCTCCTTGCTCGCCAGACGGCTGCCGATATCTTGCTTGAGGGTGTTGCGCTGGCGGGAAAGCTTGTCCAACAATGCCTTCTCGGTGGCCAGTTTTTTGTCTGCGGAGGCAAGTTCGGATTGCAACTGTCGCAGAGTGCGTGTGAGCCGGGCGCGCTCCTGTTGAATATCCCGCAGGGTGAGCTGGCGATCACGGTGCGCGGTTCGCTCCCGGGCCTGGATTTCACCGGCGACCTGATCGAAGGATGGCGTCGCTTGCGTTGCGCCGGCCGAGGTTGTTAACAGCAGTAACGACAGACACAGAATTTTACTTGCCATTGACACGGGATCCTCCTGCGGTAGTTTTTGCCCCGGGTTGGCCCACGGGCAGGCGGCTCAGGGCCAGGATGCGAGTGCCTTCGGCCATTTGCATGGCCTGTCCGATATCCCTGCCGCCTTCGTCCAGGGCCCAGAAACTCCGTAGCTCGCCGTCCCAGGCGTAGGCTTGCCGACCATCCATGGTCAGGGCATACAGGCCGAGGCGTCCGACCTGCAACAGCCGGACCTGGCGGGGCTGGCCGTCAACGGCGATTTCCGCTTCACGAACCGCTACGGTGTGGCCCAGATCCGCTTCCCGCGCCAGCGTCTCCAGTACGGCGCGGGTTTTCGGCAGCAGGCCCGTGTCGTAATCGTTCAGCAATTGCCGGGTATGGGCCAGCTTCCGGCGGCGCTCGGCCTGCTGCCAGGGCAAGTCGGCGGCTACGAAGGTTTGCAGCCGGTCCAGCATCTGGTCCAGCAGCGGCAGCAGTTCCACGTTGATTTTTTCCATTTCGGCCGCACGCAGTTTTAACGCTTCGATTTTTCGGTTCAGGGTGGCGCTGTAGTCCGTGGCCTTGCGCCGCTGCCAGTCGATGTTCTGCAGGCGTGTGTGTGCCCGGTCGATGTTTGCCAGCAACGTCTGTTTTTCCGCCTCCCATGCTTCCACGGCTTGCTGGGTGGCGGCATCGACAGCCACGGCTCGCTCTGCGGTGTGCTTTACCTGCGTGGCTGTTTCCGCCGCCGCCGTCCAGGGTATCAGCCCGACCAGTGCCAGCATGATCCAGGGAACCAGGGTCGGGACAGGGTTCGCACGTTGTCGCATGTCCATGGTCAATCTCCCGTGTTTTCAGTCTCTTGCCAGCAGGGTGCGCATTATGTTGCCGCTGAACAGCAGGGCCGATACGGTGACCAGTACCCCGCCCGCCGCCACCAGGGCCCTGTAGGGGGCCGCCACCGCGCGGAATTCGGGCGACCCGGCATCGAAACCGGAAGCCAGGCCGAACACCCCGATAAGGTGGAAGCCGGCCGTGAGCAGCAACAGGCCGAGGACATGACAGCCCCAGTTACCGTAACCGACCCAGCGCAGATAGCGTTCCCGTCCGCTGATCTGCGGGGCGAGATGGTACAGGATGCCCATGAGCGCCGAACTGACCCAGCCGATCAGGCTCACATGGGTGTGGATCTTGGTCACGAAATAGCCGAAAAAGGCTTTGAGCTTGCCGGGGGGAACATGCAGCAGGGCCTTATACAGGGACTGGAGCTGAAACTTGGTGGGAAACATCACCCCTTCGAGACAGCTGAGCAGCAGGAAACACAGGGCGGTAATGATGAAGTATCTGGCCAGTTTGGACGACATGACAGGGTTCCTCTCGCAATGGGCCCGCGTGGGTTATTTCAAAAAATCGCCGATGTAGACAAGGTGTTCGAAAGGTATGTTCTGCTTCTGTTTCATGACTTGGAGAATGCTTTCCAGTGTGCCCCGGATGACCTGCTCATCCTTGGCGTAACCGGCCCTGGCCACGATGGCCACCGGCGTGTCCGGGGGATAGAACCGGCCGAGTTCCGCCACCAGTTTTTCCATGTCCGAAAACATGGTGAACACCACCATGGAGGCCCGTGTGGCGGCCATGCGCGCGATCGTGTCCGAGCCGCCATAGCCGGGTTTGGTATCGGCGGCATTGGTCAGAATGGCCGAGTGGGCCGCGACGCCGAAGGTGAGACCTCTATGCAGGGCGGCATTGGCCGCGTTCAGGCAGCTGACGCCCGGTATGATGACGGGATCGAGGTCCTGCAGTACCTCCACGGTCCAGATGTAGGGGCCGAAGATGCAGGGATCGCCGCCGTCCAGCAGGCAGACGTTCTTGCCGGCACGGACCGCCGTGGTGACCGTCCGGACAAAGTTCTCCAGCTCCGGTTTGGCCTTGGCGGCAAGGTCTTCTCCCTTGCTTTTGCCGAAGCCGAAATTGCCCTTGAGGGATTGGAGATATCGGTGGATGTGGATGCCCGGTCGCGGATACACGGTTTTGTCCTTTATCAGTTCAGGATAGTTTTCCCGGTTTTTTTTGGAACAGTAGACGATGTCCGCCGATTGGATGGTTCGCATCGCTTTAAGGGTGATGTTGTCCGCATCCCCGCAGCCGACGCTGACCAGATAGAAATGTCCCGTACTATCCGCTATGGCTCGACCGGGAATCACGCATAGCGTCATAAGCAGGAGCAGACCCAACGTACCTTGAACTAACGGTTGGCCAATCTGTCCGATGATTAACTTCATGATGCTTCTCCTCGTCGTATCTGTGGGGTTCGGCTGTCCGGTTCCGTCAGGCGGGATCGGACAGGTGTGAAAAGATATTCAATAACTCAGTAATCGTAGGAAACCCCGCTGTACCAGAACATCGGTTCCCGGGTTGTGCCGGTATTGAAGATATTGTCCACGCCGGCGAAGACTTTCCATTGCCGGGTGATGTTTTTTGCCAGGTAGGTGTTCACCAGGAAGACGTCATCCTCGTCTCCGCCGGAGTAGTAGCGCTCGCCGATATAGTTGAAGCGGATATTCGCAGCCCATCCCGAAAGCGGCTGGCGGTAGCTCAGTTTCAGGGTTCCCTTATAGTCGGGGCGACCCTCCAGATCCTTGCCCGTATCTTTGTCTTCCGTATCCAGGTAGGTTATGTTGCCCGTCAGGGCGAAGCCGTAAGGCAGTTTCAGACGTCCCTCGAATTCGACCCCTTCCATGGTCGCTTCGGCGATGTTCTGGTACTGGTAATAGTCCTTTTTTTTCTTGCCCGAGCCGGTGGACATGTACCAGACCGCATCGATAAGATCGTCGATTTCCGTATAGAACCACATGAAGCGGCCCTGAAAGCGTCCGTACTCGCCTTCGATGCCGACTTCGTAGCTGTCGGAGGTCTCGGCGTCGAGATCAGCGTTGGGTTCGCAGATCTGCTTGCCCTGTTTCATGTAGGTGGGGACGTACAACTCCATAAACCCGGGGGCGCGGAAGCCCCTGCCGTAGGATGCTTTGAGTCTGAGGTTGTCCAGGATGTGGTAGGTGGCGGAGACTCGGGGCGTCCATTCGGAGCCGAACTCGGAATGCTCGTCCCAGCGGCAGCCGACCACCAGGTAGAGGGGATCGAAAACCCGGTATTCGTCCTGACCGTAGAAGCTGAGGTTATGGATATCGTCGTCCAGACCGGCATCATCCTTGCGTCCCTCGACCCGGTATTCGGTGCCCACGGTAATCAGGTGACGATCGTAGAACAGGCCGCTGTATCGTCCCTCGATCTGGTCCAGCCAGCGTTTCGCATCCGATTCGTTGCCGATGGCGCCGCTTACCTCCGGGATGGCTGGATCCGTATCGACTTCGTTTTCCTGTTCGGAATGATTGAACCGCAGCATCAGTCTGGAGAGGGACGTGATTTTGGCGTCGTACTGAAGAAAGCCGTTTAAGCGCTCCTCCTCGACGGTTCGCAACCGGTCCATATTCATAAGATCCCTGAGGCCGGACAGTTCCCGGTCCATGGCTTCGAAACCCGCCAGCAGCTCGTGCCCTTCAGCGAGGCTGAAGGTGAAGCGTCCGCCGACCGATTTGAGCTTGATCGTGTCGCTGTCGTCGGGCGTGACGCCGTCGCGGTCAAAGGCGTTTTGTTTCTGGTAGCCGCCGGCCAGAAAGACGCCGAAACGTTCCGTGGCCTTGCCGACATAAGCCCGGCCCCTGGTTTTTTCCCCTTCGTGATAACCGTTCTGCCCGTATTGCGCGGTGGCGCCCAGGGCCAATCGTCTGGTGGGCCGTCGGGTGATGATGTTGACCACCCCGCCGATGGCGTCGCTGCCGTACAAAGCCGA
The DNA here is from genome assembly GCF_000012885.1 of Syntrophotalea carbinolica DSM 2380. Lineage (NCBI taxonomy): Bacteria > Pseudomonadati > Thermodesulfobacteriota > Desulfuromonadia > Desulfuromonadales > Syntrophotaleaceae > Syntrophotalea > Syntrophotalea carbinolica. Next base: position 1,006,674 of record NC_007498.2, read on the forward strand.
TGCGGGGCCGCGTACCACTTCGATGTGATCGATCAGATCCACGGGGAGTTGATTGATGCTGAGCAGATCCTTGAAGCCGGCCACGACCCGGCGTCCGTCGATCAGCACCAGGGTGTGTTTGTCGCCCGTGCCGCGGATACTCGGTCTTTTCTGTCGTCCCGTCTCCGTCGTTACCAGCAGGCCGGTAGCTTCCTCGATCGCCTCGGACACGGTTTGCGCATTCATTTCAAGGATTTCCTGTGCGCTGATGACCTCGATGGCTCCCGGTGCATCTTTCATGATCTTTTCCGTCATGGTAGCGGTGACCACCATTTTTTCGGTTTCAAAGACCTCCTGGTCGTCATTGACCTGGTCGGCCAAGGTTCGGTTGGCGCACATCATGATGCAAAGCACACTCATCGCAATAAAAACATTCTTCATAGGTGTTGCCTCCACATTTGACATTTGTCCTTCGGGAATAGAAACATCCGGCGATGTTGCTGGTTTCTGAAGGAACAGCGGATTTCAGACGTGACGGTATGCTGTCAATGTACCGATTTTGTTCCTTGCACATGTTTATAGGCCTAAACAGTGCATATTGCCGGCGGTTTGGATGAAAACCCGCCGGAACCAGCAGAACCCGCCGATATCCGGAATATTTTCCGGATTAGCGAGGTTATGTTTGTATGGGGTATTGCGGTTTAAGGTGGGTGACCGGCGTCTTTGGCGAGAACCCCTTCTGTTGGGCACGATAATGTCATTGCGGGTATTAAAATGTCAAAGAAAAAATTAACCTATTTGATTAGCTTGCGATTCAGGCCAAGGGTGCAGATCGTTCCCAGGTCATGCCCTTGTAGATAGCTCATGCCTGCTTATCGTGGTTGGGACCGATAGATGGACAAGGGCCGATGGCTTGGCTCCGAAGTTTTCTGCCTGCGAAACGACTCCACCGCAGACTCCGGCAGTTTGGCTATCAAGGAGATTGCAAAACCTTCAAGATGAGTTCGTGGTGCAATGCTGCAAGCCCACTGGCCAACTATGCGATGCCTAACTTCTGGTTTGAAGAACTGGGACTTTTTGATTTGAGCAAGTTGGGACAGGTTACCAGCCTCAGCATTATTGAGAGAAGAATGGACAGGAACTGTGTACGAGGCCCGCACGCATGGTTTTGTTAGAGGGATGAGTTGAGCCTGAGTTGCTCACCTCACCCTGGTTAATTCCGGTTTTGCGCAATTTTAAGAGTCCTTCCTGTTTCGCGCCGCGAAGGGTGCGTACGAGATCGTACGGGGCCGAATCCAGGTCGGCATGCCCGTCGATCGCAAGAGGTCTCACCCGCTCCCTATTGGTCTTGTGATTTCCCCTCCTTTGTCGGCAGACCGGGGCAGCAGTATATGGGGCGATCAACCGGTGCAAGGGGCGCATTGTTTGGTTTTCTGGCGAGGTAAAAATTGGCAGTCGATATGCCTTGTTTGCTGAGGAGGCAGCAACATGGTCTGCATAATCGACTGCCCAGGAAAATCGTGAATAGGGCGTCCCGTTTCGGTGGGAGTTGCAGGGTGTGGGATATATCCAATGTTCCATATTGATGCTGCTTAGCCGGAGAACTCGATCACGAAGCGATATTCTTTGCCGCAACGCAGGATGATTTCTTTCTGACCGCGGCGCAGCAAACGCATGTCGACCTGCATCTGGCCATAACCGTTGTGACGCAGCAGTTCGTCGAATATGTTGCTTAATCTGTTTTTTATTTCGTTGCTGCTGCTGATACGGGTCATGAGTTCGCTTCTGTTTTTCAGGGAGGTGTGCGCTCAGGTTATTGGTTCAGGTGCTCTTTTTACGTGCCTTGCGCTCCGGTACTTTGTCCTGAAACAATGTCGTTTCCTTGTGGCCCATGGTTTATCGCGTTTTGAGTGTTTTGTCGGTGACTTAAATCACGAAAATGAAAATTGTTTTCATGTGAATCTCTTTTGATCAAGGCAGGCAGCTTGGTCCGCAGCATCATGCGCATGCAGGGGAGAGACTCAGGACCAGTATCCCGAGAGGTTCAAAAGTTATTTTACTGAGTTCAGGAGGGAAAAGTTTGGCTCATTTTTTTGTTTCGGTTCCAAAGGCCTGCAAAATTTAACCACTATGCGGACTCTGCTCCGGTTTGTTCCGCCCGTTCGGGATTGTGCTTTTTCGCAGATAGGAGCTTTGATCCCGTTGCCAAGTGTACCACTCTGGCATCCAGCCGCTGCACCGGTTCCGGTTGATGGCTCACCATAAGTACGGTCAGGCGCCGTTGCCGGTTCTGGCGGATAAGTTCATCCACCACGACCGATTGCCAGTATTCGTCGAGAAACGCGAAGGGTTCGTCCAGAAAAAGCAGTTCCGGAGTGACCGCGAAACTGCAGGCGATGGAGAGTCTGCGTTGCATGCCGCCGCTCATTTCGCTCGGTTTTTTATCCCTCGCGTCCGATAATCCCAGTCTTTCGAGCCAAGTCAGCGCCTGTGCATCGAGCTTTTCGCCGCGAAGGCGGGGCGACAGTACGAATTGCATGTTTTGCAGTGCTGTCAGCCAGGGAATAAGGGGGGCGTCCTGAAAGGCAAAGGCGATGTTTGCGGTGCCGATTTGCAGCTGTCCCCGGTCTGGCGCCAAGAGTCCGGCGGCGATCCGGACGATGGTGGTTTTGCCTGCGCCCGACGGGCCGGTCAGACAGACCATGTCACCTTTGCTCATGGCCAGGCTGAAATCCTCGATGACCGTTTTGCCTTGCAGGGTTTTTGAAATATGTTCCAGTCTAAGCATGTGTGCCCGTCCTTGTTTCGGCCCGGTTGCGCAAGGGGCGGATCAGGCCCAGTTCCACGGCCATGCCGAGGCCGACGAGGACCGTTGCCCAAGCGAACAATTCCGGCATGTTGAGCATGCGATAGCTCCAGTAGATCCTGGCACCGATGCCTTGTGACGAGCCGAGGAATTCCGCCACAGCGGCGATTTTCCAGCAGCTTCCCAGGGCATAGGAAAATCCGCCCAGCAGGGAAGGATAGATGCCGCGTAACAGAATATCGGTCAGGATGCGGCTTCGTTTGACCCGGTAGACGGATGCCAACTCGAACAGGCGATGGTCCACTACCGCGGCACTCTGGGCGACGGTGGCAAACAAGGGGGGAAGCAGGGAGGCCACCACTACCGTGATCGGAACCTTGCTGCCCGTGCCGACCCATACCATCAGGAGGGTGATCCACAAGATGGGGGGAGAAGCTTGCAGCGCCGCGACCAGCGGCCCGGTCAGGGCCATGGCCCGTTTGCTGCGGCCGGCGGCGAGGCCGAGTACCAGTGCGGTCGTTACGCTGATTCCCAGGGCCAGCACACCCCGAAAGATAGTGATGGCGATATTCGCCCAGAAGTTGAGAGTGGTGGTTAATTCCGCCAGACAAGCCAGGGTTTGGGTTGGTGTCGGTACCAGGTTGGCACCGAAAAACAGGGTTCCGGCGTACCAGATTCCCAGCAGAATGCAGAACGAAAACAGGTAAGCCATCAGGGTTTCCAGAGCAGATCGACCGGCAGTTCGTCGGTCGCCGGGGTGGTAGCGGATTTTTCTGGGTTCAGGGTGGTCAGGTAGGCCTGTATTTCCTCCGGGATTTGGTTCGCCGGCCTGGTCAGTATCAGGTCTCGCGACAGGGACTGTTTGATCGTATCGCGGGAGACGAATTGCCCGAAGACTTTCGGTCGGGCATCTATGCCTTCTTCGGGGTTGCTTTCCAGGCGTTGTGAGGCGCTTATCATTTCTTCCACCAGTTTTTCAACGACCCCGGGGAGTCTTTCGGCGGTGTGGCGATTGACCGCCACACCCGCCAGGGGCAGGCGGGCCGGAGATCCGGTGCGCTGGCCGTACAGTTCCTCGACGCTGGTCACGATCCGCAGCCCGTCTACCTTGGTCAGCAGGTTTGTGACCAGAGGTTCGGGTGCCAGGGCCGTTTGAACATTGCCGCGAAGCAGGGCCATGGCCAATTGTTTCGGTTCGAAGGGCTGGTAGCGGATATCGTTTTCAGCGTTGGTGGCCACGGCTTCCAGGATCGGCACGGCGGGGGAGCCGGCCGGGGCGTAGGGCAGCTCCCGGCCGTTTAAATCGGCCAGTTTTTTGACGGCCGGATTCCTGCTCAACAGGTAGAACTTTTTCCATCCGCTCACGGTCAGGATCTGCACCGGAGCCCCCGCTTGGTGGGCCTGATAAAAGCCTTCGACATGGCCCAGCCACAGATCCCCCTTGCCGGCCAGCAGCAATCCCCGCAGATCATCGGTGCTTTTCCAGGTTCGCACTCGCAGGTTACAGTAATGCAGGAGCTTGCCGTTGCGCACCGCGGACCAAAAGGGGAGCTGGGGGGTGGTGGCGAGACCGGTGGTGTAGAAGGTCAGTGTGGGTAGATCCGCACGAGTGCCGAATACCAGCTCGTCGCTGGCGGTTTCGTGCCAGGCAAGATAGCCGCCGGCCGCGGTCAGGACGGCCAAAACAAGCAGAAGCAGTGCGATTGTTTTCTTCATGAATTAAAACGTCATTTTGTATGCCGCGTAGGCGTTCAGGCCGGGTTTGTTGAGATCGACTCCGGCGAAGTGGACAGGTGGTTACGGTAGGCTTTGTCGAACAGGTTGTCAACCCCCACCGTGATATCGTGCAGATACCTCCCGGCGGAAAACCGGTCGCCGCAGCTCAGGTTGACGACCGCCCAGCCGGAAGTGTCGATCTCATCCGCAGATACGTGGTTCTGTTCGACGTCCCATAGCGTTTCCCGGTGTCCGCGAAAACCCGTATCCGGCGCATAGGCGATGCCGATCAGTCCCCGCAGAGGCGGGATGAAGGTGAGTCACAACCCCCTTTTGGATGCTTTCAGCGGATTGACAGCCTTGCCGGCTGCTTCTCTTACAGGGATGGATTTAATGAGGTGCTTGTTGGCGCTGAATACTTCATGAGGCTTCAGTCCCAGGCCCTGCATCTGCTGGTAGAATTCTTCTCTGTTGACTCCGTAGCGGTTGACATCAGCCAACACTTTATCTACCCGATCCCGAGTGGTCAGGTAGAGTCCCTTACTGTCAATGGCGACAAGCCGGGTGATTCCGTTGTCGTCAATTTCCTGGATTATCATGTCGGAGGTAGTACCAAATCGATTGACCATTTTGAATCTCCTTGATCTGACGGGTTGTACGTTTTATGTCTTGAATGGCGAATCACCTGTATCATCGTTACCTGCAAGGATAAAAAAGGAATGGAATTCAAGAGACAGGGGATATTCCTGTCCGCCCGAGACGTTGAGGCGGACAGGAAACATGATGCGTTTGACTTAATAAGGACGTGGGGTGGACGTGGTCGTGTTTCGGCATGAGTACGACGGCGACACGCAGATTGTTTCGGGCGCTTTTTTGCCGATGGTTATTTCGGTTGGACCATGTGCTTCGATGTCCAAATCGTTCAGCATGTGGCGTTGGGTCGATACAAACCCGACTCGGAGCATGGCGTCGGCGATCTGACCTTGGACGAAGGACATGTCCGTACCTTGCAATGCGGTCGACAGCCAGCTGATGACGGTGGTGGCGGGGGCGGTCCTGTCTTTGGCCAGGCCATCGGAAACCACCATGAATACGCCGCCCGGACGGAGCACCTGGTGGATCCTGGCCAGGACTTCGTCCAGGTGGTCGCGGTAAAAATTAAAGGTGTAGCACGCTAATACGAAATCGTAATCTTTGCCGATATCATCGACCAGGTAATCGCCGCTCAGGGTGGTGACGCGGTCCTCCATACCGTATTCCGCGATGACTTCATCGGCCACCTTGCAGACCGCGGGTTGGTCGAACAGGCAGCACTGCAGCGAGGAATGGGCGGCGGTTACGGCAATGCCGATCATGCCGGGTCCCGAACCCAGGTCGAGCATGCGGGAGAAGGAGGGGAATTCCGGAAGCGCTGCCACCTGGGATGCAATCTTCTGCGCTCGCCCGGTACGGCAGGCGTTCAGGGATATGCGAGCGGCCCCCTCCCATAGGTTCTCGTCGGTCAGGTTCTGCAGCCGGTACGGGCCGTTGCGGACCAGGTTCAGCAGCACTCCGTGCTGCAGGGGGCGGTGCCAGGCTTCCATGAACAGCAGGCTTTCGCCCACAAAGGTGTCTTTACCGCGCGTCAGCAGCGCCTCGGTTGTGGGGGTGTTGCAATACCGGTCGTTGTCCTTGACCAGATACCCCTGAGCCGTGAGGGCATTGAGAAAATGCTCTGTATTTTGGAGGTGTAATGAGAACGAGTCAGCGATTTCGTCCGCTGTCTTGGGGGTGGACAGGTCGTCGAAGAGGTTTAAAACGAGGGCGGCTCGCAACAATTCCCACTTTACAGCGTTGTAGGTGAGCTCAAACAGTTCGTTTGCCTGCATCTGCGGATCGGGCAAAGGTTTTTTCATCGCATGTGGGTCCTTTCTGACTTCATTGTCGAGTTTCGATACCTTGGTGGATCTTGTTTCTCCTCATCGGATGATCCGGGGGTGACAATGGATAACCGGTCTCGATCCGAAAGTAAGGATGGAGACCGGTTGCAGAGGTAAAGGAAGTTGTGTCTCCGGTGCGCTTTGAGGCGGAGATGTGCGAATTTCGATCAGAGCGTGTCGCTGCAGGTTTTTCTGGAGCGGACTGCGAGCGCCTGGTGCATGGCAGCGTTCCATTCTTCCGCGGAATAGTGGATCGAAAGGGGAATAAGAAAGCTGCTGTCGAAATTCGTTGCGATGATTTCGGCCAAATTATCTGTTCGCTTGGTTTTTAAGTTGGATATAGACATTGACGTTGTCTCGCTGGGTAAGAGATTGTTTAAAAAACCTAATCATGTGAGCCACTGATCTTCAAGTCGTTGCAACCATGTTTCAACTCGGTTGGTGTTTTTGTCCTCCTGGTTATCTTCGTCCAGTGCCAGTCCGACAAATTGTTTGTTGAGTATGGCGGTCGAACCGTCGAAGCAATAATCATCCATGGGCCACGCACCGATAGGGTTTGCGCCGCAGTCGACCAGTACTTCGTAGAGTGTGCCCATGGCATCCACAAAGGTGGACGGATAGGCTTCCTGATCGCCCAGGCCGAACAAGGCAATTCGCTTTTTCTGCAGATCGACTTCCTGCAGTAGCGCCATTTTTTTCCCCCAGTCATCCTGGACATCGCCGTATCCCCATGTAGAGATACCCATGATCAGGTTGGGATAGCGGGCCAGATCTTCCTTTTCGGCCTGGGAGATGTCGATGAGGTCGGCTCGCTCCTTGCCAAGCAGTTGCTGCATCATTTCTGCGTATTTGGTGGTGTTGCCGGTGGTCGATCCGTAAACTATGCCGATTTGTGTCATGGGTTTTCCTTTCTGATAGGGGGCTGTTTGGGATCTCTCGCAGGTCCGTTGCCGGATGCCAGACAGGATAGGGCTACTCTCTGCGGATTGCAGTGATTTACGTCACGAAAATGAAAACTATTTTCAATTCGAGAAAAATCTGAGTTTTTTTCTTAAGTGCAATGTTTGAGCGGCTCGATACCGACGTTTTTAAAGTCTAGTCATGGCTGGCCGGAAACAGGTGGCGGTGGGGGGGTATGAAAGCCCTGCGTTGCGAAAAGTCCTTGCACGGCATGGAGAATTTGGTGGTTTTTTTTGTCGGAGCCTTTTTGTTTGGGGTGGGATTCACCGTTTTCCCAACTCATGTCGCCATTTTACCTGTGGGTTTTTGCAGCAGGGAGCACATCTGCCGGGTGATCTTGGGACGCTTCACCTCCTCAAAACCGCACTTTTTCGCCATGGCGATCTCGGTTTCAAATTCTTCGTATTGCAGGTGAGCGCCGGGTTCCAACAGCAGGAACAGGCCGCCGGGCGTGAGCAGCGTGAAGATTTCGGCCAGGATTTTTTCCGGAACCGGAGTTTCGTGCAGCGAGTTGCTGGCCAGCGCAAAATCAAGTTTCAGCGGCAGGCCGATGCAGTAGCCGTCACAGCGTATGGGGTGAATGATTTCGGCCAGGCCGGCTTTGCGCGCCCGGGCCATGGTCTTGTCCAGCATCTTCTGTTGCACATCCACTGCCACGACCCGTCCGGTTTTGCCAGTCAAGCGCGCCATGCCCAGGGCAAAATGACCGAAGCCGCATCCCAGGTCCAGCACAGTCATACCTGTGTTTACGTAGGGACCGAGTATTTTTGAGGGCGGATGCATCAGACGGCGCAGGGGATTGTCGAAAAAGTAGGCCATCCACCAGGGGCAGACCTGGTGTTTATTTGTCTTGCCGGTTTTTTTTGAAGGAGTGTTCAATCTCAGCCTCCTTGGGAAAAGGTGTATTTCAAATATGCACCATGGTCCAGTTTTTATGCCAATGAAATAGAGGGTTGTCAAGTGAAAATAAATTTCATTTTCGTGACGACGGTCACAGTAGTCGATTGCAATCTGCATTAGTCTGGCTGGCACAGAGATGGTGCTACGAAATGCACTTAGGCTTATCTGGAAAACGTAAATACTTGTGAATTGAGAGGGGATGGGAACGTCAGGTGGGTGAGGTGTCAAATTGATTAAACAAGTTGAAATTCAAACCTTTTGTGACGATCAAGGCGAAGTCGTTTTTGAAGCCGACTGCGTTGCGGATGAATTTTCCAAGATATCTGGCAACCAAAAGATGTCCCTGATCCTGATCGTCACTCTGGAGGGTTGCCTGCGTGGCAACTGCCAGGCTTGCGGCCGCTCTTTTGAACTGTCCGCCGGACAGGCGTTGATCTTCTTCAATCCCAAGGGCTCACTGCGGCTTGAAAGGGATTGTTCTGGACATGTGAAAAGCGTTTTGCTGCGTGTCGATCCAGCGCTTCTTGGTTGCTGCGGCGGCGGTTCCGAGCCGATGATGCCCGGACTGCTTCCGGGCTGGATGCAGAAGATGGAGGCTTCCCGTTCCCTGCTTCCAATTATCCTCTCTCCACTCATGGGTGTCATCGGCCGCCAGATCCTCGACTGCCCTCTTGCTTCGCCGGTGAGGGATATTTATCTCAATGGCAAGGCCTTGGAAATGCTGGCCTGCTGCCTCACATCTCTGGAAATGGGCCAGCGGTCACGGCACGGTTGCTCCTGCCGCTTGCGGGAAGAAGAGAGGGAAAAAATTCGCCTGGCCCGGGAGATTCTCCTCCGCGATCTGGAAGCCCCCCCGAGGCTCGAGCAACTGGCCGCCCGTGTGGGATTGAACGCCACCAAACTCAAGCGTGGCTTTCGGCATCTGTTCGGGACCAGTGTTTTCGATTGTTTCCGCAACTACCGCCTGGAAACGGCGCGTAGGATTTTGGAACAGGATCAGGTCAGTGTCACCGAAGCCGCCATGACAGTGGGTTATTCCAATGTTGGCCATTTCTGCGCCGCTTTCAAAAAGCAGTTCGGTGTCAGTCCGGGGCACTGGCTGCGAAGTCCTTCCACGGCAATTTCCTCCGAAGCTTTAGGCTTCTGAGCGAAGCAATTGAAGCCCCTGCCAGTCCTGCCATAAATCCTTTCCAAGGTGTTTTTGCCGGAATCCGGTATGTAAGTTCAAGCCATCATGCCTGCCTGGGAGAATCATGCGGGCATGAGGGCATGAATCAGTGAACGGTACCAAGGATTTCTTCAGGCGAAGCCGCAGGGGCTTGGAGAAAACAGCGTTTTTTCAACTGACCCGCTGCGAACTTAAAAAGACCCGCTTCGAGTAGCACTGGGTTTTTACCTTATGTTACGTATGTGCCTAGTCGCGTTAAAGACCATGAATTTTTGCCGGAACGGTTCCAAGAAAGTTGCCTGGTGTCCCGTGCGGTTAAGAGATGAAAATATAAAACATCCGGACAGCACAAGCAGGCCGTGTGCGCGGCCTGGCGGGCCGGGTGTCGGAAAAACCCAATGTGCATGTGGGTGGATATGGTTCCTGGGAGTGGGACGTTCTTCCAAGACATGAAACGAAGGAGGAAATAGATGTCAAAACGAAGGCTGATAACAACGATAGGCGAGAGGATTCCCGGCACACGTTCCGGAAAGATCCGTCGAACACTTGACGGAAGGCAGGGGTTCACCCTGCTGGAGATCCTGGTGGTGTTGACCATCATGGGCTTTCTCATCGCCATGGTGGCGCCGCGACTGGCCAATCTGTCCAACGAGGCCGGGGGCACGGTGTGTGACACCAATAAGGGGCGCATCAGGAGCTATGTCAGCTCATTCTATGAGAAATTCGACCGTTATCCCAACCACGTTACCAATATGGTAATGACCGACGGAACCACTTTGGCTGCCGCCAATGGCGCGGATGCGGGCTATCAGATTCCCTACTGCTCGGACGACGACCCGGACAATGGGCCCGAAGTTTTGGCTAAGGGCCACAACAAGTTGTATAAATTCATGATTCACCGCCTCAACCAGGAAGAGGTCGATGAACTGAAAGCCCTCGGCATTACCGAAGTCTACAATCTCAACGACTACGCCGCCGAGGCCGACGGTCTCAACGGCGCCGCCGCCAACGGCCGCTCGGGGGCAGCTACGGATGGTGACCGGGTCAGCAACTGGGGTAATGTGACGGCCATCACAGACCAGCGGCCTGCCATGGAGCCCTGCCCGTTGGAAGCTGGCGTGGGCGTGGCCATGTGCGGCTGCGGTATTGCTACGGTCGGCGGCACCGAGGTGACCTATGTTCAGGTCGAGCGGGCCTGGGCTGAAGAGGATATTTTCGGCCGCATCGCTTTTGCTCTGGGGCCGGAATCCGAGCTGGTTTCCTCCGGCATCGTATCCAACGCGGCCCACTGCCCCGGTTCCATCCAGGGGGCGGACAATTTTTCCTATGGTGCCTACTATCTGGTTCTGCCTCGCCTGGAAGCCACGGCTGATCGTCTGGAAACCGCCACCGCATACAACGCCCTATGGGGTTCCGGCACTCTCGCCTATGCGTCCCTCTCTGCGGATGATCTGGAGGCGGTTTCCTGGCCCAAGGGAGGGGACACGCCTTCGACAAACTACAACATTACCAACAACGACGATAACTTCAAGGTTCGCAACGGTCTGGGGCTTGGAGAAGCCATGGAGCCCTGGGATTTCGACACCAACCGTCAGCGTTACGACGAGGTCTGGGGTGTTGACGTCATGAACGCCAATCACGTCCTCAATGGCGGCTGATGATTATGTCCTGAAGTGGAATTTCCTCTCAGCAAGCAAGGGGCGCTGTCTCGGCGCCCCTTGCGCTTGTCTGTCGGCTTGACAGATTCCGGTGAGGTTAAGCAGATAACTTTCGACCAGTGACCAGTGACCAGTGACGGCTTTTCAACTGACCCGCTGTGAGCATAAAAAAACCCGCGGCGAGTAGCAGGCGGTCGCGGATCGCGGTACATTCAGCACCTCTTTTGTTTAACGGACCTTAAAAATTCAGGATAGTCAAATACAAGTCATGCTCCAAAAATCGGACCAGCATCGGGAAATCAAGAAAAAGCTGATGGACCTCTATACAGAACTCTTCCTTCACGAGGGCTACGGCTCCCTGCGGGTGCAGATGCGCTTTCTAAAGCGCGGGCAGAAGGAGATCGTTCTGGTCTGCGGCAAGGAATATCGTTACGTGGTCGATTATTCGGTAGAAGCGGCGGCTGCCAAGGGCTCGTCCGGAACCTCGGATGTGGAAGAGCGGGCCGTAGATGTGGCGGGACTCAGTTGCCGCAAAAGCAGTACATAAATTCTTTTGGGAAAGGAGGTGGTGGCGGGCGCGGCCTGCTGTTGCCGGGCATCGAAAAAAGACAGTCGGATATTACAAGCAGGCTGCATGGGCAGCCTGGCGGGCCGGCTGGCTGATATGGGATGGGTCTATGTATCGGATGGACAAGGTTCCTGAGGGTGGGACGATCCTCCACGTCACCAAGTGAGGTGTAACAAGATATGTTGAAAAAGATGCGTAAAAAAATGCAGAACCAGCAAGGTTTCACCCTGCTGGAAATCCTGGTCGTACTGACCATCATGGGTTTCCTTATCGCCATGGTTGCGCCGCGCCTGGCCGGCATCTCCGGCGACGCCGTCGACACCGTGTGCGATACCAACCAGAACCGCATGGTTACCTACATGTCGAGCTTCTTCGAGAAGACCAGCCGCTTCCCCAACAAGCTGACCAACCTGGTGGAAGAAACGGGCGCCAACACCTACCAGATCCCGGCGGTTTCGGACGGTGATCCGGATAACGGCCCGGAAACCCTGGCTGCCGAGTTCAACGAGCGCAACCATTTCGCCATCCATTACCTGAATGACGATGAGGTCGCGGAACTCAAAGGCATGGGAATTGTTGCCCTGCTCAACCTCAATGCTTATGACGCCTACCTTGAAGATGGTTCCGCCATCAAGTCTGATTACGATGAAACTGCCGCCACCGGGCCCAACGATGCGGATCTGGCTGCTTCGGTTACCAAGGCGCCGACCATGGAAAAGGTCACCTTGCCGACCGATACGGCAACCACTCCCTTTGCCGTGGCCATGATCGGAATAGGGGTTGACGATGCTGGCACCTGGCAGGCCAATACCGATACCGAACGCGGTTGGGGCGAGCCTGACGGGTTCGGCCGCATCGTGCTGGGTATGGGCCCCGAGTGCTCTCTGGTCACCTCCGGCATTGTCAGCAACGCTGCTCATTGCCCTGGCGGCATCCAGAACGCCGACAACGCCACCTACAACGACTACAACCTGGTGTTGCCCCGCCTGGCTGCAACCGCGGAGCGCATCGACGGAACGGCTACGCCGTTCAGCACCATCGACGGTGACAATACTACTGACGGTGTGCAGGTGGCTGCCGTAGCCTATGATGACGCACCTGGCGCGGATTATGACTATGTGACGAACGACGACAACCTGCGCTATCGTCAGTTCACCATTAGTGAAGGTCAGGAATCCTGGCAGTATGCCACCCAGTGCCCCGAAGGCCACATGTATCCCGAGGATGACGGCGAATTCTGGGGTGTCGATTTCAACCCGACTGCTGCTGACGGTGGTCCGTCCGCTGGCGCCATTAACGGCTAAGGCATGACGTTTGGCAAAACAACCGGCGGGGAGGGCACCCTCCCCGCCTTTTTCTCCGGCTTGAGCGGGGCGGTGAAAAGTCGTTTCCCCCTTCCGCTGAATCCGGAGAAAGCCGAAGGCCCGGTTGGCCCGCACACCGCGTATTTTTACAGATTGAACACAGAGAACGGTTATAAGGGCGGATTGTTCGATCCCGATAATGGATGTCGGCACCATGAATAAACCAGACAGATACCACAAACAGGCGCAGTCCGGCTTCACCCTGCTGGAAATGCTGCTCGTCCTGTTTATCCTCGGCATGCTCGCGGCTCTGGTGGTGCCGGCCATGGGGCGTCTCGATGATCATGAACGTGAGCGCTTTACCCGTCAGCGTATGGAGCTGATCCGGCGGGCCATTCTCGGTCCGGATGACCGCTTCGACGCCGAGGGCCGGCCGATTGTCGGCGGCTATGTCGGGGATATACGCGCTTGGCCGGACCTGTGGGAGGCGCGGGCCGAAATCAGGCCGAATTTCGTCGGGAGCGGCTGGGAGAACCCCGGCTCCATGACCGCCGGCCTGGGCCAGGGTCCCGACTACACCCTCGACCCCGCCCTGGTTTTTTATCGCCCGTCCGGGCGTTTCGTCAAAAAGAAATGGAAGTGGTACCTGCCTTACCGCAGGCTCTACGACGATACCACCGCCAATGCCGACCATATCGGCGGCCTCGAAACCGAAAACGAGGGCCAACCGCGGGGGTTGTGGACCCGCTATCCCGAGGAGCTGCCCGTCGACATCGGCAGTCACAAGGCGCCAGGGCTGGATCTCGGCGAGGACTGGAAGGGGCCCTACCTGATGCCGCCTGCGGACGACAACGTTGCGGACGGCGGCCATTGGGCCGAATCCGATGATGAATATGGCGCCCTGGAACCGCTGTGGCACAACAGTGGCGCCCATGCCGGCAGTGAGACCTGGGAGGAGGGCAGCTACGGCCCGGCGAGTGAGCTGGGCGAGCATTTCGACGAGAAGGAGTCTTTCCGCCTGCTGCAGAGCAACGGGCGCCTGATCGACGGCTGGGGCCGTGCCTTGCGTTTTTTCATCACCGAGGATCCGGACTGGCCCGGCGGCACCATTTTCTGGATTCTTTCGGAGGGCCCGGACCGGGAGGGAACCTATCCGAGTAAGGGCACCTGCGCGTCCCATGCCTGGAGCGTCGACGCGACGGACGTCATGGCCACGGCCTACGATGAAGACGATGAAAAGAATCTCGACAACATCGTCGTCAAGCTTTACTCCCGCGACTGGGAGGCGCTTTTCGCCGCCGAGCAGGCCCGGAAGAAGGGGGATACCCGATCCACCCTCGAAGCTGTCCGCAAGGCTCTGGTGGGGCAAGCCCCCGACGGCCTCGACAGCGGCTTTACCGGCGACCTGACGCGTTGGCCGCGGCTCTTTCGCTGGGAAGACAACGGTACCCCGGCCGATGCCACTGACGACTATTGGGACGACGAGAACGACGAAGCCACCCCGGTGGCCTACACCAAGGGCCAGCCGCGCGGGCTGTGGGCTTCGAAACCCAACGGCAGCGACAGCGGCGACGACCTGGACGCGTCGCAATGGGGCATCGGCTGGCGGCATGCCTACCTTAAAGCCCCGGTTGGCAGCGACGGCCATCAGTTTCTGCGCGACGCCTGGGGGCGGGAGATACTTTTTTTTCACGACGCGACCAATGGCCTGTGGCTCATCCTGTCACGCGGGCCGGACGGGCTCTTCGATTTCGGTGATACCGACACCCTTCCCGAAGGCTCTCCGGACGGGACCGACGACTATCAGGAACCGGCGTCCTTCACCGAGGCCGTGGACGTGACAAACTACGATCCGACCGCTTCGCCGAACGCCGACAATTGCCATATCGTGGTTGCCGAGAGAGATTGGCTTCCCGGTTTTTTCAGGCTGCCGCAGCTGACCGTTTACGACGCCACGGCGGGTATCACCAAGGCGCGTTTCTTTCGCAGCGACGGGGCGGCGGCCGGCGACGACCTGCTCACGGCGACGACCTTGGTGGATGGCGGTGACAGCGACGGCAACGACGACTGGGTGGCGGGGGATGGAACTCCGGTCAATCCGGCCTTCAATTTTGACGACACCACCACGCAGAAGGCGGCCAGCGGCGCCCGCTACCTGGTGGTCTGGAATGACAACGACGGCGACGACATCCCTGACAGCGGCGAAAACGGTTTTACTATCCTCTATAACGTGACGGCCGTGGCCGGCAGCGGCGAACAGACGGATCTGACGATGGATGCCGACAACTTTGCGGCGCTGCCCTAGTGTCCCGTGCGGGTCGTCGTGTCAGGTAGTTCCGGGTCCTATTGGTTTCTATCAAGGCGTATCGACGCAGCTCTGGCCTGAGTTAGGCCGAGAAGGCGCAACGCAGATAGCGGCCAAAAGGGACACAATTCGAAGACACGATTAACTGCACGGGATACGAGGTTCTTGTAACGGCTTTTTTCGTTGTCGACAATAGCAACGATGGTGATAACGAAGTGATGACAACGACAAAGAAAATCAAGAAACCTTTTTCTGATCCAGTTATGAACGGCTCCGTCGATAACGGTTCCGGTGGACGGAACGTTTTGATATGAACCCAAAATTGCTCCAACAGAAAATCGTCGCTTTTGAGGTGACGGGCAGCGAGGTTCGGGCCGCCATCGTGGCTAAAAGCGGCCGGAAGTTTCGGGTGCTTGATTTTGCCTCGATAAAGCGCGCTAACCATGAGGAGGATTTGCCAGAGGTGGATGCCCTCCGCCAGCTTGCCAGGCGCCTCAACCTGACCGGTGGCAAGGTGGTTTTCGTTACCCCTTTGGCGCGCGCCTTCGAGCTGTTCATGGACCGGCGGAAAATCTCCAATCTAAAACACTACCAGTTGCTGGAAGCGGTTCGGTGGGAGGTCGAGCCCTATACCGGCATCTCCGGGCAGAACGCCCTGCTTGGAGCGGAGCGCGAACGTAAACCCAAACTGGGCCCCGGCGAGATCGCGCCTGAGGAGAGCGATGAGCAGACAGTGACCGTTTCGGCCATCGAGCGCAATATCTATCGGGCGGCCAAAGCGCGCTTTAAGGCGGTCGGCTTCTCCCTGGTCCGCATCTACCCGCCGGACGTGTCGTTCTTCATGCCCCTGCACCTTGACGCCGGCGCCGCGCCGCGCGCCATTCTCGAGGTCGGGGAGGACTATTCCAACTTTGCCATCCTGCGCGGCGGCATCCCGGAGCAGATCAACACCCTGAGTATCAGCCTCGATACCATCAGTTCCCACCTGAACGGCGAATCCCCGGTCGAAGGGCTCGAGGAAACCCTCAAATTTACGGTTCGCCAGGCCCCTTCCCAGGAGGCTCTCCTCGTTTCCGGCAGCGGCGCGGGCAACGAAGAGGTGCTGAGCTACATTGCCGGGTTCTGCCCCCATGGCGCCAAACCTCTGTGCCTGTCCCGTTCGGCCGCCTTCACCGACTCGGTGGGCGATGCCGCCAGCGCGGCTTTCGGAACCGTGGTCGGGGCTGGCGTGCGGGAGCTGCGGGGGGCGCGGGAACGGCTGATCGGCATCAGTGATCGCGAGGCCCTGGTGCCGCGCCTGAAAAAGAGCGCCTACCTCATGCCTCTGGTGGTTACGGGAATTTTCGTGATTTTCCTCGGCGGCCACTACCTGTTTATGAAGCATCAGGATAGGGCCTACAAGCAACGCATCGACGAACTGAGCGAACAGCTGAAATCCCGCAAAAGACAGGTAGAAAAATACGACGGTCTGCTCGCGCAACTGAAAAAGCTCGAGGCGGATATTGCCTTCACCGAAAACAAGATCGTTTTTTTCGAACGGGAGGCCGACAGGGTGATTGTCCACGTCATCGCCTGTCTGCGAGGCATCGGTGCCGTGGTGCCGGAAAACGTGGTCCTGACGACCGTGACGGGCGACGCCATAGAGCGGGAGTTTCTGGTCAGCGGCCAGTGCTTCGATCAGAAGGAGATCGGCTTGTTCGCCTCGGCTCTGCAGAAAAAGCCCTGGTGCGAATCGGCGGTTATTCAGAAGGTCGAGGCCGATGGGCAGGAAGGCGTGCTGACATTTGAGTTGACGGTTAAAACAAGGTTGGAAAAATCATGAGGCAGCTGACGAAATTGGAAAAATTCGGCCTGGCCGCGGCCATGATCGTCGCCGGTTCCTTTTTTTACATGAAGAATTTCTACGAACCCCAGGAACAGGCTCTGAAAAAGACCGTTGCCAAACTCAACAAGGTGGTGGCCCAGGTCAACAACCTCAAGGAGGCGCCGTCTCTGATAGCGGTGCGCGGGCGTATTGCGAAGCAGAAAAAGGTTTACGAGGAACTCCGGGAACAAACCGCAAACCTGACCGTCAAGCAGGGCACCGCCGATGAAATCACCGAATTGCTGGGCCGTATCAACCTCATGCTTGACCGCAACGGCCTGGCGCTTACCAAGGTGGAGCCCAAACCGGAGGTGGCGGGGGATTTTTTCACCTGGAACGTGTTTCAGGTATGCCTGAGGGGCACCTACGGTCGGCTGCTTGGTTTTCTCGAAGATCTCCGGGCCATGGACGATGCGGTCCGGATCGGCCAACTGCACATGGAAAAAGGTGACGATGCGCTGCTGCATGTCACCCTTGATCTGATGATCTGAAAAGAACCAGGTGGCGAGCGCCCGATGGTCGTAAAGAAGAAAGAAAGGAAGTTTATGCGAGCCTTCATGCCGGCCCTGATGCTGTTTTTTTTTCTGGCTGTATCCTGCGGGGCCACGGAGCGGAGTCCTTTTGATCGCAATCCGATCCTCGATTACGAACAGGCGATAAAGGGCTGCGAACTTCAGGGGGTGGTGATTACCCCGAAATTCAAGCGTATCATCCTTCGCTGCCCTGAAAACGCAACCTCTTTGATCTACGAGTCCGGGGACAAGGTCACAGTCAGGTACGGCAGCGCGGACCATGAATTCCGCATTGAGGAAATCCGGCCCCGGAGCGTTTTCTTTCGAAATAAAAAAGGCAAGCAGTACGAGGTGGAATGGAAATGATGGCATGTCGTTTTTACGGATTATTCGCTCTTATGGCACTTCTGACGGCGGTTTCGGGCTGTGGCCACATGAACCCTCCCAAACGCGCTTTGTATCAGGAGACTTTTGCGACCGGAGCCGATGCCGGCCAGGTTTCGCAAGTCCCTTCTGCAATACCCGCCAAAGAGGCGCCGTACGTTAAAATCATCTCCGGGACGGCTGTGGAAAGCCTTGACGAGGCGCAGCGCAAGCTGGCGGAGCAGGCGGCTTCCGTTCCCGGCGGGCTGGAGCAGAAGATCGGCACCCTGAAGCTGCGGAACGTTACGGTGCGCACCCTGACGGAGCTCATGACCGAGGCCTACGACTATAATGTGGTCGCATCCCGCAGTGTGGCGGACCAGATCATCGATATCAATTTGCGCAACATCTCCCTGCGCGCCGCCATCGAATCGATCTGCCGCCTTAACGACCTCTGGTACAGGGAGGGGGACGGCATCATCACCCTCATGACCCGCGAGGAGTATGTTCAGGATGTTCAGGTGCGCCAGGCGCCCCAGACCCGGGCGTTTTTCGTCCGCTATACCAATGCCGCTGACATGGCAAAGGTCATCCAGGCATCCATGGGCAAAGAGGTCTACCTGGCTGCCATCGAGGACGAAAAGGTCTACGGCCATATCGACCCCGAGGTGGATCTCGATGTGGGAAACGGCGATTACGAGCCCCCCGAACTGCTCGACACCCGGATCCGAAAGAGCGGCGGCTTCCGGAGTGCGCAGACCGGGGCGGCGGGGCAGGCGGAAACCGCCAACCCGCAGCGCTATGAAAGCACGTTCGGTGCGTCCGCCCCGGGGGAACAGAGTCGGCAACAGGAAGACGACGAAGCGCTGCTGGCGGTGCTGACGGTTTTCAAACGCAACAACTGCATTGTCGCCCGCTCCCTGGATGAAGGGCTGCTCAACGAAATGGGCAGAATTATCGAAGCTCTCGACACGCCGACCAACCAGGTGCTGCTCGAGGTTAGGATTCTGCAGCTCAACCTCAACGACGGCTTCGAAAGCTTTTTCGAGTTCGAGTATGAAGGCGGTGACAACACCCTGGGTCTGCTGGGAACCAAAGCACTTGGCGCGACCACCCTGAATTATCTGTTCGATAATGACAGGTTCAGGGCCCGAATCGCTCTGTATGAGAAAGAGGGGCGCCTGGAGGTGGTGTCCACCCCTTTTCTGATGGCGGCCAACAACAGCAAGGTGGAGTTTTTCGTCGGCGAGGAGACCCCCCTGCGGGGGGAGGTGACCTCGGAAACCACTACCATCAAGGATACCGGGACGACTTTGACGACCTTCACCCAGGAGATTGAGGAGGAGGAACTCGGCACCGACGTGGAGATGACCACTTTCATCAACGCCGACGGTACCGTTACCCTCGATTTCGATGCGGAGATCTCCAGCCCCCAGCTGGCCTACAGCACTGTGCAGGCGGTCAATGACATTACCGGCGAGATTCTCGAATATCCCATCGACGGCACCACCAAGAGCGAGATCAAGGCCATTCTCTCGGCCCGCTCGGGGCAGTCCATCGCCATTGGCGGCATCATCCGCGAAACCATCGACGACAGTATCGCCAAGGTGCCGGTGCTGGGGGATATCCCGGGTGTGGGGTTTTTCTTCCGGGAGGTCGAAAAGACCAAAAGCAAGACCGAAACCGTTATTCTTCTGACCCCGCATGTCATCATGCACCCGGCCCTGGCGGGACAGGTTTCCCAAGAGTTTCTGGGGCGCAAAAGCTCCCACGAGCAGGTTACCGTGGGGCGGGAGAACATCCTGTCGAAAGACGAATAATTCGAGGCAAAAGAGGCGGGCTTGAGATGAAGAGGAACTTTGAGCATAAGCGGTGGCAAAACCGGAGGGGACGCGGCTGAAATGAGTATCGATTCACCCATCGAAATAAAGGTGGCGAAACCGGCGCGGATGGAGGAACTGCTGTGCGCGACCGTTGACAGGGATGCTTCGGACCTTCATCTGACGGCGGGTATGCCGCCGGTTTTTCGCATGCGAGGAGAACTGACGGTCATGAATTGCGATGCCTACGGGCCGGAGGAGATCGAAACGCTGGTGAACGAGATCCTTACCACCCGCCACAAGGAGGTGCTGCGGACCAAAAAATCAGTGGACTTCGCCATCAGCGCCACTGAAGTCGGGCGGTTCAGGGTTGCCGTCTACCATCAGCGCGGCGCTTTGAGCGTAGCGTTGCGTTTGCTGGCCAAGGGTATCCCCTCTTTTGGCCGTCTCGGCCTGCCGGAGAGCGTCAACCGCCTGTCGGGCCTGCGGGACGGCCTGGTGCTGGTGACCGGGGTAACCGGTTCGGGGAAATCGACTACCCTGGCCACGGTGATCGACGATATCAACGCCAAGCACCGTCGTCACATTATCACCATCGAGGACCCCATCGAATACATCCATCAAAACAATCGCTGCATCATCAACCAGCGCGAACTGCACACCGACGTGCCGTCCTTCAGCGACGCCTTGAGGGATTCTCTGCGGGCCGACCCGGACGTCATCCTGGTCGGCGAGATGCGTGACCTGGAAACTATGCGTACGGCCATCATGGCGGCGGAAACCGGTCACCTGGTCTTTTCCACTCTCCATTCCCGGGACTGCGTCTCCACCGTCAACCGCCTGGTGGGAGCCTTCCCGGCCGGGGAGCAGGCGCAGATTCGCCAGCAACTGTCGTCGACCCTGGTGGCGGTGGTGTCTCAGCGTCTGTTGCCGACGGCTGGCGGCAGCGGACGGGTGCCGGCGGTGGAGGTGATGTTTTCCACGCCCGGCATCTCCAACCTTATCCGCCAGGGCAAGGACGACATGATCTATTCAGCCATCGAGACCGGCGCCAAACTGGGGATGCAGACCATGGAACAGAGTCTGCTGGGCCTTGTCGAGAAGGGCAGGATCGGGCTGGAGACCGGTGTCGACGCGGCCCGCAACGGCACTCTGCTGAGGCAGAGGTTTTCCCGCTCGCGTGCCGTGGGTTCGGCAACCGGCGGCGTGAAGGGGTGATATCCGCATGATGCCAGTGGAACGTTTCGGCGAGTTTCTGGTGCGCAAAAACGTCATCAGCCGCGAGGCCCTGAGCAAGCTGCTGACGACCCAGCGGCTGGTGCGGGAGAAGATCGGGGTCATCGCGGTGCGCGAAGGGCTGCTGAGCGAAGATGAAATGGTCGGATACCTTTCCGAGTTTCTGGAAATCCCCCTTTTCAGGAGCGACATCGACGCCATCGATCGGGGCATCATCCATGTCATTCCCAAAAAGATGGCTCTCAAGGCTCACGTCCTGCCGGTGGCCGTGGGCGAGGCCGGAGAACTGATCCTGGCCAGTTCCGGCCCGGTCCCCAAATCGGTGTTGCAGACCATTTCGCGCATCGTCAAGAAACAGGTTCGGTTGACGCTGACCACGACAACCCGGCTGAAGAGGATGCAGAATCTCTTTTTCAGCCAGGCCTACGACACGACCATCGATCTGCGCAAGCGCATCGACGTCGGGGATTCCGGTTTTATCATCGAACTGTTTGAGAAGATCATGGTCCGGGCCGTTAATCGCAATGCTTCGGATATCCATGTGGAGCCGGAAAAGGACGAACTGGTGGTTCGGTTTCGCGAGGACGGCGTTTTGCACCGCACTGAGACCTTTCCCTACGACATGGCGTCCAACCTGGTGGCCAGGATCAAGGTTCTTGCCGGGCTCGATATTGCCGAGAAGCGCAAGCCGCAGGACGGCGCCTTCTATTTTCTGCCCCAAGCCCTGGATGTGGAGATCGACGGCGTTAACGTCAGGGTCAGCGTATTGCCCACGGTCCATGGCGAGAAGGTGGTCATGCGGCTTCTGCCTCCTCATGACGCGGCCATCGATCTTGACGGCCTGGGCATGAACAAAAGCATGCTGAGCGATTTCTGCCGCCACTTGGAGGCCCCCCACGGCATCATCCTGGTTACCGGGCCGACCGGATCGGGAAAATCGACCACCCTTTACGGGTCCCTGCAGATGCTCCGAGGCGAGGCTACCAACATCACCACCATCGAGGATCCGGTGGAACTGACGGTGCGCGGTGTCAACCAGACCCAGGTCGACGCCGGCGAGAAGATTTCCTTTGCCGCGGCCCTGCGCTCCATCCTGCGTCAGGACCCGGACATCATCATGGTCGGCGAGATACGCGACGCTGAGACCTTGAGTATCTCCCTGCGGGCGGCCATCACCGGGCACCTGGTGTTGTCCACCCTGCATACCAACGACGCGCCGAGTTCCTTCAGTCGCATGAACGACATGGGGGCCGAGGCTTTTCTGGTGGCGGCTTCGGTGCGCGGCGTGCTGGCCCAGCGCCTGGTGCGGACTGTCTGCCAGCACTGCGGCGCCTGGGAAACGATTACCGAGGCCGAGATGGCCATGCTCGGCCTGCAGGGGGAGCCCTTTCCGGTCAAACGGGGGGCGGGGTGCGAACGCTGCTACAGGGGGTATCGCGGCCGACTGGGGCTGTTCGAACTGCTGTCTGTGGACGAGGCGATGCAGCAGCTGATCATGGGGCGGGCCAATTTCGAGGAAATCAGACAGTACGCTGTGCGCCACCAGGGATTCAAAACCCTGCGCGAGGACGGCATAGAAAAGATAAGAAAAGGGCTAACCTCGCCTGAAGAAGTGCTGCGGGTCACCATCGAGTAACGGGGGTTCAATGACGACATTTGTCTGTACAGCTCTGAACGCCGAAGGGCGCCGGGTGCGGGAAATCATTACCGCGCCAGACAGGGAAGCGGCCGCCGAGCGGCTCAGGGCCGGCGGCCTGACTCTCCTTGAGATCCGGGAGGATGTCGCCGGCCGGACCGGTACCTCGGCCGGCGGTGGTCTGCTGGCTTGTCTGGGCATTGTCCGGACCCGCGACATGGTGTTGTTCTTCCGCATGTTTTCGTCCCTCATCGAGTCCAACGTGACGATTTCGGAAGCCATGGAGATCCTCCACGAGCAGGCGGAAAACCGCAAGTTGAAGGCCGTCATCGGGGAGGTCAAGGCGCGCATCGAAGGAGGAACGCCGCTGAGCGACGCCATGGCGGCGCATCCGAAGGTGTTTTCGGAGACCATTACCAACATGATCCGGGCCGGGGAATTGGGCGGGATTCTTGACACGGTCCTGGTCCGTATCTCCGATTACCTGGAGAGCCGAGCGGCGCTGCGTTCCAAGATGATCATGAGCATGATCTATCCTTCGGTGGTCGTCGTGGTGGCCGTTGTCGTCGTTATCTTTCTGGTTACCTTCGTCATTCCCAGGTTTGCCGGTTTGCTGGGCGGGCGCAAACTGCCGGCCAACACCCAGTTCCTTCTCGATCTGGCCGTCTTTCTGACCAAAAACGCTGTCCCCATCGTCCTTTCGTTCATGGGTGGGGTGGCGGCTCTGGTTTTGCTTCTGGCCCTGCCCGAAACCCGGGTGCATGTGGATCGCAACAAGATTCACATCCCGGTCATCGGTCCGGTTTTCCGCTACGGCGTCATTGTTCAGTTTTCCAAGACCTTTGCGGCGTTGCTGGAAAGCGGCATTACATTGGTGGAGGCGCTGCGCGCGACCAGCGCGACGGTCAGCAATCTGGCGGTGCGGGGCATGATCGAAAAAATGAATGACAAGGTTTTGGCCGGCGAACCGTTGTCCACGGCCTTTGAGGGCAACCGTTTTTTTACCCCCATGGTAAGCGCCATGGTCAAGATCGGGGAACATTCCGGCCTCATGGATCAGGCCATGACCACGGTGGGGGAACTGCACGAGCGAATTCTGTCCGACAAGATCGCCCGCATGAGCGCCATGATCGAACCGGTTTTAATTATCGTTCTGGGCGGCATTGTCGGCTATGTGGCCTGGGGCTTGATCTCCGGCATGCTGGCTTTGTATACCGGGTGAGATGGGAAATATCGACCACCTTTACAGAGAGGATGGATATGAGCGATTGGCTGAAAAAGGCTTGTTTTTTGTTGCTGGCGGCGGTTTTGCTGGTGGGGTGCTCGGAACAGAAAAAGGGTGACAATGTGCTGGCAACTTTCGAGGGGGGCAGTCTGACCGTCGAGGACGTGCAGGCTCATCTGCGCAAACTGAAGAAAAATTCGCGTTATCGGAACAATCCGGAATTGCTGACGCCCGAATATGCCTTTGACCACGCTGTCAATATGGAGATGGTCATTGCCAAGGGGTTGAAGGAAAATCTTCATCTCGATCCGAATATCCGGGCGGAGATTCATGGTTTTATGGCCAATCTGTTTCTCAAGGTCATGCAGGACCGGCTGGTTCCCCAGATCGATAAGGCACGTTTCACTGAGGAGGAGGTCAAGGCCTATTTCGACGCCCACCCGGAGAGCTATGTGACTCCGGCGCTTTACGACGTGCGAATTATCAAGGCTGCCGACAAGGCCGAGTTGGAATCCCTGGTCGCCGAACTGGGCGGCGGTCTGACCTTCGAGGAGGCGGTTCGCACCCATTCCACCGACGCCGCGACGCGCGAAAAGGGCGGCGCAGTCGGCCGCAGGCCCCTCAAGCGTTTTCGTCCCGACTGGCGGGGAATCGTCGAAAAGCTGGAGCCCGGCAAGGTGTCGGAGCCGACCGCGATCGGGGATTCCTGGTACCTTTTGAAGCTGGAAGGGAAAACCGAGCCGGTTTCCCATGTCTACGAGGACAAAAAAGCCTATGTGCGCAACGACCTCCTCTACACGCGCTATCGGGAAGCCTGGCAGGGAACTTATGAGAAGTTGAAGAAGGAATTTTCCCTCAAGATCGATGATGTCCGTCTGCAAGACTTTGTCAAGGAAGGCGATTCAAAGTGAAGCCCGTCTTGTCGTGGCAGCTGGCCGCGACCCTTCTGTTGTTCCTGTTTCTCTTGGGGGGCAGCGCCGTCTGCGCGCAGGCCAACGAAACGAAGGGGCGGATCAGGATTCCTCTTAGCAGGGGGACCATCGGCATTGATGACGTGGCCTTCTTCGCCAAATCCTACGTTCATCGCCAGATGTACAGGGAGCGCTATGCCGATAGCAAAGGACGCTTTTACATCACGCAATTCCTCGGCGTGGACCAGAAAGGCAAAGAGGCGGATATCCGCTTTATTGTTCTGGACGTCAAACGTAACAACGAATTTCCCGCCAGCATGAGCATCTCCCGGGGGGGTGACGGTGTCTGGCGCTATCGTTCGGAAAACGGCAACGTATCGGTCGAGATATACACCTATGTCATGAAATGGACCTATTACTACCAGCGTTATCTACTGCCGGTCAGCGCCTCCGGCCTCGTTCTCGCCGCCGGGCTGCTGGTGTATCTGAGGCTTGGCAAAGGCAAAAAGAAGTTGCAAAAATCCGCCATGAAAAGGGTTTGCAATGATTGAAGTCATCAGACGTCTGCTGGTTGCCGGTCTGACCATTGGCGTCATCGCCGGCAATGCCGATGAAATCACGCGCTTTTACGATGAGACCGTGGCCCAGGCCCAGCATCTGGCCACGGCTGCCGATTTGCGCAGCATCAGCAACATGCTCGACCACGAATTCATGAAACGGGGGCGTTATCCGCGCAACCGGGATTTTGAAAAATGGTTGAAACGGACGTTCAAGGAAAGCCCGGGCGGGGAACTCGGCCGCGATCATTGGGGCAATCAACTGATATACAAAGTCGACCATTCCCAAAAAGGGTTTTCACTGGTAAGCAAAGGACCGGACGGCTTGGCCGGAACGGCCGACGATCTGCTGGTAAAAGGTCCCTGAAAGGAGGGAAAAACATGTCTTCCGATAGCGCCCAACCCCTGGGGAAAAAGTCGAAATCCTTGGCCAGACGTTTTAAACGCCGCAACTATTTCATCAACAAACCCTTCCAGCTGGCTTTTGCCGGCAACATGCTGGTGATTACCTTCCTTGCCTGTGTCTTTACGGCACTGTATGTCAGCTGGATGTTTGTCTACGTTCTCGACGATCGGCTTCTGGTTGGCGGAGTCCTCAATGGATATTACCTTCTGAAAATCGGCCTCATGCTGGCCGGGCTTGTCACCGGGGTCGTCATCTGGACGATTTTGCGTACGCATGCCATTGCCGGCCCCATTTACAGGGTCCAAAAAATCCTGCGGGATGCGGCGGAAGGCCGTTTCCCGCAACGGCCCATCGCTTTTCGCAGAGGGGATGCCTTCATGGGCCTGGCCGAGGATCTCAACCGTTGCCTGGATAGCATGCAGAGGGATCGCAAGCGGTTGGAGCGGCTGCGGGCCTACGCCGATGAAGACTCCGATGTTTCTCCGTCGACGGAGGATCTCGGGGCATCCGCGAGGGCGGCTGATTTCGCTGGTGAGTCATGAGTGACACGGGGACCGGAAGGGACGACGATGTCGTTTCGAAGCACAAGTTGTTTTAGAGAAACCTGTATTCGTTGCTCTGTTTGATCGGCTTTTTCAGCAAGGCCAGGGATTCTCGGGCACTTTGAAGAGCACCATTGTTTCAGACGGGCAGACCACGCTTGAATCGGGGAGCATTATATGGCAGGAAGGATAATATCGATACATTTTATCTGGAAACGTCGTATTAAAACTAGATAGTGTCCATCCGGAAACGATGGAGGGACACCGTGTGATTTTTATATGGGAAACCAGGTAACTTTCACTCGGCTGGATGAATGAGCCGTGTGCGATGGTGTTGTGCACCGGTAACCGGAGCGGCTGGCGCCCAGTAAAGCCTCGAGGGTAGCGAGCAGGGCTGTTTCCGCTCCTTGGTCCAGGCGGCCCAGCCAGCGCATCCATATTCGTAATTAGCTGAAGTGTGCAATCAGTCATCAATGGCTGCTGAGGCGATAAAGGCATTCAGATTTCATAAGTGAGAGGCGAGTTCCTGCAGTCCCGGCCGGTCGACAACCTGGACCCTGCCCCTGCAGTAGTCGATCAGGTGGCGTTTGCGCAGACCGGTGATGGCACGGGATAATGTTTCACGGGCAATGCCCAGTTCCTGGGCCGTCATGCGAACAGGGCGTACGTCGATTACGGCGTTGTTCTCGTGTGTTTGTTCCAACAGGTAACGGGCGACCAGCACCGGTGCCGAGCGGGCTTTGCGCAGGCAGGCCTGGTGTCCGGCTCGTTCCAGGGAGGATGCCAGTTGCGCGATGAGGTTGCGCGCCATTCCGAAGTGGTTGTGCAGTAACTGCAGAAAACCGCCGGCAGGAAGCATCAGCAGTCGCAGGTTTTCGGAGGCCTCCGCAAAGGTGCCGCAGGGAGTCGACTTATGGTGGTTGTTCAAGGGCGGGCACAACAACTCGCCAGGCCCGGCAAAACGCAATCCGCGTTCTTCTCCATCGGCATCCAGACAATACAACTTGATGCGCCCTCTCAGGATGAGCAAAAACGATGATGGCCGGCAATCCGGAGTAAATACCAGATGATTTTTCGTAAAGCAGCATAGATCGCCCGATTTCAGGGCTTCCATGATGACTTCGGTGGGGATGCCGTCGAAAATTGGCGCTGCCGCTGCCTGTCGCCAGTCATGCAGGTGGAGACCGGGAGGCAACCATCGACTCTCCTGGTTTTCCGAAAGGGCAACGACACTTTGCGATGTGTTAAGCATGGGATACCTCCTTGAAGTCCAATAAAACGTCTCGGGGAAGCGAAGTTACCGCGGTTGGTATTTCAACTGGTCGGCAAGTTCGCTCCAGCAACGACGACTGTACACTGCAGGCAACCCAAGCCTTTTGGCTTCGGACTTGAGTTTTCGGGCGGCCGAATGATGCAGGAAATCGGTGAAGAACAATACGATCTCAACATGAGAGGGTATGGTCTTCCTGGCTGTCTTTCGATTGCGGGCCGACCAATGGGTGATCTGGGTGAACCCCATTTCGGCGAGACGCGGAACAAAAGCCTCGATACGGTCGGCCCCGACGATGAGTATGGACATGGCGGGTTTCCTTTCTCTTGTCGTCTTCGGGTTGGGATCCTCTAAGGGGAACGCTTCGCGAAACCTGCAGCAGTTTTAACGGATTGGACGAATATTGCAGATGTTCGGCCATGCGATTGCGACACAGCGTAAAACGTTCGTAAAGTTTTAGGCTTGGAGTCGGATCTCCGTAGAAACACCATAGCCGGCGGCCGGTGCAGGGTTGCTTGTCCCGGTGCATGAAACCGGCGACATCTTTCAGGGGATAGCCGAGAAAAAGCCCGATTTCATGGGGCATGCTGAATGTGTCGTGTTGAAACCGCCGGCGAAGCTCATCCAGGGGTTTTTGCAGGTTGGAGGGGCCGGGATAACCCAGGCTCTGCAGAAACGCGGCTGTCTTACGGGCGTGAAGAGATCTTTTGAGCAGACGGGGAGTATAAAACAGCAGCAGCTTTCCGTCTTTGGCGTTTCGCATGCAGATGACTTTCAGGTTGGTGCCTTTCAGAAGGGAGGGACCGAAAGTCTGCCAGAGTTGATACAGATTGCGACCGCAAGGTTTCATCCGGTTGTTGATTCGGATCAGGTTGGCCGGTTTTTGTCCAGCCAGCACTTCCGCCGTTTCCAGTGCCAGAAAGGCCGCAAGGCAATCCCGGTCTTCCGAAAAATGCGGCGCCAGGTCGAGCCAGTTACGCCGGAAGGGTTTTTCCGTACGATTTCGAAGGGGGCGCCGTGCCGGTCCCCGGCGGGAGGAGGGTGGTGCGACGCTTGGTGAGGCTGGTTGCATCGTGATATTCCTTAGGTGAACTGTGAGTAAATAGTCCTTTTATCTCAATGAAAACGATAACCGTTTTCATTGAGATGTTGAATGACGAACAGTGTGGACAGAGGCTAGCATAACATTACGGACTATGTGGTGAGTTAGATCACGAAAATGAAATTTATTTTCATCTTCGCAGAAAATGCCTGTTCGTCAAGAGGTGCGAGTAGCAGAATGCCGGGTGCGATAGTGGCCAGTTCGCCGGAGAAGGTTGCCGTAGCGGCAAACCCGCAATAGGAGTCGGTCGGGTAAGTTTTAAATGGAGAATGGCGAAAGTGGCCCGCGGGATCTGTATCGAGCGTATCGCCGGGGGCGATACTTTATGACGATGGCGTCGGGCATCGGCGGAGCATCGGTGATGCCGGCTTGCCGGGCCGGGGCTTCATGGCGCAGAACAAGGGAGGTAAATCCTCCCCCTTCGGCATGCAATACCCCCTTTGGTCGGAACTGGGGCCATTGACTGCCGGTTTTCGCTGCGTGATCTGGAGGGACATTGCCGCCTGAGCGGCAGAATGTGTGAAAGGGGCCAGCTTAACGCCGGCCCCTTTGTCCTTTTTCTTGTCTGGTTAGAATTCGAAAGCCAGCTGTGCGGTCAGTATGTCCTGCTCATCGTCATTGGCAAATTCGCCGTGCAGATATTCGAGGGACAGGCTGGTACCTTCAAACAACGCGTAGCCGGCCACCAAACCGTACTGATTTTCGGGCAGAAGGTCGCCCAGATCGTCGCCGCCCTCGTATTTTGCCGCGACGGTGAGTTTTTCGGAGATCGCGTAGCCGAGCTCGAGGTTCCAGGTTTTAGGTTCGAGAGCCTTGCCGCCGTCGAAGGCCAGCTCACCGGCATCGAAGGAGTCCAGAGCGCCGAGATATTCGGCGATAAAGGTCAGGCGCTCCTGCCAGTTGGCGATGACGAACAGACTGATGCCGCTAACCTTGTCGCGGATATTGTCGCCGTCGATCTCGTCCGTCAGTACGTCGCTGTCGGCGAGATTGGAGATCCAGGAAATGCCGGTGGTCAACTCCAGATCGGTTACGACATCATCAGGCATGGTGTAGACCGCACTGGCGACAAAGCTGTCGATGTGATCGTCTTTGCCATCCTCGTCGATGTCGCCGTTGAAAACCCCGAAGGACACGTCGAACAGGTCGTTGGCATAACCGACGATGGCTGCCGATTCGCGGGTTTCACCCAATTCCAGGGTGAGCGGGTCGCTGATGAAGTGGCTTTCGAAGTTGCCGAAGGGGACGTAAAGTTTACCGGCTTCAAGGTACAGGGGGATAACGTCCTCGCCGTCGAGACGGATCGTGGCTTCGTCCACATCGAGCGGTTCGGTATCGTCTTCTTCCCATAAAAGCAGCACATGGCCGGAAACGTGTTTGATCAAGTCGACGTCGATGCCGAGTTCGACGGTAGCGAGGGTCAGGTCGCTTTCGTCGCCGTCTGCTTCGGGATCGTCCGAATCGATATCGATATATCCGGCTTCCACTTCGATCAGGCCGCTGAGGCTGATGCGGTCCAGCCAGTTATGCAGCCCTCGGAAGGATTGTTCCAGTTTGTCGACCCTGGCGGCCAGGCTGGTGTCGTCCGGTGTTTCGGCTGCGCTGGCCAGGGCGGGCAAGATAAGCCCCAGTCCCAGCATGATGGCTCCAAATTTAAGGATCTTTACCATAGTGTTGCGTTTCGCCTCCTGGTGATGCATTGTTATCGTCCTTTCCGGGGTGGGTCTTTCGATAGCAGGTGCTGCAGGCACCATTGCAGCAATGAATATCGGGTGCCTTGAATTTCCTGATCAAATGTCGGGTGGAGCAGACCGTGGCCACCACAACAATGAATAAAACCAATAGCGATTCCATAAGATTTAGATTCCGAATATTCCCGCTGAACCGATCTGGTAGCTCAGAACGGCCAGGCTGAAAGCGATGCTGGTATTGAAAACGATGGAAAACACGCCCCATTTCCATGACCCGGCTTCTCGGGCGATGCAGACCACTGTGACAAAGCAGGGTGCATAGAAGATCGTGAAGACGATCAGGCTGAACGCGACCACCGGGTTCCATTCCGGAGATTTGGCCAGGGTGGCGCCGAGAGAATTGGTGTCTTCCGGATCGACCTCTCCTAAAGAATAGGCGGTGCCGAGGGTCGATACCACCACTTCCTTGGCGGCGAAGCCGCCGACCAGGGCGATATTGGTGCGCCAGTTGAAGCCCGCAAATTTGGTGACGTTTTCCATGCTTGTACCAATTTTGCCGGCGATGGAGTATCTGAGAGCGGTTTCCGCCTGTTTTGCATCGATAACGTTCAGTTGCTCCTCAAGATCCGCCGGTGCGAGTGCCGTTACGCCGGCACGCTGCAGATCGAAAGATTGTTGTTGCGCCTCCGGCAGGCCGGGAAAGGTCATCATGGCCCATAGCAGGATGGATATGCCTAAAATGATGGTGCCGGCTTTTTTAACATATTGCCAGGTTCTTTCCCAGGTATGGATCAACAGACCTCGGAAGGTCGGCATTCGATAGGGCGGCAATTCCATGACAAAAGGTGTCGATTCCCCTTTGATGACCGTAGAGCGCAACAGCTTGGCGGCCAGCAGGGCGCCAGCCCAGGCGATCATGGTGATGATGAGCATGACCTGGGCCTGGTATTTGGCAAAGAAGGCCCCTACCAGCAAGGCGAAAACCGGCAACTTGGCGCCGCAGTTCATGAAGGGAGCGGTGAGCAAGGTTGCCAGACGTTCCCTTGGAGACTTGAGAGTGCGGGTGGCCATAACGCCGGGAACTGCGCAGCCGCCGGCGATACCTCCGGAAACGATAAAGGGCATGACCGAGGCTCCGTGCAGTCCGAAACTGCGGAATACCCGGTCGAGCATAAACGCCACCCGCGCCAGATATCCGGAATCTTCCAGCAGGGCAATACCGAAAAACATGAACATGATGATCGGCGCAAAACCGAGCACGCCGCCTGCCCCGTCGATAACACCGGATATAATCAGCGATTTCAGCAGGCCGTCGGGCATATTCGCATCGACCATGCCTCCCAGCCAGCCGAAAAGGCTCTCCAGCCAGGCAACGGGGGTTTCGCTGTAGGTAAAGGTGAACTGATAAAGGGCCATGATGACGGCGATCATGATCAGCGGGCCGGCAAAACGGTTGGTGAGCACCCGGTCGATATGGTCGGACAGGAATAGCCGGTTCCGGTCATGGTGATGGGTGATGATGCCCTGTTTGATGATGGCCTTGATATAGCCGTAGCGGTGATCGGCGATGACCGCTTCGGGACAGGTGGCCAGGGTGGTGGAAATATGCTGGGAAACCCGCTCCCGGATGCTTTTCAGACGGGCGCAAAGATCGGCATTTTCTCTTTGACAGTATTCGAGGATCTGGTCGTCGTTTTCAAGAAATTTCAGGGCCAGCCAGCGGGACGGGTAACTTGCCTCGGGCAGGGCGTCGGCGATTTCGCATTCCATTTCCGCCAGAGCCTGATCGATATCCTCACCGTAGGAAATGATAAGGGGCGGGGATAATTCCACTGTGTCTATCATCTCTCCGGTGGCCTGCATGAGTTCTGCCTTGCCCTGGCCGCTGCGGGCTATGGTCGGTATGACCGGTATGCCCATCAATTCGGAAAGCTTTGGAGCATCGATTTCGATACCGCGGTTTTGGGCCGCATCGACCATGTTAAGGGCGATACAGACAGGTAACCCCAGCTCCATGAACTGCACGGTCAGATAGAGATTACGCTCCAGGTTGGAGGCATCGATAATGTTGACGATGGCGGCAGGTTTTTCCTGAACCAAAAAATCGCGGGCAACCAACTCCTCCAGCGAATAAGCGGTCAGGGAATACATTCCCGGGAGGTCGATAAGTCGGAAAGTCTGACCCTCGCCGATAAAAGAGCCCTCTTTTCTTTCAACGGTAACCCCGGGGTAATTCCCAACATGTTGGCGGGCGCCGGTCAGGGCATTGAAAAGGGTGGTTTTACCGGAATTCGGGTTCCCCGCCAGGGCGATCGTGGTGCCTGTGCTCATGGTCAGTCCTCCACTGTCACGTCAATGTAGTCGGCTTCATTGTTGCGCAGGGTGAGGGTGAAGCCCATGACCCTGATAGCGACCGGATCGTAGAGCGGTGCTCGGCCTTGAATCTTTATATCGGTGCCGGGCACCAGTCCCATGTCGCGGATTCTTTTTCCCAGTTCACCCCCTGCTCGCACAGCGTCGATGATACCCCTTTGGTTGACCTTCATTTTCCGCATGCTGAGTTTGAGCATTTTATTGCCTCCTTGGATGCCTGTTCGACGGCTCGATGGTTGCACAGTCATGCCGTGAAATTGAAAACGAATTTCATGGAAAATAGAGGTGTTGGGTTTTTTTGTCAAGTTAAAATTGACTATCGTTTTCAAGTTGATGGGGTTGTCAGGAAATTCAAGTTTCAGGTTTCTGCAATGTCGCCGATAAGCGCGGGAGGCTGTCGGACCATCCATGATCCGACAGCTTTCCGGCTCGCGTTGTTTGGACGGGTGGGCAAAAAAAAGGACGCGTTGCTCAGGAGGTGAGGCAACGCGCCAAAAGATGGAGGTGTTGGTTTGTGATGAGCCAACCGTTCGTATCAACTGTGTTGTTGATGGGAGAACTCTATCGCAGCGGCGCGGATTTCACCACGTGGGAGTTCGTATAATCTGTGGGAAAAACTCTGGTATACGAAGTGTGCGTTTGCGCAGGTCGCATCGAGGCGTGTTTGCAGATAAAAAAAGACGCGCTGCTCAGGAGGTGAGGCAACGCGCCAAAGATGGAGGTGTTGGTTTGTGATGAGCCAACCGTTCGTATCAACTGTGATGTTGATGGGAGAACTCTATCGCAGCGGCGCGGATTTCACCACGTGGGAGTTCGTATAATCTGTGGGAAAAAGGCCCGTATACGAAGTGTGCGTTTGAGCAGGTCGTTACAGGGCGGGAATGCAGGTAAAAAAAATACGCGTTGCTCAGGAGGTGAGGCAACGCGTCAATAATGGAGGTGTTGGTTTGTGTAACGCCAACGGTTCGTGTTTACTGAAGCCGAGTCTACGTTATGGCGGCCTGACTGGCTACAGGGATTGCCGTATATTTAATGAAACGAAGAAACGTTTTTGGAGTGTGCATATGCACACTCGCTTGCAGATAAAAAAGGACGCGCTGCACAGGAGGTGTAGACAGCGCGCCATCAGATGGAGGTGCCGGACAAAGTCCGCTTTGGATATCCGCACATCGTCACAGGTGCGCCGATATCGGTACCTTTGCCGACAGCATGCGGCATGCACGCTGTCGGGCAAGGCACGGTCAGCATGCCGGGGTAGGATGAGTATTGTATGAGCGGATCGTTGGAAGTTTGTTGCTCCGACCGGGATGTCGAATATCCCACCCGGTCGGAGCGGAGCGTATCATGCCGATTTTTCCATGTGGGATTCAAGGGCCAGGGCCAGGTCTTCAATGCTGACCACGCTGAGGTAATGGCGCTCGGCGAAGGTGATGATTTCGGGCAGGCGGGCCATGGTACCATCTTCGTTGGTCAGTTCGCACAGGACTCCTGCCGGTTTGTATCCGGCCATTCGCATCAGGTCGACGGTACCTTCGGTGTGTCCGCGTCGTGTCAGCACGCCGCCGGGACGGGCTCGCAGGGGGAAAACATGGCCCGGACGGGCCAGATCGTCGGGCCGGCAATCGTCGGCTACGGCGGTGCGGATGGTGGTGACGCGGTCGGCTGCCGAAACCCCGGTGGTGACGCCCTGCCGAGCTTCGATGGAGAGGGTGAAGGCTGTCTGATTGGCGCTGGTATTGTCGCTTACCATTTGGGGCAACTCAAGTTGTTTGAGTTTGTCTTCGGTCAGGCACAAACAGACGATACCGCTGCATTCCCGGATCATCATGGCCATCTGGGCGGGGGTGATGGTTTCGGCGGGGAAGATCAGATCGCCTTCGTTTTCACGGTTTTCATCGTCGACCAAGAGCACTCCGCGTCCCTGACGCAGGCGATCGATGGCGAGGTGAACACGTTCAAGAGGGGTTCCGAAGCGGTCGAGCAGAGATTGGGACATCACAAGACTCCTTGAAATGGTGGTTGCAGGCATCTCAAGGCGTGACGAAATAAAGCTGATGATGGAGAGCACAAGCGGATAAGGCCTGTAGGTGAAGCATTCTCTCTCGTCCGGACTCTAACCGTCGGCCCCGGATTCCAACCGGGTCTGCTGGCCCTGCTATACGGCAGGCGCTCGCGGGCTTGTTTGCTCGATGGCAACATCACCGCCGGTGGGGACTTTCACCCCGCCCTGAGAACTTTACTGCGCCACCATAGCGCCGGCAGCATGGGCTGTCAATGTTTTTCCTGGCAAGGGGGCGGAGAGTGGACAGGGAGACCGGCGAGGGGGGAGCAATGTGGAACGGCCACCGAGGCCAGATCGGTGCACATCTGCAGGTGACTCGCGTATTCCCGGGGCGAAAAGCTGTGACAGCATGGACCGCTTCGGCCTTATCGCGGTCGCATCCATTTGCTGTCGATGTCCCCCGGGCTCTTGATTGAAAATCATGAAGATGCTATGGGTGAGGTATTGTCTTCGTTGCAAATAGACGTGCGGCGCCGACGGTTATCGGCAACACCCTTTTCGCTGTATCCCGTCTGACGAGCGCTTGTTGAAAATACCCGTAGCCGGGATTTGTCAGAAGGTCGGCTCCCGGGTACCGGTCTGTTCGGAGCGCCCATGGCAAACGGGGCATTTTTTGTTCGATCACCAGGAGGAAAGGTTCATGTTCAGTATTATCATGCCCGTCTGGAACCGGGCGGAAGAGGTTGCCGCAGCCGTCGACAGCGTACTTGCCCAAACCTTCCGGGATTTTGAACTGGTTATTGTGGACGATGGTTCGACAGACGATCTCGCCGCTGTCGTAGAGGCGTACGAGGACGAACGAATCCGGTTTTACCGGCGTCCCCATGAGGGGGTGTGCAAGGCCCGCAATTTCGCCCTGAGCAAGGCCTGCTATCCCTATATCGCGTACCTGGATTCGGATAACCGCTGGTCTCCGGATTTCCTCGCGATCATGCGAAAAGCGCTGCAAGACAGCCCGGAGGCCCATCCCACGGCTTATTGTCAGGCCAGCTTATTTCGCCGGAACAAGAACTCGGGCGATCTGCAGCTGCGTTGTCTGATCGGACAGCCTTTCGGTTTCAAGCAGCTGTTGCGGCAGAACTATATCGATCTCAATGCCTTTGTGCATGCCCGCGCGCTCCTCGACAGTACCGGTGGTTTTGACGAAACCTTGCGGCGGCTCAACGACTGGGATCTGATTATACGCCTTGTCGCCCTGGTACGCCCGGTATATGTGCCGCAACCCCTGGTCGAGTATTACGATTGCGTCGCGGGCAACACCATAACCGCCCGGGAAAAGCTGGCTCCGGCCATGCGCTACATCCGCAAAAAGTACAAGGGGCAGAGCGGCCCGTTCGTTTACGTTCACGATACGGTGCCGCATTTGTGGGGTGATCTGTCCGATGACAAACACCGCAATTTCTGGATACATCTCAACCGCAAGAAATTCCTCCTCCCAGGCGATCGGAGGGCCCTGGCCTATCCTTTTATGCTGCAGATCGAGCCGACCAATGCCTGTAATCTGGGCTGCCCTTTATGCCCCGTCGGTCGCAACGAACTGGGACGTTCGACCGAGCATATGTCGCTGGCAACCTTTCAGGGGATCGTCGATGATATGGCCGATCATCTGCAGTTTCTTTTGCTGTGGGACTGGGGCGAACCGTTCATGCACCCGCAACTGCCTGAGATGGTGGCCTATGCGGCGGCTCGTGACATTCGCACCATGACCAGCACCAACGCCCATTTTCTTGAAGACGAGGATTACCTGCGGCGTCTGTTGGGCGCGGGGCTTTCGACCCTGATAGTGGCCGTCGAGCGGGGAGGTCGACGGCCCAAATGACAAGGAATGGAGGAGGGTGGTGACTTGACGATCTAGACGACAGCTTGCAGACGATAATCGGGGATGGCGCTGGGAGCCAGGTCGCCAAGGGGATGTTTATGGATAATGGCCTCGGCATAGAGGCCGGAGAGGCTGATGTCGCCCCACAAGACGGCGGCGGCAAGGCTGCCGTTCTGATCGGAATAGCAGACTTTGGTGCACAGACGGCCGCGACTGTCGGTATGCTCGTAAATCTGCTTTTGCCAGCTTGGATGCGGATCGAAGACCGGGCCCAGCGAGACCAGCGGCGTTCCGCACAGCACCGCCGAGGTTTTCAGGCCGGTATGTTCCGTGAGGCTTTCGTCCCCGCCGCTCATGTTGATGCCGGCGACACGGCCTTGCCGTCGCGCGGCGGGCCAGATGGCGCTTGGCATAACGCGACCCACGGTAGAGTCGCAACTTTCGGTGACGTCGCCGGCGGCGAAAATATCCGGCACGCTGGTGCGGCCACCGCTATCGATGACGATGCCGCGGTGCCCGATGGCGCCCAGGGGGGCGAACAGGTCGATGTTAGGACGCACGCCCGCGGCGCACACCACCAGGTCGGCGGGAATTTCACGGCCCGTTTTCAGCCGCACCGCGGTCGGTTCGCCCTGGCTGTCGCGCAGGATGGCGGTTACCGAATCCCGGCAGATCATGTCGATGCCGTGGTCAACCATGAGGCGGAGCATACGCTCGCCGGTACGTTCTTCGAGCTGCAGGGGCAGGGGATGGGGGGCTATTTCGATGATTGTTACGGATGTATGGCCGGCTTCCACCAACGCTTCGGCCAGTTCGCAGCCGACCAGACCGGCACCGATGATCGCCACGTGTCGGCGTCCCATGATCTGTTTGTAAATCCCTTCGGCATCTTCCAGATTGCGCAACCCGAAAACGCCGGGTCCTTCGATGCCCTCGATGGGAGGTGTCAGACTGCTGGCACCGGTGGCCAGCAACAGGCGATCGTAGTCGATGTTTTCGCCATGACTGCACAGAACCTTTTTTTGCAGTGCGTTCACAGCCGTCGCATGTTGTCCGAAGCGAACTTCGATCCCGTAATGCTCAGCCCAGTTCTGCGGTACGAAGCGCGTTTTTGCGCTGGGTCGCTTGCCGGAGGCGACCAGATGCAATTGGCAGCGGGAGAAGAATGTCGCATCTTTACTCAGCATGACGATTTCCGCGGTCGGGTCGTTTTCACGAATCGCTTCCGCCGCCGCGGTGCCCGCGGCACTGTTCCCTATAATCAGATGTTTCATCAGCTGGCCTCCCGCGCTTTTGGGGGATCGATATAAACGACCGTATCTTCCTGTCCGTCGCAGTCGCCGAGGGTCAGGCAGCCGGTGGGACAGTTTTCGACGCACGCGGCGCAGTCCCGCTCGGTACAGCCGTCACACTTGATCATCACCCGTTTGTCGCCGATAAAAGGACGGGCAAAGCCGGAAGGGCAACTCATGACACACATGAAACAGCCGACGCAGGTATCCGTGTCACAGACCACATAACCCGCTTCGTTTCTGCTCAACGCACCGCTCATACAAGCCTGGGCGCATTGGGGTTCCTGGCAATGACGACAGTGTTCCGGGAACAGACTGCCATCAGTTGTCTCTTCGATTTTGCAGCGGGCGCGGATGGCAGCAATGCTGCCATCCTTGTAAGCCTGTTTCAGATCTTCGTTAGGGCTGTGAACCACGATGCAGGCCAGTTCGCAGTTTTTGCAGCCGGTACATTTACTGCTGTCGATGATTTTTTGTTTCATGCGGCGACCCCCAGCGCTCCGAGTTTACCGGCAATAATCGCAGCCATCTGTTCAGCGGTTTTGACCGGATCCGATTCGATGAAGAGCCGCCCGCCGGTGATGCCCGGAAGGTCTTCGGTGAGGAGTTTGGTGATGATGGGGGAACCGGCTACCGGAGGTACCTGGGCCAGGTGCAGGGTCAATCCCATGGCCAGTCCGAAGGCGCCGTCGGCCAGGGCCTGTTCTTCCAGCCACTGGGGAGCGCTGATCACCACCGGCAATTCCGGCATGGTGATGTGCATGGCTTGCGCCAGAGCCTTGGCCACCATTTCGATGCGGCCGATGCTCAGGCAGGGGCCGAAGTTGAGTACCGGCGGGATACCGAGGGCTTCGCATACAGCCTTGAGGCCGGGGCCGGCAAGATCCCTGGCGCCGGGGGAGCACAGGCCGACATTGGCCAGCCCGCCGGTGGTGCAGCCGGCCGACAGAACCAGGATGTCGCGCTTGATCAGTTCCCGGGTGAGGTTGACAGTCATCACATCGTGACCGCCTTCGGCCAGGTTGGAGCAGCCGAGCACGCCGACCACGCCTTTGATCTGGCCGCTGACGATCAGGTCGATCAACGGTTGCACCGACCCGCCGAGGAAGTCGACCAGCGACTTTTCGCTGATCCCGGTAACCACGTCGCCGAAACCGTGCTGCGGAATGTCGAGGATCACGCCGGTATCGATGGCGCGGCGTTGTTTATGCTGGGTTGCGGCCATGCGGGCCAGTTTTTCCGCCAGTTCCATCTCTTTGCCAAGTATATCCGGCTGCAGTTCAGCAGATGACAATTTGGCCACATCGTCAAGGCAGATCAGTTTGACGTTCTGTTTTTCGGCGATGGGCTCGATGCCGGACAGGGTACAGTTGAATTCGCTGATCACCATGTCGATGGCACCGGTGGAAAGCAGCGCTTCCTGGGTAAAGTTGTTACCGGCCTGGCCGCTGAATATATCGGTGCCGCTGGAGCCGGCGCGCAACTGCATGTCCTGACCGACGCAGGTCATGCCGACCAGCTTGATGCCCTTGGCCCCGGCCTCGCGACCGATGGCCTGGCCGGCGTCTGTTTCCAATAAGGCAATGAGTCCGGCAAAAACCGAGTGGCTGTGACCGCTGACGGCGATGTTGACGTAGTCGGGGTCGGCGACGGAGAAGCCGGTGGCGGCGGTGCGAATGACCGGTTCGCCCATGATGACATCGTTCATCAGATTGGTCAGAGCCAGACCGTACAGGCCGGTGCTGATGCCGAGGTTAAGAACATGGAGCATCTGGTCGACGGGATCGGTATTGAGATTGGTGCTGGTTTTAACCAGAGCATCGAACACTTCCGCCTTAGCGCCGCCGGGGAAGATGCCGAGTTTGTTCCAGGTGTCGATGCGTTCCTGGGGGGCCAGGAATTCAACCAGTTCCATTTTTTCATCGCGGGGTTTGTACAGGTCGGCCAGAACTTTTTCGGCCACCAGGCGGGCTTTTTCTGCGGTGGTTTCCGCTTCGATGCCGAACAGGGCGGACAGTTCGTCCAGGGCCTGCTGGGAGCGGATCGGCAGGGGGGAGACACCGTCGCCGATAGCCTTGAGACGTTTGGCGGTCGCTTCGCAGACATGCAGGTAACAGGCGGAGCCGGCGGCGACCATGCGCAGAAAGTTGCGGGCTACGATGCTGTCGGCGGTCGCACCGCAGACACCTTTGGGGGAGTCGGGAGTGATCCGGCAGGGTCCGTTGGAACAGAGTCGGCAACAGACGCCGAGTTTGCCGAAACCGCATTTCACTTTTTGTTCGGCAAAACGGTCAAAAGCGGTGTTGATGTCGGTTTTGCTTTCCAGGTAATCAGACAGGCAGGAATCTGCCGAGGCACAGCGGGTCATGGGTTCCCTCCATAAAGTAAGAATAAGGTAAAGTGGTTGGTGATTATTCCTCAGATAAGTTGATCGAAAGTGATGGCTTTCAGATGGTTTTCCATCACGTTTTGCAGCTTTTTCATGGCGTCGTGCACCGTGCAGGTTCCCTGATGGGTGCAGACGCCTTCGCTTTCCAGACACTGGTTCAACAGCAGTCCTTTGCCGTCCGCTACCTGCAGGATCTCCAGCAAACTGATCTGCTCTGGCTCCCCCTTGATGGTCAGTCCTCCGTTACGTCCACGATGGCTATGGACCAGATCCGCGTTGATGAGCTTTGCGAGGATTTTGCGTAAGAAGGGGGCGGGGATAGTCATCTGGCGGGATAGCTCATCCACCGGAACGG
This sequence comes from Syntrophotalea carbinolica DSM 2380, assembly GCF_000012885.1. Classification (NCBI taxonomy): domain Bacteria; kingdom Pseudomonadati; phylum Thermodesulfobacteriota; class Desulfuromonadia; order Desulfuromonadales; family Syntrophotaleaceae; genus Syntrophotalea; species Syntrophotalea carbinolica. The sequence continues at coordinate 1,047,382 of NC_007498.2, forward strand.
GATGTTTTCGTTGTTCCGGTCTGGAGAGGTGCAAGATGGTGCGAATGCAATAATCGGCTTCCCTGGTGATCATGAGCTTCTCCCGTAAAATATGACCAAATCAGTAATGATGACCAAAGAGGTAATATATTTTGGCGACACTGTCAACAGGTTTTTTGATCCGCATCAATTTTATGCGTCATCAGGCTGGCCGGATGGGTCGTTGCATGAGGTTGAAAATAAAAAAAGGGCGATCAAAAAGATCGCCCTTCGAATGCTGACGGTGGAGTACTGCCGGGATCTTCAGGTGATTTTGTGTCGTTGACGCAGGCTCCGCCAGAGGGACAAAATCAGCGTGACCAGGGAGAGGGGAATAAAGAAAAAGACCATAGCCTGAACAAACAGGCCCATTCGGGGATGGTGCAGGCTGTTCAGGACGGTAAAAACGGTATAAGCGATAAAATAGGCGAAAAACAATCCCCCTTCCCAGCGGGCGATGCGATGTCCCGTGAGAAAAATGGGCAAGCAGGCCAGACAGGCCGCGAGCATGATCGGTAAATCGAGCATCAGGGCCTGGTGTGGCACTGCGATAGTCGAAGGCGCCACGCTGGCTGTGAGTCCCATCACCACGAGAATGTTGAAGATGTTGCTGCCGACCACATTGCCGACGGCGATGTCCCGCTGGCCGCGTAAGGCGGCCAGGGCCGAAGTGGCGAGTTCCGGCAGCGAGGTGCCGATGGCTACCACCGTCAGACCGATCACCAGGTCGCTGACCCCCAAGCAGGTGGCGATGGTGACAGCCCCCTGCACCAGCCAGCGCGAGCCCAGGCCGAGCATGGCCAACCCTGCCACAATCTGCACGATCTGCCACAACCGCCGCGGGCGGGGGCCGGCCGGCAATTCGCACTGGGGCGGTTTCTCGCGGTTCTCCCTGAGGCTGCGCACAACCGTCCAGACCACGTAGATCATGGCGCAGGTGAACATCAACAACCCTTCCCAGCGCTCCAGGCCGCCGTTAAGGCTGAACAGCAGCAACAGAACCGCTGCTGCGATCATGATCGGCACTTCCAGGCGCACTACCTGGCGAGATACCATCAGGGGGGCGACCAGTGCCGAAACACCGAGAATCAGCAGGATATTGCAGATATTGCTGCCGACCACGTTGCCCAGGGCCAGGCCCGCCTGGCCGTTCCAGGCCGAAGACACGCTGACGGCAAGTTCCGGCGCGCTGGTGCCGAAGGAAACCACGGTCAGGCCGACCACCAGCGGTGAAATACCCATATCCGAGGCCAGTTGCGCCGCCCCGCGTACCAGCAGTTCGGCGCCGCTGATGAGGATGATAAAGCCAGCTACGAGCATAATTAAAGTCAAAAGATCCATGGCATGTCCCCGGTATGGAATCGTGTGTCAAGCCTTGCAACAGTTTGTGTGAAGATCACGGTGATGTACCTCCACGGTAATATGGTGCAGTCCGTGGATTTTTTCAAGCCGTTGTCGGTAATCGCCGGGCGAGAGCGCCTGGCCGGTATCCACGGAGGCCAATGCCGCAAGGTCGTGCGATCCAAGATACCAGACCCGCAAATCGGTTACCCGACTGTCGTTGTCGGACTCGAGAGCCGTACGAATTTCCCCATATATAGCTTCCGGGGCTTTGCCGTCCAGAAGAATGTGGCCCGTTTGTTTGAGCAGGGACCAGGCCCAGCGCAGTATCAACACCCCGCCGAGCATGCCCATGACGGGATCGAGAAAGGCCCAACCCAGATATTTACCCGTCAACAAGGCGGCAATGGCAAGAATCGAAGTCAGAGCATCGGCGATGACATGCAGGTAGGCTGCTCTGAAACTATGATCGTGTTGGTGGTTGTGGCCGTGACCGTGACCGTGACCGTGCATGATGGCGATGCTGGCAGCATTAACTACCAGACCGAGTATGGCTACCACAATGGCTTCGTTAAACGCAATGGTGACGGGAAAAAGCAGACGCTGTGCCGATTGATACAGCATCGATAGGGCGGCCACACCGAGAAACAGGGCGCTCGTATAGCCGGCCAGGATTCCGAATTTACCTGTACCAAAGCTGAAGACCGGAGAATGCGCGTGTCTTCGGGCAAGGATGTAAGCCAGCCAGGTGATGCCCAGGGCAAAGGCGTGGGTTCCCATGTGCCAGCCGTCCGCCAGTAAAGCCATGGATCCGGTCAGATAGCCTGCCGCCACTTCGATCAGCATGGTGGCGAGAGTCAGGATGACCACACGCAGGGTTTTGGATTCATTGGCATGCTCGTGAATCTCATGATTATGCGCATGGTTGCAGGTGGTTGGGTCATTGATGTCATGCATAGAATAGTTTTCCTTCCGGAATAGGATTATCGACGGGATTCACCGGATCAGCGTATTTTTTGCAAAAGATCGGTCAATTCGTCGATGAGTTGGTCGCTGTTGTCGCCATCCAGTACGGCCTGTTTGATACAACCGCGCATGTGATCGCCGACAACCTGTACCCATACCCCTTTAAGAGCCATGGTGGCTGAGGCGATCTGGCGCAAGACCTCGATGCAGTCGCGATTATTCTCGATCATACCGCCTAGGCCCCTGACCTGACCTTCAATACGGTGCAGGCGTTTCAGAAGGCGTTCCTTGTCCTGGTCCGATCCGCAAAGACTCATAAGCACTTCCTCCTCCTTCTTTAGAGTATAGGGCCATACCCTATAGAAAGCTATTTGCCTAGTCAATCGATAAAGTATAGTCCTGGTAGAAATCTATAAAAATGGTTGCAGTGATTTGTGCGATAAATTTTTTGTTGACTGGAAAGGTTGTTTTATGTAGAAACTGAAAACAGTTTTCAATTTCCACACAAGCGGAGGTCCCATGAAAAGATTGTTTTTAATGATGGTGTTTCTGGTTATGGCTGCGATTTGCGGCGTATCGCAAAGTCTTGCCGAGGCTGGAGAACTGGTTGTTTATTCGGCGCGCAACGAACATCTGATTCAGCCGTTATTCGATGCTTATACTGAACAGACCGGCACTGAAATTCGTTTCATTACCGATAAGGCCGGTCCCTTGCTGGCTCGTCTCAAGGCGGAAGGTTCCGGAACTCCGGCGGATCTTCTCATCACTGTTGACGCCGGAAATTTATGGCATGCGGCGCAAGAGGGAATCCTGCAGCCGGTGGTTTCGGAAACATTGCAACGCAATATCCCGGAACATCTGCGCGATACCGAAAATCGCTGGTTCGGGTTGTCTTTAAGAGCTCGAACTCTGGTTTACAGTACGGAGAGGGTGCGTCCGGAGCAGCTCAGCACCTATGCAGCCCTCGGTGGGGAAGTCTGGAAAGGGCGCTTGCTTCTGCGTACCTCCAAGAAGGTGTACAACCAGTCGCTGGTCGCCATGCTGATCGCCGCCCATGGCGAGGCTGGCGCCGAGTCCATCGTCCGTTCCTGGGTGGATAACCTTGCCGCTGCTCCCCTGGCCAACGATACCCAGGTGATGGAGGCGATCCTGGCTGGGCAGGGAGATGTCGGGATCGTGAACACCTATTACTTCGGTCGTCTGCTGAGAAAGGACCCGAACATAAAACTGGCTCTGTACTGGCCTAATCAGGGCGAGGCAAGCGGCGGAGTCCACGTCAACGTTTCAGGGGCCGGCGTTACACGTCATGCCAAGCATCGGGCCGAAGCCATACGTTTTCTGGAGTGGTTGTCGAGCGAAAAGGCACAGAATCTGTTTGCCGACGGAAATCTGGAATATCCGGTCAATCCGAAGGTCAAACCCCATGCGGATGTCGCTGCCTGGGGGGCTTTTCGTGCCAGCGATCTGCCTTTGATTCAGGCCGGTGAACTGCAGGAATCCGCTATCAGATTGATGGATCGTGCCGGTTACCGGTAAGAACGGTCGTTCTTTTATGCAAGATTCCGAAACCATCGTGCAGGATAGGAGCGTGAAGACACGGTTGTGTCGTGTCTTCACGCGCTTCCGTCCTGATCGGGATACGGGCTGGACGGTTTTAATCGGGACCGCTTGTGCCTTGGTACTGGCGCCATTGCTGGTGATTTTCATGGCCTGGCGGCAGCCGGCTCACGATATCTGGCATCATTTGTACGCGACGGTTCTGTTCGACCTGTTGGTCAATTCGCTGGTACTGGCGGTGGGCGTTTGCGCCGGTTCGGCTGTGCTCGGTGTCAGCCTGGCCTTGTTGACGGCCCTATGCGAGTTTCCAGGCAGGCGATTGTTTTCCTGGGTGCTGTTGCTACCTCTGGCCATGCCGGCTTACGTGCTGGCCGTGGCGGTGCTCGGTTTACTGGACTATTCCGGTCCGGTAGCAAGCGTGCTGCGCAGCTTGTTCGGGTCGGCAACATGGCTGCCACCGGCGCGGTCGACTCCGGTGATTATCGGGGTTCTCACCTTGACCCTTTATCCCTATGTGTATCTTCTTGCCCGTAACGCATTTCGGACCCAGGGGCAGAGGATGCTGGAAGCAGCCTGCTCCCTTGGTTGCAGCCCTTGCCGAGCGTTTTTCAAAGTCGTGCTGCCCATGGCACGTCCGTGGATAGCCGGTGGCGTGATGCTGGTATTGATGGAAACCCTGGCCGATTTCGGCACGGTTTCGGCGTTCAATTTCGATACTTTCACCACCGCCATTTACAAGGCCTGGTATGGATTCTTCTCCCTGCCGGCCGCAGCCCAATTGTCCTCCTGCCTTGTGACCCTGATTTTTGTTGTGGTGTTGCTTGAGCAACGTCTGCGTAGCCGGCGTCGATATGCAGAATCCCGCCCAGTTGCCGCAGGCAACCGAATTCAGTTGCGGGGCTGTCGGCGTTGGCTGGCATGTGCCTACGCAACGAGTGTGCTTATGCTGGCGTTGGTGTTGCCTGTAGGGCAGCTTTTATATTGGGCTGTCGGTTCCTGGGGGGAGGAGTTCAATGTCCGCTATTTCGGGCTTTTGTACCATTCCCTACGATTGGGAATGATCGGCGCATTGGTTGTGGTGCTGGTGGCGCTGGGGGTGGCCTATGGGCTGCGCAGACGGCCCGGTCCGGGTCATCGGGCCATGGTGCGTTTGGCGAATCTGGGGTATGCCCTGCCGGGGCCGGTTCTGGCGGTTGGGTTGTTTATCCCCATGATTGGCCTCGATCGGTATGTTTCGACGTTCTTGGAGGAAGCTTTCGGCCTGGCTCCCGGTGCCTGGCTCACCGGAACCGGCTTGGCTATGCTGATGGCGTATCTGGTGCGTTTTCTGGCTGTGGGATTCAAGACGGTGGACGGGGCCATGCACCGGATTCCGCCCCAACTCGACGATGCAGCCCGACTCATGGGCCATGGAAGTTTCTCGCGATTGATGCGGCTGCATCTGCCGCTGCTTAAGAACGGCCTGCTGACTGCCGCCACCCTGGTGTTCGTCGATGTCATGAAAGAGATGCCGATGACTCTTATGACGCGCCCTTTTGGTGTCGATACTCTGGCGGTGAAGATTTTCGAACTGACCTCCGAGGGAGAATGGGAAAGGGCCGCATTACCCGCTCTGACCTTGCTGGCTGCAGGCGTGCTGCCCATCGTTCTCTTTATGCGCGCGGGTCAGGACCATAGCCTCAGGGCGCGGTAACGACAAAGAATATCAAGGAGAAATGCATGGATAAGCCTGTGCTTGCATTGGAGCATGTCACCCAGGCCTACGGCGAGCGCCGTGTGGTGAAAGACCTGACCCTGGCCTTGGACAAAGACCAAATCGGCTGTTTGCTTGGTCCCAGCGGTTGTGGCAAGACCACCACGCTGCGCATTGTTGCCGGTTTCGAGCCCCTGCTGGCAGGGCGGGTGAGCGTCAATGGCACGGTTGTCAGCCGTCCCGATTGGCTTCTGCCTCCGGAAAAACGAGCCATCGGCATGGTGTTTCAGGACTATGCCCTGTTTCCGCACCTCTCGGTCCAGGACAACATCGGCTTCGGTTTGCTGCATCTGTCGCGTCGGGGAAGGCGATCCCGTATAGGCGAAGTGCTGGAGTTGGTGGGCCTTTCGGAAAGTCGGCAGTGCTTCCCCCATGAACTTTCCGGGGGCCAGCAGCAGCGGGTCGCTCTGGCCCGTGCTCTGGCGCCACGACCTGCGCTGTTGCTCATGGACGAGCCATTTTCCAATCTCGATGTCACCCTGCGAGATCGGCTGGCCCTGGAGGTGCGGCAGATCATCAAGTCCTACGGCGCTACCGCCTTGTTCGTCACGCATAACCAGCAGGAGGCGTTCGCCATCGCAGATCGCATCGGCGTGATGGATGCCGGTGAGCTGCGGCAGTGGGACAGTGTCGTCGATCTATACCGGAAACCGGCAGATCCCCAGGTCGCATGTTTTATCGGCGAAGGGACGCTGGTGCCCGGGCGGGCTACCGCAGACGGTGCTATTCATACCGAACTGGGGCTATTTTTTGACGGCCAGGCGCAAACAGACGGTGGCCCGGTGCAGGTATTGCTGCGACCGGAAGACATTTACCACGACGAGTCATCGGAAATAAAGGCCCGGATCATTCAAAGCCAGTTTCGTGGGGCGAACATGTTTTGTCTTTTGGAAACCCCAAGTGGACAACAGCTGCAGGCCCTCTTTCCCGGGACATGCGAATGGTCTGCCGGACAGAGCGTCGGCATTTCTACCAAGCTGGGGAAACCGGTCTGCTTTCCCCTGGATCTCTCCTCCCCTCCCTCCTCCATGTAATAAAGGGCCGGATCCTCTCCGGCCCATTTTTTTTAGCAGACGGATGTACTTTCCCATCCGGCATTGTTTCGGATTATTTCGCAGGGCTGAACCGCAGGCGGCGCATCACGGCCCATAGCTGCATTAGCAACACGGGAGCTGCCGCGCCCATGAGAGTTATGATCCACATATCCCTGTTCAAGCCGGTGGTGTGCAGGATTCTCTGTAGTGCCGGCGTGTAGACGGCCAGCAGTTGCAGAACCAGTGTCAGGGAAAAGGCGCCCCACAGGTAGGGCGCTTTGGAAAGGCTGGCGTCAAAACCGAGACCGTTTTTGCGGCGCACGTTGAAAACATGCAGCAACTGGCCGACGGCCAGTGTCATGAAAGCTACGGTGCGGCATTGGGGCAGGCTCAGCCCCTGCTGCACGGTAACTGCGAAAGCGACAAGGGGGCCGAGGGTGATAAACAGTCCTTCTGCGCCAATGCGTAACTTGAAACGTGTTGTTATCAGGCCTTGTGCAGGATTGCGGGGCGGTCGGGTCATGACATCGGTTTCGGGGGCTTCGAATCCCATGGCCAGGGCGGGAAAGACATCGGTGACAAGATTGAGCCACAAAATCTGCAGCGCCACCAGCGGGGTAGGTAATCCCATGAGGATACACAGGAAGATAACCAGGATCTCGCTCAGATTGCAGGAAAAAAGGTAGTGGATAAACTTGTGGATATTGTCGAAAATGACCCGTCCTTGCCGCACCGCTTCAAGGATGGTGGCGAAACGGTCGTCCAAAAGTACCATGTCCGCAGCCTGTCTGGCGACACTGGTGCCACGTTGCCCCATGGCGACCCCGATATCGGCACGTTTGAGCGCCGGGGCGTCGTTGACGCCGTCACCGGTCATGGCGGTGATCTGATTATCGGCATTGAGGGCGGCGATAATATCGAGTTTGTTACGCGGGGAGATGCGTGCATAGACACTGCAGATGCGCAATCTCGCCGTCAGTTCGGGAACGGTCATGTGCGCCAGTTCCAGGCCGCTGGTGACGCTTTCGTCAGGGCTGCCGATGCCGACCCGTCGCGCGATGGCCAGGGCGGTATCGGCCTGGTCGCCGGTAAGCATGATGGTGCGGATACCAGCCGCGCGTGCCATGCCGATGGCGTCGGCTACATCGGGGCGGGGAGGATCGAGGATGCCGGCCAGGCCCAGAAAAGTCATGCCGGAAAGGATCGTCTCGGACAGAGGGCCGGTCGGTGGCGATGTTTTTCGGGCTAATCCCAGCACGCGCAAACCCTCGGCGGCCAGGCGGGAGTTTTCCCGGCATATGGAAGCCTTGAGGGATTCATCCAGGGGGGCCTCGCCACTATTTTGCCGGATGCTGCGGCACATGCCAAGTACCACGTCCGGTGCTCCCTTGAGGTAGATGACCTCGCCTTTTTCCGGAGTGGCGCAGCGTACCGCCATGTATCGCAGATCGGAATCGAAAGGCAGTTCATCCCGGCGCTGCCAGCCGGCAGCTGTTAAGGCTTCCCGCTCCAGACCGGCTTTGCAGGCGGCTGTGACCAGGGCGCCTTCGGTAGGATCCCCGATCAAGGACCACTGCCCCTGAGTTTCGGAAAGACTGGCATTGCTGCACAGCGCTCCGGCCCGTAAAAAGTCTCGCAGCGTTTCATCGGCGGCGCTGTCGAGAGGCTTTTCCCCTTCCCAAAATCTGCCGGTGGGAGCATAGCCCGTGCCCTCGACCCGGATATGCCGGTCCGGTAGGGCGATGTCCTGCAGGGTCATCTGGTTTTCGGTCAGGGTGCCGGTTTTATCGGTGCAGATCACCGTGGTGGAGCCGAGGGTTTCCACGGCGGGCAGGCTTTTGACCAGGGCCCGGTGCCTGGCCATGCGCCACATACCGATGGCCAGGGTCACAGTGGCCACCGCCGGCAGTCCTTCGGGAACCGCGGCAATGGCCAGGGCGATGCCGGTTTTGAGCATTTCGGCCCAGGGCCGTCCGCCGAGAATGCCGGTGCCGGACACAACGGCGGTAATCGCCAGCGTCAGCACCACCAGAAATCTTCCGGTGCGTTCCAGGCGTTCCTCAAGTGGACTCGGTTCCTCTTTGGTCGTTGCTAGCATGTCCGAGATCTTGCCGACCTCGGTGGCGGTACCCGTCGCGACCACCACGGCCGCGCCGTTGCCGCGCGTGACAGCGGTGCCCATAAAGACCATATTCCGGCATTCGGCCAGCGGCACCTCGCCACGGATGGGCTCGACGGTTTTGCCGGAGGGGGTCGATTCCCCGGTAAGCAGAGACTCGTCGACGGCCAGGTTGTCGGCTTCGAACAACCGACCGTCGGCGGTGACGAGATCGCCTTCTTCAAGCACCAGGATGTCGCCGGCGACCACTTCTTCCGCGGCAATCTGGCGCAGTCGCCCGCCGCGTAGCACCTTGGCGGTGGTTTTGACCATCTGCTGCAGGCTCTCCACCGATTTCTCCGCGCGATATTCGGTGATGAAGCCGAACAGGGTGTTAAGCACTACGACGGCCAAAACCGCCAGGCCTTCCAGAATCTCCCCGAGGAAGAAAGATATCCCTGCGGCAGTCAGCAGCAGCACTACGATGATATTGCGTACCTGGCGCAGGATGATTTCCCAGGCCGAGATGGGTTTGCCGCGGGCGATAAGGTTGCGCCCGTAACGGGCCAGGCGGCGGCGAGCCTGCTGCGCGGTCAGGCCTTTCCGCAGGTCGGTATTCTGCCGCTTGGCAACTTCGGCGGCACTTTGGTGAGTGGGGTAGAGAGAATCGTTCATGGTTTTTTCAGTATAGCTGAAAAGACGCGCCAAGCTGTCAACCGAACTGGAATTATTCGTATCTTTATACGAAAAAGAGAGGGCTCTTTTTGGGGCAATACCTTTAAGAAAAACAAGCAAAAGACGAATTTTTTACTCGGCCAACAGAGCAAGGGCAACAGGGACGTTGACAAAAGTCAGTATTTGAAATGTAAAGGAGCGATTCCTGAAATCTTTTCCGTTCAGTGCTTATTGGTCTTCTGAACAGAACGATTTCGTTCCTCTTTGATTTTTCTAAACTCCGCCTCCAGATCCTTGTTGATAATCACCGAAGGTTCATTTTGTTCGCCACTCTTTCCAAAGCGCTGTCGAATATGCTCCTGCAACGTCTCGAGCCCCGCGGATGCGGAACCATATAGTGCAAGAAACGCAAGAACGGGACCGCCGATGACGAGAGTATATCCATACGCATTCAGGGCAAACTCAAGAACGGTGCTCCCCTCTCTCGCCTCGGTAAGCGACCAGAAAACACTGCCGTCCCTGAAATTTTCCGCTTCGCTAAAGTGAAAATCGTATGCTTTTAAAACCGTCTCAAATTCCGCGGTTAAACCGAAGTATTCCGTCAGAATGGTGTCGCTGACGATGCCACGCGCCAGAAGTTCTCCGGCAAGGGGATATGCGGACAAACTCTCCAGCCGTTCGCGATAGGGACGATCCACCGTCAATCCGAAGCGAACGAGTTCCGTGACATTGCGGTTGCTGTTTATCTCATCGCTGAAGAAAAGTTCCTTGTCGCCTATCCGGTGCGCCACCTCGTGGATCGGCCGCGAATTGTAAGCCGCACTCTCCTCATGCACTTCGAGCGAACCGGTCCCTTCGTCAAAGCGTTGAATAATGCCTTGCATCTCTCCCAACACCCGCGAGTAGACCTTTTTCCTTTCCATCAGTTTGGGCTTGTACTCCAGGGCCGAGAACACGGTTTCGCGCAAAGGGTCTTTGCCGGAAAAATGATATTCATCCATCATGCGATAAACCGCTTCTTTATCCAATCTTTCCCGTCGGCAAAGATCATTAACCGCCACGCGCTTTTCCCGATTCCAATAGCCGGTGAACATTTCCTCCAGGTCCTGGTCGGCCGTGAGTTGCGGCATGTATTCGGCAATGAAGCGCTCGATCAACTCCCGCTTGCTCCGCAGTTGCGCCTCTCGACCCAGCATTTCCAACACCGTCCGCACGGAGTCGGCGCCGGGTTGTGCCGAACCGGTCTGCTGCTTGCGGTATTGAATGTCGCTCAGCAGCTTGACGATATAGCCGACGTTCACTTCGTCGCGCCGGATCAGTTCGAGCTGAAAGTCGATCTCCTCGATGATGGACGCGCCCTCCTGCCAGGCATGGGTCCGATCGTAAATATCGAGATACTTGCTCTTGTAGTCCTCGAATCTCTGTTCGGTCAGCTCCAGGTCGCTCCAGCTGAAATCGTTAAAGGGTTTGAGCTTGTTCAGGGTCACGATCAACTGACGGAACGCTTTGACATAGGCCAGCTGTTCCTCCTCGGTAAACAGCCCATTGACCGCATCGGGCGTTGCGGCGATCTCCAACAGGTGCCGAACGCCCTGATTGAAGCGCTCCATATACACTTCGTAAGGCTCCATCAGGACATCTTCGCTGGCCTCGGTATCGCAGAAAAGTCGGATCGCCTCGTCGGTGTTCTCTTTGAGATTGCGGAAGCAGACGATGTTTCCCTGCGATTTAAGCTCGCCGAGGATACGGTTGGTGCGGGAATACGCCTGGATCAGACCGTGATATTTCAGGTTCTTGTCCACGTAGAGGGTGTTGATCTTCTTGGCGTCGAAGCCGGTGAGAAACATGTTGACCACCAGCAGAATGTCGGCCCGGTCCTTGTCCTTGAAGCTTTCTTTCTCCCGCTCCTTGAAACGCTTGGCGATATCCTTGTAATAGGTATAGAACGCCTTGCTGTCCCTGACCGAATGCTGCGTGCGGTACAGGGCATTGTAATCGGCCACATACTCTTCCAGCTTTTCGCGGCTGTGTCTGCTCTCCGGGGCATCGACGCGGATATCGAAATCGGGCTCGCCGATCAGGCCGTTGGCGTCCTGATCTTCCTCGTTGGGGTCAAAAGTGAACACACTGACCACCCGCAGGTCGTGCTCGCCGGCCTGTTTCTTGCGTTTGAAGATATCGTAATACCTGGTCAGCGTCGCGACATTGCCTGCGCACATGATGGCCGAGAAGCGGCGGTTGTGGGTTTTACGATTGTGATGGGCGATGATCCAGTCGACAACCCCGGTCAGTCGTGCTTCGTTTTCGAAAAACGCTTTTTTGTCGATGGACGCGACCTGCTCGTCTATCAGGGTGCCGTCCCTGCGTTTGAGCTTGCCCCAGTATTCCACCGAAAACTTGAGGACGTTTTCGTCCCTGATGGCATCGGTGATGACATACTTGTGCAGACATTTTTCAAACAGGCTCTTGGTGGTGCGCTTGCCATGTTTGTTGAAGGTGGCATTCTCGGCAAAAATCGGCGTGCCGGTAAATCCGAAGAGTTGCGCCTTGGTGAAATAGTTGACGATATTCTTGTGCGTATCGCCAAACTGCGAACGGTGGCACTCGTCGAAGATGAACACCACGCGCTTATCCCTGAGCGCCTCCATGGCCTTTTCATGCCTCGGCTTCTTGATGGCGGTGTTCAGCTTCTGAATGGTGGTGACGATCAGCGAGTTATCGCCCGCCATCTGTTTCACCAGGGTTCTGGTATTGTCCGTCCCATCGACACTGCCCGGACTGAAAAAATTGAACTCCTCGGTGGTCTGGTAATCGAGATCGGCGCGGTCGACCACAAAAACCACCTTATACACCTTGGGCAGATGCGTCAGGATCTGCGCCGCCTTGAAGCTGGTCAGCGTCTTCCCGGAGCCGGTGGTGTGCCAGATATAGCCGTTTTTGCGCCCGTTTTTCACCCGCTCGACGATCGCCTCGACCGCGTAATACTGATAGGGCCGCAACACCATCAGCAGCTTGTGCGATTCGTGCAAAACGATGTATTTGCAGATCATCTTGGAGAGATGGCACTTTTCCAGGAACAAATCGGCAAATTGGTCGAGCTGGGTCACCGGCTGGTTGTTTTCCCTGGCCCAATAGAAGGTCTGCTTGAATTCCTGCTTGCGGTTATTGGCGTAGTACTTGGTGTTCTTGCCGTTGGAGATGACGAACAGCTGCACATAGTTGAACAGGCCGTTTTCCGCCCAGAAGGAATGGCGCTGGTAACGGTTGATCTGGTTGAAGGCTTCCTTCAGCTCGATGCCGCGCCGTTTCAGTTCGATCTGCGCTAGCGGCAGGCCGTTGATCAGCAGGGTCACGTCGTAACGATTCAGATACCTGCCGTTCTGGCTGACCTGACGGGTGACCTGGTACTGGTTGCGGCACCAGTGTTCCACGTTCAGAAACTGCAGGTAACAGGTTGAACCGTCGTCGCGGTGCAGCAAAAAGCGATCGCGCAGGGTCTTGGCACGTTGGAAGACGTTCCCCTTGTCGAGATGGCTGAGCACCCGCGTAAATTCCGCCTCGCTCAGCGTCTGTCCTTTGAGTTCCTTCTCGTTGTGAATCTCGAGCTGCCTTTTGAGATTGGTTCGCAACGCATCGGCGTTGTTGATGGATACACGCTCCCACCCGAGGCCCTGCAGCCGTTTGATCAGGTTCTCTTCGAGTTGGGCTTCGGATTGAATGCCCTCGGTTTCGTATGTCTTGCGCTTGCGCAGTTGCGCCTGTTCGGCGCGGTAGGCGGCCGCGCTGTAGAACTCGACGCCGACCCGCTCGATATGGTCGAGAAGGCTCTCGTTTTCGATGTAGTCGATCAGGGAAAGATCAACCCCCCAGGGCAACCCCAGGTCCTCAAGGGCACTGGAGACCTTGTGCAGAAACTTCAGCGTTTTTCCGTCGGTGAGATGGAGGGTGAGGTCGATATCGGAGCCGGGGCGAGGCGTCCCCTTGGCGCGCGAACCGTAGAGCACGGCCCGGTCGATTTCCGGAAAGCGGGCAAAGATTTTCCGGATATCCTCAACCGTTTTGCGCGGCAGGCCGTAAAGGCTGTCTTCGGAGGCAGGCTTCGTCATAGGCCTTTTTCAGACAGTTGATTGAGCTTGGCGTTCAGTTTGCAAAAACTTTCGAAATAGGCATCGACAATGGCCGTAACGATTTTTTTGGTCACCTCTTCGTTATAGGTGTGCGAGCTGGCGTTGCGGCTTTCGATCATCTCCAGCCAGACCTCGCCGTCTTCGACCAGACCGACTTCAAAGGCTTTTCTTGCCACGTTCTTCGAACCATACAGCTCGGTGTAGCCCTGATCCTCCAGGAAATCCTTCTGGGTTTTCCAGGCAAGTTCATGGTTGTATTCAAAGGACTGAATCAGACCCTGTTCCTCCAGTTCATTCAGCTCTTCCTTCTCCATGAACCTGGTCAGCTGCGCCAGGGCACGGTTCCAGTTGTGCAGACGCTGAATCCAGCGGATGTCTTCTGTCATTAACTCTGCTCCTCAGGCATGTTCAATCACACCAGCTTACGGTTTTTCGTCAACTCATCCAACACCTGCATCAAGCGGCGCTTGGCTTTATGACGGATACGCAGATCCTGGATCAGCGCTGTCCAATCGCCTTGTCGGGCGGTCTGTTGAAAAACTTGGTGCATTTTGCGCAGGTATTTGGCTGCTTCCTTATAGGCCTTCGGTTTAACCTGCCCGATCAGGCTTTCGGCGATCGTGTGCCAAATCCGCAACGCGATATCGGGATGACTGGCGGCAACCGCCTTGGCCAACGCCTCATCGACACTGTAGCCCCAATGTCTGGCGGCAGGTCGCTCCTGGTAGATTGCTACCGCATCATCGAGGCGTTTTTCCAGAATGGCGATCTCGATCAAAAGCTCCCAATTCGGGAAATTCAAACGTCGTGAAGGAGTTTGGGCCTGTTCGAATTCGATCTCCGGCACCGGCAAAGGCCACGAGAGATGAAATCCGTCTTTGACGGGCAGATTTCCCGTCCGAAGATAATCGAGCACAGCACAACGAACCGCTTGCCAGACATCGATTTTCTCTGCCGCTTCCTTCAAGGCAAGGTAAGCCTCATCCGAAGGGTGTCTGAAAAAATCCTGGGACCGGTAAGCGGCAACCAGATCAAAACGTCCTTCGTCCGTGGCGAGTTTTCGCAGCTGGCGTTGCAAACCGTCGGCGATACCGGGGGCCTTTTTAATGGTCTTCCGAAAACCTTTGATGCACCATGCTCGCGCCCGGTCAAAATCCCCGGCGTTACGCAAAGCTTTCACCAGTTCTTTATAACAGTGGGTATGGGGTGCCTCTCGCTCCAGCAGGGGGATAACCTTAGCGGTTTGCTCCGCTCGAACGTAGACATCGCGCAGCCGGAGAACCAGTCGCTCACGATAATACCGTTTCGAGAATTCACTCGTTTTCGACACCTTCAATCGACCGAGCATCTCCTCGATGGCCGCAGCCACCTCGCGCCAGTGCTGCGGCGTATAACGCGGATTGTTGACAATCGAATCGATATCCCCGAGCAAGCCGTACTGATCGTCAAGTTCATGCTTGGCCAGCCACAGCAATTGTTCAGCAGGCGACAGGGATGTTTGCGGCAACGCCTTAAGGACGATTGCAAGACACGCGGAAATCGCCTCGGCGGTCATGCCTTCGTCATCGGATTGCTCCACCTGCTCAATGCCGCGCGTCCAGAGTTCCTCTCCCAACTCCATCACCGCATCGGCGTTGCCATTGTTGAGCAGCGCCAGCAGCTGTTTTTCCAGATGGGAATAGTCGGGCAGGTTCCCTCGATGTTCCCAATGGCTATACCAGGCCTCCTGGGCCGTGAGTTTGCGAATTTCCTTGCGCAATGAGCGCACCAGCTGGTCCACCTTTCCGCTTTCGAGTTGCCCCTTCTCGCGAATTCGCCGGGCCACATCGGGAAACTCGCCGGCCAGGTTTACGAGCAAGCGCTGCAGCTGGTCGCGGGATTTTTCCGCCAGCAGCTTTTCGAGGTTTTGTGCAGATTTGATCGTACCGGGTGCCGGCGGGACGAAAGAGGGTGCGGTGTCATCTTCATCGTCCCAATCATCCTGTGCCGTTTCGAAGGCCTCCAGATACAGCTCGTCATCCGGAGCAAGCAGCGGTATCTCCTTGCGCTGCCTGATCCGGGAGGCCGCCGCCAGCAATACGGCCACGGCGTGTTTGCATGGACCGTAATCGTAAGGGCAGGTGCAGTTGTAATCGAAATCAGCCTGCCCCTCGTGCCGGACCCAGGTGGCATACTCGTCGTTACCGGAAACCCACGCGACCAGCGTGCCGTCTTCGGTTCGCGAAAGCTGCGATACGCAAGAGGTATAGTCTTTGCCGCGCTGGTAGATCCTGTCGCCGGCCCAGTCCCGCAGGTCTTCGTGGGTAAGGTCTTTAAATTTTTCGCGAATAGATTGCATTGCCCTGTCTTTCCCCCCCTGCGTCGGACCCCCCTGCGTCGGACCCCCCTGCTCGCTACGCTCGCTTCCCCCCTATAAATAAGGGGGATACTGTTTTTGTCTTTTATTCCCCCTGCGCAGTAGGGGAGATACCGTTTAGTTTTTTATCCCCCCTGCGAAGTAGGGGGGACAGAGGGGGGTCCCAATATCTCCACCAATCGCGCATAAACCCCTTCAATATTCTCCATCACTTCTCTGTTGCTGAACCGGACAACGTGCAGACCGAGGCCTTGTAAATAAACGGTGCGGTCGGCATCGTAGGCCTGAGCTTCACCCGGCATATGGCTCTCACCGTCAATTTCGATGACCAGCTTGTGAGAGGCGCAGTAAAAGTCGACAATATAAGGGCCGAACGGGCGTTGCCGCCGGAATCGGTGCGGCAACTGCTTCAGACACTGATACCACATCCGTTTTTCCGGTTCGGTCATGTTCGAACGCATTTCACGAGCGCGTGGGATCAATTTTCGGGTGTAGGTTTTCATTGCGCGCCTGTGTCGGACCCCCCCCTGCTCGACCCCCCTGCTCGACCCCCCTGCTCGACCCCCCTGCTCGACCCCCCTGCTCGACCCCCCTGCTCGCTACGCTCACTTCCCCCCTATTTCATAGGGGGGATGATGCCTTTGCTTCCCCCCTGCAAGGCAGGGGGGATTGAGGGGGGTGATGTTTACACCAGGCAATAGTCACGAAACTCGTCAGCATTCATCTTGCCGCGTAGTTCGTTGGCGATATTCCAGAGTTTCTGTTCAAGCTGTTTTTTTTGGCTGTTCGTCATAAAATCACACCACTTCGCTACATCGGATATCAAACAAAACCCGTCCGCACAGGTTGCTTCCGTACGGACGGGTTTTTTCTGAAATTCTCTCCCCATGCCCAATTACTTCATATCACCAATTAAAATACAACGCCGCCAATGTAGCGCAAATTCCCGGGAAAGTAAATTTCCTCGGGCTCTGATAACTGAGTCAGGCAGGAAAAAGTCGATAATAATTTCACCGGATTATTTATTTCGCTCAAGTTGATGAACAATGGAAGCCTCGGCGTTGGGATCGATGCAGGGAAGGGGGGCGGGGGCTGTTAATGGGGGGACTGTTTACAGCTTCGGAGGTTGACGACGGTGATGGGGGTTCGAGTTATGGGCGTTTGTTGGGCGGGACAATATCGTACTTTTCCATTTTACGATACATGGTCGATCGACCGATGCCGATTTCCTTCGCCGCTTTTATAACTTGCCATTGGTGTTTTTTCAAGGCATCCAGAATGAGTGCTATTTCCGCCTGTTCCATGGGGCTCCACGAATGTTCTTCTTGTGCCGCAGACTGCATTTTTTCAGGTGCGGAGGTTTCCATAGGCGGTAGCAGAGCCGTCAGCTCCGGATCCGTAACCTCTTCCGGCAAACTGGTCGAGATGATGCCGTCACCGTCGGACATGGCCAGGGCATAACGTAAAACGTTGCGCAACTGGCGGATATTTCCCGGCCAGTCATAGCGGGTCAGCAGATTCAGCGCTTCCTCGTCTATGGCGATCGCACCGATCTCCGTATTTGCCTCGATGGCCAGAGCCAGCCGAATAAGCTGAGCGAGGTCGGTTCGCTGACGCAGCGGCGGCAAGACAAAGGATATGCCTTTAAGTCGGTAGAAGAGGTCTTCCCGGAAACTGCCTTCGGCCACCATGTCCCGGATGTTGCGGTGGGTGGCGCAGATCACATTCAAGCGTACCGGGATGGGACTGGCGCCTCCCAGGGGAGTGATTTCTTTTTCTGCAAGCACCCGCAGCAAGCGGGGCTGCAAGCTGGTCGGCATATCGCCGATCTCGTCGAGAAACAAGGTGCCGCCGTTCGATTGCACGATCTTGCCCTGCATGCCTTTGTTGAGCGCTCCGGTGAAGGCGCCTGCGGTGTAACCGAACAGTTCGCTTTCGATGAGCGATTCGGGAATCGATGCGCAGTTGATCGCCACAAACGGTTTATTGGCCCGGCTGCTGGCATTGTGAATCGCGCGCGCGAACACCTCCTTGCCCGTACCGGTTTCACCGTTAAGCAATATGGGGATGTTTTTGTCCAGGACCCGCTTGGCACGGGTAACGATTTCTCTCAATCGGCGGTCGGCACCGGCCAGGAGGTCAAGGCTCAGAGGCTCGGCGACGGAAAGTTCTTTAAGTGGTGTGGCCTTGGCTTTTGGGGCGGGACGATTCTGGATCGATTTGATGCCGATAGCTTGAGGTGAACGCAACGTGGCGAAGTAATAGTCACCATTGGTAATGGTCCGGATGGGCCATGTCATGTTCGATTTGCCCGCAACGTCGATAAATTGGTCGAATTTGATATCGAAAATATCACCGATATCGCGTCCGATCATAGTTTTATAAATGCCGCCGCCAAATTGTTGCCGTGCCGTCTGATCGGCAGCAAGCACGGTTCCGTTGCCGTCCAGAGCCAATAGGCAGGTCTTGTTTACCGCAGCCATTTCCCGATTGTTGCAGATACATAACAGCCACTGATCTTCAAATTGATGATAAAAATACGCCGCCTCGATGAGCTGGGCTGTCTGTTTGACCAGTTGCAGGGCAAAATACTGGCTCTCCTTGGAGTCGGGCGAACGCAGGGCCGAAATATCAATCAAGCCCAGCATCTCGCCAAAAGGATCGAGTATCGGTGCCGCAGAGCATGTCAGATCGGCGTTGACAACCCGGAAGTGCTCGCCCTTGTGGATGGTGATGGCTCGCTTTTCGACCAGGCAGGTACCGACGGCACAGGTGCCTTCTTCCTCTTCGGCCCAGATCGAGCAAAGGTAGAGGCCGGCTTTTTTCCATTCCCGGGCCTGTTGATCGTCACCGAGCCAATCAAGGGTCGTGACGTTATGGTCGCACAACAGGGCGCAGTAGCCGTGAGGCGAGACCTGGCGGAAGAGTTCTCTGACTGCGGGCCGTGCGATACGTAAAAAGTCGTCGACCGCCTCCGCTTGTTCCTTAAACTCGCGTTCGGTAAGTATTCTGACCCGAGCCGCATCGGCGGGATCGATCCCGTGCTGATTCATGCTGCGCTGCCAGGAACAGAGTACCGGTGCGTCAACAGAGGCTGTCACGGCGCCGTTGGTGTGGGCGACCGCTGAGTAGACTTTCTCGATATGTTGCTTTTGATTTAAGAGAGCCATGGCTGCCAAAAAATACGTGTGAATAATAACCTGTTACGATGTTTTGTCGGGTGGGCTGTGTTTTGAGTGTAGTCTTTTCTAAGTAGTATAGTTTTAAGGGATAATTAGTGTCAAACCATATTCTATCGGATGTTTTCCCGCGGAGATTTTGCCTGGTGTTGTCAGCGGGCTTTGGGGTCGCTTGGTGCCGTTTGCCGCTTGTTGGTTATTCTACCATGTTTTCTGTCGTTTCGCAGTGATGGGGGGTAGTTTGAACCATGTATGGGGGATGTCGCTTTTGCTGGAGCGTAGAGGGTAGCCCCCTCCTCCTCTAATGGCAGCTAGAGGCGGAGGGGGCGAGACTCGCCTCCCCAGAAGGCAGCAAAGGGGGAGGCAAGAAGGGGTTTAGTTCAGAACGATTCCGCCGTCGATCATAACCGACTGGCCGGTCATGTAGTCGGCATCTTGGGACGCGAGGTAGGATACGTACCCGGCAACCTGCTCCGGATTTCCGACTTCTTTCGCGAGAATGGCGCTGTCCACATACGCCTTGAGGGTTTCTCCTTTGCCTGCGCCGGTGTACGCGCCGATCTTCTCATCGATGAGGTCCCACATGTCGGTGCCAACGATGCCCGGGCAGTATCCATTGACCGTGATTTTATGTTCGGCCATCTCTCTGGCAAAGGCCTGGGTATATCCTCGAACGGCGAATTTGGAGCAGCTGTAAACGGGCAGGAATGCGAAACCCGAGTGGCCGGCGATACTGCAGCAATTGATGATCTTGCCGCCGCTACCCAGGTGGCCATTATGACCTTGCTTGATCATCTGCTTGGCAGCTGCATTGTCGGTGAGAATCACGCCCTTGACGTTCACGGCGAGCTGTTTGTCGACATCTTCGGGGGTGTGATCGACCCCCAGTTTTACGACACCTATGCCGGCGTTTGCCACCATGATGTCCAGTTTTCCGAATTGTTCAACCGTTTTAGCCACAAGCGCTTCAACATCCGCCTGGTTGGTCACGTCGGCCTCGACTGCCATGCTTTTTCCACCGGCAGATTCGATCTCGGCTACAACTTTTTGCGCGTTGTCCATCATGACATCGCTTATTACAACAGTTGCACCGTCAGATGCCAATCTCGTGGCGATGGCTTTGCCGATTCCACGGCCCGAACCAGTAACGATTGCAACTTTTCCTGCCAGTTTCTTGTCTGCCATTTGGTAGATCCTTTCCATGATGTTGGTTGGTAAAATGGGCACCATCGCCCTGTAATAAGATCAATAACGCAAATTATGAAGAGTTAATGATCCTTGAAAACAATAAAACGTAGTTCTAGTATGGCTATTTTTGGTGACTTTGGTTATGTTGGTTTCTGCGTCCGGTTTGCTTCTGTCGTGCGGGTGTTTTTCGCCAACTAACTCGATGTCGGTCACCTGTAAAATATCGAAGCAATGTAAGTGTTTATATCTCAGAGATGTCCTGGCGGATAAAATTTAAAGTTTTGTAAGTCTCTTTAGATAAATGACAATTGGTTGTTGTTGGTAAAATAAACGTACTACTTAGCGGCGCTGTTTTTTGTCTGAAACAACTGCATAAGTATGAGGGTGGAGCGGATAAGAGTAGCCAAGATGTTCCATTTTTCAGATGAAAGTTTTTCAAATAATTTCACTTCTTCACCTGTGGGAAGTCCTTAAACAGCGTTCTGTTGATTTCTGTCATTGACATTAGCAAGCGATGTGCCGATTGATAAAAATTTTTTTCGACGCAAGTCATTTCAATCAAAAAAATCGCGTAAACGCTTGTCTGAAAATAGAATTTTAAAAATTTAAAATTGTTTAAGAAAGGTCTTTTTAAATAGGTGCGCTCTGGTCGCATGTTCGCCTTGTCCCAGTGTGGGAGGCCCGTCCCACTCCGGGACGGATGCCCCAGGTCAATAACCGTTCCTTGTTTCTGCGGGACTTCCAACGCAGGCGCGTGCTGTTTGGATTCAATCGGATTGGAGGGGTGGCTTGTTTTGAACCAGGAATGCTCGGGGGCGGGGTGGTGCTATAACGAGTGGCGATTTTGAAGTGAAAATGTCGGACGGATTTTATGGAAATATCATCGACGGTTTTTTCGGGATCTCTTTTTTGCAGGAGTGAAAGGCGTAACCGATGATAAGCGAAACGGAAAAGGGGCTGGCGGTGCCAGTCCGTTTTCCGTTATTCTGTCTTTTTCGGGCCGCTGTCAGCTAGTTTTCATCCTGAGTTTCCGGATGCACACCAGCTAGCGTCCCTTTACGATTTTGTTTTCTTCCACTGAGAGTTTTTTATGCTTGATCCCGACATAAGCTCACCTGCAAGGCGGTTGCCCTGGCCCGAGGGGCAAAAGCCGCTGATGCTGGCCCCCATGCAGGGTTTGACCAATATGGCGTTGCGGGCGGTGTTGGCCGGTTTGGGCCATCCCGACGTGTTGTTCACCGAATTCGTGCGGGTGGCTCCCGGGCGCATGCCGGTTTTTCCCGGGCGGCAGTGGAGTGCAGATTGTTGTGAAATGTTGCCCTTGGTTGTGCAACTCATCGGGCACGATGACCGGTCGCTGGCCATTGCTGCTCAGTCCGCTCAACAGGCCGGCGCCCGGCATATCAATCTGAACCTCGGTTGTCCTCACGGGCGTATGACCAGTGCGGCGGTAGGGGGGAATCTGCTGGCGCAACCGGAACGTATCGCACCGATGCTGGCTGGCTTACGCAAGGTGGTCAGCGGTTCCTTCTCCGTCAAACTGCGGGCCGGGTACGAGGATCCCACCCAGATTTTTTCGTTATTGCCCATGCTGGAGGATGCCGGCGTCGATTTTTTCATCCTGCATCCCCGCACGGTGTTGCAGGGTTATGACGGGCAGGCCGACCACGCTATTACGGCGGCGGTGGCCAAGCGCACCTGTCTGCCGCTTATCGCCAACGGCGATATCCGTAAACCGGCCGACGGATGTCGGCTGCTGGAGCAAACAGACATTGCCGGATTGATGTTGGGGCGTGGTGCCATTGCCGATCCCTTGTTGTTTGAGCGGTTGCGGCGCAGAGCACCCGCCAGGCCGAACCGGCGGCAGCGTGCCGTTTTGTTGCGTCGGTATTTGACAGAGGTGGCGGACCGATATGCTGAACGGTTTTGCGGTGACACCCAGGTGCTGGGCAAGCTCCGTGAGATTCTCAAGCTGATCGATGACCCCGCTTTTGTACAGCTTATCGATAAACTTAAAAAATGCCGCAAGTTGTCGTTGTTTAACGCCTTGCTTGCGGAGCTGGAGTAGAGCCCTCATGGAACCTGTAGTCTTCGATTCTTCAAAACTGCTGGAACTGATCGAAATGCGCATGCCGTTCGGCAAGTACAAAGGTTGTCGCCTTATCGATCTGCCCGAACCGTATGTGGTGTGGTTTGCCGGTCAGGGGTTCCCTCCGGGTAAGCTGGGGCGCATGCTGCAGGCGGTGCATGAGATCAAGGTCAACGGCCTTGAATACCTTTTCGAGCCGTTGCGCCAGATGCCGTCGGATTAGCTCTCAACGCGCAATACGATAACGTCCGACCTGGTCGCTGAAATGGCATGCGGCCAGGTGGCCGCCGCCCTGGTCGGTCAGCTCGGGAGCCTGCTGGCGGCATTTTTCCTGGGCGTAGGGGCAGCGCGGGTGAAAGTGGCAACCGGCCGGTGGGTGGAGCGGAGAAGGGATTTCTCCGGCCAGGGGGCGTTTCTGCCGGCGAACATGCGGGTCGGGGACAGGCACCGCATTGAGCAAGGCTTCGCTGTACGGGTGCCGTGGGGCCTTGTAGAGTTCCTCGGCGGGGGTCAGTTCCACGATGCGGCCAAGATACATGACGGCGACGCGATCGCTGATATGTTCGATGACCGACAGGTCGTGGGCGATAAACAGATAGGTCAGCTCGAATTGTTGCTGAATGTCCTGCAGCAGATTGACCACCTGCGCCTGGATGGACAGGTCGAGAGCCGAGACCGGCTCGTCGGCCACAATCAATCGAGGCTTCAACGCCAGGGCCCGGGCGATGCCGATACGCTGACGTTGCCCACCGGAGAATTCATGGGGGTACCGATCGAGGTGCGCTGCCGAGAGCCCTACGGTATCAAGTAGACGCTCAACCTCCTGGCGCAGTGCCCGGCCTTTGGCCAGTCCGTGGATTTTCAGGGGCTCGCCGATAATATCAAGGACCTGCATACGGGGATTGAGGGAAGAGTAGGGGTCCTGAAAAATCATCTGCAGATCCCGTCTTCGGGTGCGCATCTGCCCTGTCTTGAGGCTCAGCAGGTCCTCGCCGTCGAAATAGACCTCGCCGCTGTCCGGTTCCAGCAACCGCAGTACGGTTTTGCCGGTAGTCGATTTGCCGCAGCCCGACTCGCCTACCAACCCTAAAGTTTCTCCGGCCCGCAGATTAAAGGATATCCCGTCGACAGCCTTGAGAGTCAGGTGTCCTGCAGCCAGGGGGCCGGCCGGTACCCGGAATGTTTTGCGCAGGTTCTTGACCTCGAGCAGGTGGGTCATGCATCCCTCCAGCAGCGTACATAGTGACCGGGAGTCACTTCCGTCATGGGGGGAAGCTTGCCCGTTTCCGGTGCGAAAGGCGCCGGACAGTTATCCAGGTAGGTTCCCGCAGCCGGTGTTTGAGGTGTCGTCGCGTCCTGATTCACAGCCAGGCGATGTTGCTTCTGGCCGATTTTCGGCAGGCAGGCCAGCAGGCTGCGGGTATATGGATGGCGCGGATCGTCGAAAATGTCGGTTACTCCGGCGTATTCCATGATCAGACCGTCGTGCATGATAGCGACCTTGTCGGCTGTTTCCGCAACCACTCCGAGATCATGCGTGATCAGTAGCATGGCCATCTGGTGGCGGGTTTTCAAATCATCGAGCAGTTGCATGATCTGCGCCTGGATCGTTACATCCAGCGCGGTGGTCGGTTCGTCCGCAATCAGCAGCTGGGGGCGACAGGCCAGGGCCATGGCGATGACCACCCTCTGGCGCATGCCGCCGGACAGTTGATGCGGGTATTCCCGGCAACGGCGTTCTGGCGAGGAAATGCCGACCTGGGCGAGCAAGGCGACGGCCTGTTTTAAGGCCTGCTTTCGTTTGAGTCCCTGATGAACGCGTAACACCTCGGCAATTTGTTCGCCCACGCAAAAAACCGGGTTAAGTGCCGTCATCGGCTCCTGAAAGACCATGGCGATTTTGTTGCCGCGCATGCGGCGCATTTCCGTTTCGGGCAACAGGCGCAGATCCTCGCCCCGGAACAGGATCTCTCCTTCCACAACGCGTCCCGGGGGCGGGACAAGGCGCAGCATGGACAGGGCCGTGACCGATTTTCCGCAACCCGACTCACCTACCAATGCCAGGGTTTCGCCCGCGTGGAGGGTGAAGTCGATGCCACGCACAGCTTTGGTCAGAGCGGTTTGGGTGAAGAAGTAGGTGCGCAGATTACGAACTTCGAGAAGGGGGGGCATGTACGCTCCTTTGCGGCAAGTTGCAGTCAGCCAATTTATCTGGAAAGCGCCCCCTCGTCAAGGGACCTGCGCACTCCGGCGTCGTTGATATGTGTTTCCCCCGGACTACGCGCTTTTCCTGCAGCGGCGGGCATGTTAGAATCCGCCCCCGTACAGACTATACACTGGAGGATTTTAATGGCACTGAACCCACAACAGGATAGCCGGGTACTCGGCTACCTGATCGAAGAGACCGGACTGCAGACCAGCCAGGTCGTCAACACTATCGCTCTGCTGCGCGAAGGCGCAACGGTGCCTTTTATCGCCCGGTATCGTAAAGAGCGTACCGGCGAGTTGGATGAAGTCCAGATTCGCACCCTGGAAGAGCGCCTGACTTATTTTACCGAACTTGAAGAACGTAAAGTCACGGTTCTGGCCTCTATCGAGGAACAAGGCAAGCTGGTGCCGGAACTGGCTGCCCGCATCGAAGCGACCCGCCAGAAAAATGAACTTGAGGATTTGTACCTGCCGTACAAACCCAAGCGTCGCACCCGGGCCATGATCGCTCGGGAACGGGGGCTGGAGCCGCTGGCCGATCTCATTGCCGCTCAGCAGCTTACCAGCGGTACACTGGAACAGGCTGCGGCCGCTTTTGTCGATGCCCAGGGCGAAGTCCCCGATGCCGCTGCGGCGTTGCAGGGCGCGACCGATATCCTGGCGGAAAGACTCAGCGAGGATGCCGATATGCGTGCCGTGGTACGGCGACTGACCTGGGAGCAGGGTGTGTTCAGTTCCCAGGTGGCCCCCGATTTTGCTGGCAAGGTCAGCAAGTTCGAGATGTACTACGATTATCAGGAACCGCTGCGCGAGGTGCCTTCCCACCGTATGCTGGCCATGCGCCGGGGGGAAAAAGAGGATGTGCTGCGCTTGTCGATTGTCGCCCCGGAAGAGGAGTTGTTGCAACGTCTTGCAAACCGTCTTCTGCTGGGCGAGAGTATTTTCCGGCCCTTGCTGGAAGATGTTGCCATCGATGCTTACCGCCGCCTTATCGCTCCTTCCATTGAAGTGGAGTTGCGATTGGAGGCCAAAAAGCGGGCCGACGAGGCTGCTATCGGGGTGTTTGCCGACAATCTGCGCAACCTGCTGTTGCTGCCGCCGGCCGGCAGCCGCCGGGTACTGGGCGTTGACCCCGGCCTGCGCACCGGCTCTAAGTTGGCGGCGGTTGATGGCACCGGTCGCTATCTCGAGGACGCCACCATCTATCCCCATACCGGCAAAAGCCAGATCGAGCCTGCCCGCGCGCAGCTTTTGCGTTTGATTCAGACCCATGGCATCGAAATGGTCGCCATCGGCAACGGGACGGCGGGGCGCGAGATGGACCTGTTCGTACGCGAAACTCTCCGCGACGCCGGCGTGCAGCTGCCGGTGGTGATGGTCAACGAGGCGGGAGCCAGCGTCTATTCCGCATCCGATATCGCCCGGGAGGAGTTTCCCGATCTGGATCTGACGGTGCGCGGCGCCATCTCCATCGCCCGCCGTCTGCAGGACCCTCTGGCGGAACTGGTCAAAATCGATCCCAAGAGCATCGGGGTCGGCCAATATCAGCATGACGTCAATCAGCCGGCGCTTAAAAAAGCCCTCGACGATACGGTGGAGAGCTGCGTTAACTTCGTTGGCGTCGATCTCAATACCGCCTCCTGGGCCTTGCTGTCTTATGTGTCGGGTATCGGCGCGTCCCTGGCCAAGGCCATGGTGCGGTATCGCGAAAGCCAGGGCGTTTTCGGCTCGCGCAAGGGCCTGCTGAACACCCCCCGTTTCGGTGCCAAAACCTATGAGCAGGCGGCCGGCTTTTTACGTATTCGCGGTTCGGAAAATCCCCTCGACAATACCGCCGTTCATCCCGAAAACTACCCAACGGTGGAGACCATGGCCTCCGATATGGGGCTGTCGGTGGCGGAACTGGTGGCCGCGCCCGATAAGGTTGCCGGTGTGCAGCTTGAACGCTATGTGACGGAAACCGTCGGTTTGCCGACCTTGCGTGACATCGTCGAGGAGCTTAAGAAGCCCGGCCGCGATCCCCGGCGTCAGTTCGAGACCGTTTCGTTTCGCGACGATGTGCGTGAAATCAGCGATCTGAAGGAAGGCATGATTCTGTCCGGGACGGTGACCAATGTGGCTGCTTTCGGCGCGTTCGTCGATATCGGTGTGCATCAGGACGGGCTGGTGCATGTCAGTCACCTGGCGCATCGCTTTGTCAAGGATCCTGGCGAGGTGGTGCGGGTCGGCGATATCGTCAAGGTCAAGGTGCTATCCGTCGACGCGGCCCGTAAACGCATCGGTTTGTCCATCAAAGAGGCGCAGCCCGAACCGGATTCGGCGCAGCGGCCGCGCAAAAGCCCCGGGAAAAAAAGCAAGAAAGCTTCCCTGGCGGATACTTCAGGTTGGGAAAAAGCCGGTTTTCGGGTGAAGCGCAAGTGATTTGCGGCATGTGACGTAAAAACCCTCGTTACGGAAGCAGGGCAGGTTTTCAATGGCTCTGCTTCCTGTGGACATATCGGTTCCGGGGATAACCGCAGGTACGACAGGCGACAGGAGATAAGGGATGGAGAAATTTGTCGATTTGCATTTGCATAGCCACTGTTCGGATGGGCTATATGCACCGACCGAGGTCATTCGGCGGGCGGCGGAAGCCGGACTGGCCGCCGCCGCCCTGGCCGATCACGACAATGTCGACGGGGTCGAGGAGGCCATGCAGACCGGCCGCACTTACGGTATCGAAGTGCTGTCCTCCGTAGAACTGTCGGTCATCTGGGAATCCTATCGCGATATTCACCTGCTCGGTTACGGCATAGATCATCGGCATCCCGGGTTAACGGCCGCCCTGAAGGAGTTTCGCGACTTTCGCGCCGGGCGCAATGAACGTATCGTCGAGCGAATCAACGGGAAACTGGCCGAAGAAGGGCGCGCGCCTATCTGTTTTGCCGAAGTGCAGAAGCATGCCGAAGGCACCCTGGGACGTCCGCATATCGCCAGGGTCCTCATCGACCACGGTTACGCACGTAATCACGAAGAAGCGTTTGCCCGCTATCTGGTTCCGTGCAATGTCGCTAAACGTTACTTTCCCATGGATGAAGCCATTGCTCTTATTCATGACGCCGGCGGCATCACCTCATTGGCTCATCCCCCCTATATTACCGACGACCGTCAGCAGTTGCGCCATTTGTTCGATGTGTTCACCGACATGGGACTTGACGGCATCGAGGCCTACAACAATCGCTCTACCAATGCCGATATCGACTGGTACATAACCGAAGCCAGACGGCGCGAACTTATTGTCACCGGTGGTTCCGATTATCATGGGGTGGAAGGCTCCGACATCGTGATCGGAGGGGGGCGCGGCAATCTGCGCATTCCTTACGATTGTGTCGAGGATATTCGGCGGGCGTTGGCCCGACGTGCCGGCAAGGAGAGGGTATGACAACCGAGAAGAAGCCGGTTTTTATCGATTTTGAAGCCTCCAGCCTGTCCGGGTTTTCTTATCCTATCGAAGTGGCCTGGGGCAGCAGTGTGGAGGATATCCGCAGTTGCCTGATTTCCCCCTCCCAGTGCCACGATTGTATCGATTGGGATGACGATTCCGAGTTGCTGCATGGCCTGTCGCGGCGTCAGCTTCTCGAACAAGGAGTGCCCATGGACAGGGTCTGCGACCTGCTGAACGACGCCCTGCTGGGTCGGCAGGTCTTTTCCGATGCCAACGTCTACGATAATTTATGGCTGGAGAAACTGTTTTATGCCGCCGGCAAGGGGCAGCCGGGATTCCGCATCCGACATATTGACGAATTGCTGTGCGAACGCCTCGCGCCCTTGATGGTGCGTCGGCAGGAATTGATAGAGGCTCTCGAAGAATTGCGTCGGGCGGCTCGAAGCAAGATCGCGCGTCAGCATCGGGCCGGTTGGGATGTGCGCTTTCTTATCGAGCTGTGGGATATGGTTTGTCGGCGCTGGCCGGTAACGGATGGTGACTGAACATGGCAGACAGACGAACATGGCGGGCCGGGAACTGGGGGATAGTTTCCGGCCCGTGGTCGTTTTGAACCCCTGATCGTCGATTGTCGAGCCTTTTTGCTGGAGATAAATAACTATCGTCGTTACGGAAGGGGGGGGCTGGTTCAGCGCAGATTCCGCCTCGTGGATAAAACCGAAATCACATAAAGTCAATCCCAAGCCGTTGGCGTAACGATCCGACTTTCCTCGACCTTGTCGTCCGGCTTCCGAAGGCGATTTTCTATGCGGTTTCGCCCCAGATCCTTGGCCTGATACAGCAGCTTGTCCGCGCGTTTTAACAGCATTTCAACCGACTCGCCCGCGTATTGCACCAGGCCACCGCTTATGGTGATTCGAAAGTTCTCCCGATCCCATCGACAGGACTGGATACTTTTCCGGATGCCCTCAGCGATCAGTTGGCCTTTTTCGAGATCGGTATCCGGAAGAATGACCAGGAATTCCTCTCCTCCATACCGACCGACCAGATCCGTTCCCCGCAGGCAGGACCTGAAAATGGCGCTGGCCTTTTCCAGCACCGTGTCGCCAAAATCGTGGCCGAAGGTGTCGTTGATCCATTTGAAGTTATCCAGATCCAGAAGAAGGGTCGATAAGTTGCCACTTTGACATTCAGCGGTTTCAATTTTGCCGGCAAGCTGTTTCAACAGATAGCCGCGATTGTAAAGACCGGTGAGGTCATCGGTTATGGCAATCCGCCGCAAAACCTGGTTGGTTTCCTTAAGGCAAGCGGTTTTTTCTTCCACTAGCCTGTCGAGAGCGAAATTCATCTCCACCAGTCTGTCTCGCTCGCGCTTTTGGCTGAATAACCGCCAGCAGCAATAAGCAAGCAGCACGATGGCCAGCAAGCCGCATATTTGTAAAATGCGGTGGTGTCTTTCGTAAAACCCTGGGGGACTGTTTATGATACGTGCATTCTCCGGTAAGCGGCGGGGATCGAGATGGAAAGCCCGCAACCGGTTGTCGTCGAACATGGCATACGTGCCCGATCCGGTGACGACAGGTATGTTTTGCGGATTTTCCCCATTCAGAGTGCGCAGTGCCAGTTGGGCGGCAATCTCCCCCTGTTCGAAACCCGAAGTGATCACGCCGCCAACGATGCCCTTTCCCAGATAAAAATCCCACGGGCCGTAAATCGGTACCTTGGACGCCTCTACCAGCAAGGCGATGCCCTCCGAATAGGAAATAAAATGATTGTTCCGGTCGCGATTGAAGGTCAGCAGGCAGACCATGTCGTCGGGCCCCAGAGCCGCGATCAAAGAGGCTGCTTCTTCCAGGGTGAAGTCCCGCAAAAATTCGATTTGAACACGATGGCGATACTGCGCAACGAATTCGGTCATGACCTTTTTCATGGCATTCCCGGTCGTGGTTTTGTCAAGAATCACCACGATCCGTTTGCGTTCGGGATGAAGTCGCAGCATCAAATCGAGGTTAGCGGCAATATCCGTTTCTTCGGTGACGCCCGTCACGAAAGGCAGGTTTTCCATAAGATCGGGCTGGAAATGATTGATACCGCAAAAAACTATCGGGGGATGCCCATTCAGTAACCGGTAAACCTTCTTGATGAAAGCCAAAGCGTTATTGTCCGCGATAATCACTGCCTTGAATTGAATGTTTTTAATTTTGGCAGCAAAAAGTTCTGTCAGTTTTTTGTCATAGTCGTTCCCTGTATTTCTTTTCGTATCGAGATACTCATAATAAAGCTCGTAGGTCTTGTCCAGCGGCTTGAAAACGGACTGAATACCGGCCGTTATGCTGTCGGTCCACTCCAGTCCCTGGTGATAGGAGTGCAAAACCAGGATTTTTTCCTTACGGGCTGCTTCCGTGTTCCATGGCAGAGCGAACAGAACGGCAAGGATTATAAAAAACCTGACTATTCCCATTTGGTTTGCTAAAGGCATCTTGCTAAACTCAGTTTTTTTGAAAAAAGACCGTCATTCAGGAGGTTTATACGGTTTGTTCTCCTGCCTGCGAAAAATTACATCTGCAATGATAAAAACATCTCCGTGGGAGACCATTCTCTATCCATGATCTCTTTGCAATTACTGCACCAGTAAAAACGGTTCCGGTTTTCCCGGACACTGGTTTTGGATGAAGTTTCTGTGTCCGGCGTATAAAATAGAGGCATTTCCCAGTTAAGAATATAGGCAGAGTTTGGATTCCCTCCTTTAGCATGTCTGTTCTCGCAGGGAGCTTACGCAAAGGGCATGCATAAAGAAAAACGTCCCCTGACGCGGGTTAGCGGCCGCAATGCTGTACAATTCACAGAGTTTTCTGTATAATATGAAAGTTAACTAGTCTATAGCTGCCAAAGATGTGATAAGTTGTCTATAATGGCTGTGATCGAGTTTGTCGCCGGTCGCACTCATATCATTGGCAATGACGGTCTTTTTTGTTTGGCCGGAACTCGCTTGTTTTGCTTTGAGGCATGCGGCCAGAGACCGTCGATGGAGGTCTAAAGTATTGATTCCGGATTCACGAACATTAAAAAAAAGCATCTACGGGCATTTAGCCCGGGTTGGGAAAGCCTTATCCAGCCCGGGGCGTCTTCACATCATTGACCTTTTATGCGAAGGCCCCAAAACTGTTGAGCACTTAGCCGAGGAAACGGGTATGAAATTCGCCAATACCTCTCGGCATCTGCAAACGTTGCTTGAAGCCAGGCTTGTTGAGTTTGAAAAAAGAGGGTTATATTCCTATTACCAAATATCCGATCCATTGGTCATGAGCATGTTTCACTCCATGCAGGAACTGGGTGAGAATCTGATCAAAGATATTAAAGAGCTTGTTGAAGATATTTATGGAAAAAACAGCAAAATAGAACATGTTGATTGCAAAGATCTGGTCAAACGTATGCAAAGAGGGAAAGTTACCCTGATCGATGTAAGACCTAAAGAAGAATATGAAACAGACCATATAGTCGGTGCCAGTTCCATACCATTGGAAGAGTTGGAAGAGCATTTGGCTTCCTTGTCTCCTGACCAGGAAATCATTGCTTACTGTAGAGGACGATATTGTTTGTTGTCTGTAGAGGCCGTATCCATACTGAAAGCTAAGGGATACCACGCTGTTCGTCTTGATGAGAAATGTATGGATTTATGTGAAATAAATGAAGCAGGGTAACTCCTGCCTTGGAAATCTGTTGATCTCATACCCTCTAACAAGGATAAATAATTACTCATATTAAGCTACATCGTGAGTGCTTATAATTGAAGCTGTTATTGATGTAAATCAATAACAGCTTTTTCTTTTCTAATGGAAAATTGGTCCACTTTTTCATTATGAAAAATCTATCTTGATGGTTGCTTTGGACCTTGCCTAGAGTTAGTTCTTGTCAATCTTGCGGCTTTCTCGCATTCGCTGGGCCGATGCTATAGCTGATTTGGGCGAACAATTTTCCAGCGACATCTGCACAAAAAAACCTCGTAATCCTTTCTCCGGACATCCAACTTCTTCTGGGTATCGTCAACTGACAAAGGTCTATGGAGATCTAAACACCCATCTTTCAGATATCCATTAAACGACTCAATCCCTCCGTTATCTTTATTTTTTTCTTGAGTGGGTGAATCCGCCGCAACTCACTAACGCTGAAATTTCGTACTCCTTTTTCGATTCTGGAAGGTGGCTCCGTATTCCCCTTCCTGCAACAGATGTCCTTAACCTTTGTTCAGGTATCTGCCAGCCCAGGGTTGGTGGGGCTGTAACCTTTTTCCGTATACACCACTTTATTACTTGACTATTCAATTGAACAATTGTATCAATATGCGACCATTCAATTGAACAGTCGAACGAAAATAGTTGTAGCCCACACAGGGAACCCGAACCTTTTTAACCTGGAGGCGGAAAATGCAGGCAGTGTTGGAGTTTACCAAGGAACAGATCGACGAAGTTGATGGATTAATTGACAGGTATGGAGCACATCCCAGCGGACTTATTCCGTTGCTGGAAAAGGTCCAGGAATTGTTAGGTTATTTGCCGTTAAGCATCCAAGAGTACATTTCTGAGAAAACTCATATTTCTCCCAACAGGATTTACGGCGTAGTAACCTTTTACTCGTTTTTCACCATGGAGGCGAGGGCCAGGCACAGGGTTCAACTCTGTCTGGGCACGGCATGCTACGTCAAAGGCGCTGATGCCATGGTGGAAAAAATCGAGAACGATTACCAGATCAATTTTGGTGAAAGCACCGAAGACGGCCGCTTTACGTTTGAAAAAGCACGATGTGTCGGCGCATGCGGCTTAGCTCCCGTAGTGATTATTGATGGGGAGGTTTTCGGCAAGGTGACCGTTGATAGTCTGGATGGAATCTTGGAACAGTTTGCATAAGAGTGGGAGAGAAGAATGAACACCATTAAAGATATAGATCTCATTCGTCAGAAAGCGCAGCAGGACGACGCGGACCAGACATGTATCTATGTACACATGGGTACATGCGGGATAGCTTCCGGGGCCATGAGTGTTTTGGGGGCAATAAAAAATAAAATAAAGGAAGATGGTGCGGCCAAAGACGTCAAGGTCGTTACGACCGGCTGTGCCGGTATTTGTTCGCAGGAACCTCTTATCACAGTGAAGATTCCTGGGGCGGAGCCTGTTATTTACAAACAGATGGATGAACAAAAGGTTCTACGTGTTTATGAAAGCCATGTAAAAGGTGATTCTGCTGTAGTGGAGTATGCCCTTGCAAGAGGCATGGAATACCAGATTAAAGAGAGGAAAGCGAGCGCGGGGCACATTCCCGGGGAAAAAGTAATGACCGCCGAAATTCCGGGTATCGAAGAACTCCCATTCTTTGCCCTGCAGGAATTAAGGGTCATGCGGAACAGGGGGCTTATCGACCCGGCTAAAATCAAAGATTATATCGGAAGAGACGGATACCAGGGTGCTATCAAAGCTCTTACGGAAATGTCTTCCGAAGAAGTAATCAATGAGGCTATAGGCTCCGGACTTCGCGGCAGAGGTGGGGCAGGGTTCCCGATCGGCCTCAAATGGAAATTTGCTGCCGCAGAAAAAAATGACATCAAATACATTCTCTGTAATGCGGATGAAGGCGATCCGGGCGCATTCATGGATCGGAATGTTATGGAGAGCGATCCTCATAGCATTATCGAAGGCCTGATCATCGGGGCAAAAGCGATTGGCGCCCATCAGGGTTACATCTATTGTCGAGCCGAATACCCGCTGGCCATCGAGACTCTGAATAAAGCCATAAACCAGGCAAGAGCTTTGGATCTCCTGGGCGAGAATATTTTAGGGACGGGATTTTCTTTTGACATCAGCGTCTATGAAGGGGCTGGTGCTTTTGTTTGTGGCGAAGAAACGGCTTTGATGCGTTCCATTGAAGGAAAACGTGGGAACCCGAGACCTAAGCCGCCATTCCCGGCAAAAGCGGGCCTTTTTGAAAAACCGACGGTTCTGAATAACGTGGAAACCCTGTCCAATATTCCGCAGATAATCGTCAAGGGGGCTGACTGGTACAAAGAGATCGGAACGGAAAAAAGTCCCGGCACAAAGATCTTCTCCATCACCGGAGATATCGAAAATGTAGGTTGTGTGGAAGTCCCCATCGGAACGACCGTGGATACGATCGTGAATCAGATCGGTATTGTGAGCCCGGATAAAAACTTAAAAGCCGTGCAATTGGGCGGTCCCTCGGGGGGTTGTATTCCTAAAGACTACATGCATGTCGCCGTTGATTATGAAACCCTCCAGGAGTACGGCGCTATCATGGGGTCTGGCGGCCTGATCGCAATGAGCGATGATAAATCCGGGGTCGATATCGCCAAATTTTTCATCGATTTCTGCCAGGATGAAGCGTGCGGGAAATGCCTTCCCGGCCGCGAGGGAACAAAACAAATGCTTCAGATTCTCGAGAAAATCGACAGCGGCGAGGGCTCGCCGGATGACATCGAAACGCTGAAAGTTTTGTGCGGGGTTATCAGGAAGACAGCGCTCTGCGCGTTATGCAAAACCGCAGTGAATCCGGTTTTGAGCACCTTGAGATATTTCCCCGAAGAATACCAAGAAGCGGTGAAAACAAAAGTTGAAATGGGAGGGTAAAAATGATTTTTACCGAAACTCTGACATACGACGATATCAAAAAGAACCTTACTAAAGATGATGTGATTGCCATCATCGGCTGCTCTTCCTGCGCCAGAATGTCAGGCACGGGCGGCGAAAAGCAGATGAAGGACCTGGCCATGCAATTGCGCGGCGAAGGCTTCAATGTGAAAGAAGGTTTTTCAATCAATACGGTTTGTACACCGAAAGTTCTCCAAGCCAAGTTGGATCCAAAGGTTAATACCGTTATTACTTTGTCCTGTTCAGCCGGAACTTCAAATGCAACACAAATTTTTGCAGAATATAAAGTAGTAAGTGGCTGCTCTGATGTAGGTCTCATGACCGCCAATAAAAATGAAGGAACTGTTAAGGTAGCCATGCCCTATGACAACTACAAGGAAACAAAAGGTAATACCTATAAAATGTTTACCGGAGAGTTGGTGAACAAAGATGGGGAGGTTGAAAAATGATTATATCCCTTCGTAATCTAAGTTATTCGGATCTTAAACAGAAACTGTCTACTGAAGATAAGATTGTATTATACAGTTGTAATGCTTGCGTAAAAGCATGCGGTATCGGCGGGTTGGAGATGTTGAACCGTCTCGAGTCAGCTTTAAAAGCCGATGGTTTCAACGTTGTCGGAACAGATCTTATCAGCATCGGTTGCACCGAGAGCCTGGTTGAGAAGAGAAAGATAGATGTAGCTAAAACGAGTATGTATGACGAGGCTACAGTCATTATCCCTCTGGTTTGTGAAGACGGATTTGAGGTAATTGATGAGCTTTTTGAAGATAAAAAAGTCATTTGTATCGCTAAAACCATCGGTATAGGGGATTTTACTCCAAATGGGGAGACTGTCCTGACGACTCCTTTCGAAAATACCGGACTCGAACCCAAGTCGGAGGGTTACCGGTTAAACGAAGTTGCCGAAAAACTTAACCTTTGTGCTGGTTTTTTTGATGATGATGAAGATAAGAACGAGCCGGAATGGGTCAATTTAACCATCAACGGCGAGCCAATTAAAGCTATAAAAAATCAGAACCTTATGACTGTTTGTAAGGAAAATGGCATTGATGTACCCCATCTGTGCTGTCATGAAGATTTGGATAAGTACGGCTCCTGTCGCCTGTGTCTTGTCAAGATTGATGGATTCAGAGATATGCCTGCTTCTTGCTGCGTTGAAGTTACGGACGGTATGAATATTGTCACCAGTGATGAAGAACTGGAACATTGTAGAAAAATCATGCTCGAATTAGCCATATCTGTCAGGTCCCGCATGATTCCTGACCTGTTTACGGAAAAGTTTTGGTTTCTTTTTTTGCCAATCCTTCAGAGCTTGTATGGGAGTTTTATGCCCCAACGCTCGCTGAGGAATATGCTGGTTGTATAGATAACCATAACGTAACAATGTCTGCTCCAAATTTTCGGCGGAATCGAACCGGGTTGTTGCCAAAACCTCGCTGATGCGACCGTTGAATCGCTCAACCATCCCGTTGGTCTGAGGGTGGCGTGGAGGAATAAGCCGATGTTCAATACCATGCTGAACGCAGGTTTTGTCGAATACATGATTCCCTGTTGGCTTTCTCTCTCCAGCAGTGGAAAATCGATCCGTGAATGCCTTGTCGTTGTCGGTGAGCAATTTTTTGATCACAAATGGCGCTTTGGCTACCAGGCGATTCAAAAAGCCCTTTGCGGCTTGGGCGGATTTGCTCTTGCACACTTCCAGGTAAACCCAGCGGGTAGCACGGTCGATGCCTACAAACAGGTAACGCCGAGAGGTTTCGTCCGGCATCTGTGGCAAATATTTGATA
Source organism: Syntrophotalea carbinolica DSM 2380 (assembly GCF_000012885.1). Classification (NCBI taxonomy): domain Bacteria; kingdom Pseudomonadati; phylum Thermodesulfobacteriota; class Desulfuromonadia; order Desulfuromonadales; family Syntrophotaleaceae; genus Syntrophotalea; species Syntrophotalea carbinolica. The sequence goes on from NC_007498.2 coordinate 1,083,841, forward strand.
TCGACATGAACGAACCCCGGATCGTAGTTTTTAAATGTTTTGGGCTTGTTGTTGGCCGTTTCCTCTTTCGGGATCAGGTCCGCCAATCGGGATACCCCATGTCGTCGCAAACAACGGTCAAGTCCCGCACGAGAGACGTCAGCATTGACAAATTCCCGAGTGACGACCAGGAGATCATCGAGAGACAACAACAAAGAGCGACGCAACTCGATGACAACAGCTTCCTGGGCTTCGGTCATCGTTGTATTCAGTCGGTGTGCCGTATGAGACCGATCGTGAACATCGTCACGTTTGCGCCAGCGACGTACCGTGTCAATGGATATGCCCAGTTCTTTAGCTAAAGCCTTGTGCGATTTTTCCGACTCTTGGATATATCGTCGGATTTTCGGGGTCGTTGTGGCATTAGCGTGTAACCGTATCGTCATGTCAGACTCCTTTAGATTTCACCGCAGAGAATATCAAAAAGCATATCCCGAGCTAAGAATAACGGGAAGCTTTTTCTGCTAATGGAATCATCCGGGACCCAACACATATCTTCCGGCCCTCATAATTGCCTTACCTGTACAAAAGGACTTCCCACGCCTTTCGCTGCCTGTGAATTGCAGGCCTTGACAAGGAAGTACGGTATTACTGAAAGTCGGTTTGAACAGACTACGGTAAGGAAACCGGAGGATGATTCCAGTGCCGTAATTTATCACGATCCCAATAAATGCATCCTGTGCGGTAGATGTGTCCGGGCCTGTGAAGAAATTGCGGGGCTCTCCAATCTGGGATTTGTGAACCGGGGAGAGAAAACCATGGTTGTTGCCGGGTTGAACAAGGAACTCGATCAGAGTGCCTGTGTCACTTGTATGGCATGTACCAGCGTTTGTCCTACCGGTGCCTTGAGTGAAAAAGTCGTGCATTTCTCAGGAGAAAACTGGGATTCCGTACGAGTTTTGCCGGCTTAAAAAGAGAGGTCTCCCCGGTTTTTGAATTGTGTGCGGTAATTTTATGTAGCCCATAGTTCGAAAATCGGGGCCGCCTTCTGAGGCCACGCTTGCCGAAATGGCAAGCAAGGAAACATGCTTGGGGGTCCTTGCAGATAAGGTGTCGGAAATTCAAGCATTATTTTCGCTCTGTGCCATACAGATGTTTGTATAGGTTTTTGTAGGGCGTGGTCTGCAAGGGCGACTCCACGTTAAAAGACGAACAAAAATTCAAGAAAAAATATTAGGGCTTTCCAGAAATGTCCTTCGTGTGAAATTTGACGATACGTATGCCCTCGCAAAATTTTTAAACAATGCCCTAGGGGATTACAGGGCATGACATAAATTGGGTTTCAAAGGTTTTCCCTGGCGGTCTGGCATGTTGGAATGGGGTCTTTCCTCCCTGGCAAAAAATAGCATTGGCGCCTTGTAAAAGGTAATAGACATAAAAGTTTTTCCTTCCTCTCCAAAAAATAGAAAAACGATAACCATTTACAGGTGCCAGGCCGCAATTTTTATTTTTGAAATGATGATTAGAATGATTCAGTTTTTGATAAATCCCAAGCATTATATTTGTGGATAATTTGTTTTGATTCATTCCCGACGTTTGATGTGAGTGTAATTGAACATTCTTGTCAGCCGATGGTTGTTGTACTAAGTGATATCGGGGAGAAACTTATCGTCTTGAAGCCTGTTATGAAAAGAAACGTTTAACTCAGGTGCTATGAATATTAAGTAGCTCGATACTTTCTTGTAAATATTCATAGTTAAGAACATGTTTCTTTAAGAGAGTCTGTCCAGGCGAAGGGAGGTAATCTAGGACAGAATAGGTGTACTCTGTTCCGCATGATTAAGCTTCATTAGGCGTAAGTATTTTTGAATCAGTTATTAGGAGGCATTATGTTGGCAACAAGAAATAAAGCTTTTTTTCTGGTTTTGGTTGCGACATTTTTACTTGTCGGCGGATTTGGCAAAGTAACTCAGTCGTCTGCAGCTGAAGCTGTTATCCCTTACAGTACGATAGGTTCAAACGAGTACCAGTTCCCGATGGATTTCGATAAGCCCATCAATCTTCTTCTGTCCTACAACGTCTGGCAAAATACCACGGATAATTTCGGGCCTGACGGTGAGGATATGAGTATCCTGGTCTCCGCAAATAAGTTCGCGCGTCTTTTTAAAATCGATGGTCTCGAGAATGTTGGATTTTTGTGGGAAGTGGTTCTCGGTTATGCCGGAATCGGGGTTGAAAACGGAAACAATATAAACGGCATGATCGATCCCCAAACCGGTATTGTTGCGTGGATCAAGCCCACAGAGAATTGGACCACCGCTCTTGAATACTGGCTGCATGTTCCCTTGGGGTCCAGCGAACTTTCGGATGGAGCCGTTTCGCATACTTTTGCATGGCTGAACGGCCATAAATGGGGAAAATTCTGCCTCGACTGGGACCTTGGATACAAGGTTCGCGGTGATCAGCGTAAAGGCGGTGCGAGGGCTGAACAGGGGAGCTCGTTTTTTGGGAACGCGGTTCTTACCTATAATCACAACGCCTGGTTCGGACCTTTCCTGCATGTCGATTATGAGGCGGCGGGCCACGGAAAAGATAAAGACACCGGAGCAACTGTCGCTTCTTACGATCGGTTGCAGCTCGGTATCGGTAACACCACAAAGATCACGGATCGCCTGGTATTCGCCTACTGGTACAGCAGGGGGATTGCCGGAAGAAATGTTGCCCGTGGCAATGCTGTTTACGGCCGATTCATCTGGAGTTTCTAGAGTTTCTAAGTAACGTCACGTTTCATCAGTGTTGCAGCAAACCTCCCTCGGCTTTTTCGGGGGAGGTTTGCTTATGGGATATCGATCTTCCAGGACAAGTCCTTATTACTGCCGGGTAGGCCAGTGCGTAGTTAAGAAGTCAGCGGTATCTCATTACCATTAATTTTCCTGATCCTCTCCCTGTGCCTAAGTGGTCCAACCCTTGGCGAGCGCATCTTGATTATATGCCAGGCCGACTCTCTCTTTGGTTAGTATGATCCAAGTATTTGCAATCTATATTAATAGGATGTGCCAATGTTTCTTAGTGAATTGATTACAGTTCTGGTTGTCGGTTGGTTCGTAGTGGTTACTCCCGGACCCAATATGGCGATAGTTATTAAAAACAGCATTTTTCATTCTCGATCTCATGGGGTCTTTACTGCAGTCGGTCTCCTACTGGGAAACATTGTCCATATCTCATATTGTCTTGCTGGGATTGGATTACTAATAAGTCAGTCAATGTTTGCCTTTAATTTAATAAAATGGCTAGGTGCGGGCTACCTTGTTTATCTCGGTATCAGGGCCTTGAAATCGAATAAACAGGAAATAGTTGAAAGAATTGATATAGCATCAAGGGCCAATTATTGGGTATCTATGCGATCAGGGTTTTTCACAGACTTACTCAATCCCAAAGCCACACTGTTTTACCTTGCCCTTTTCACCCAAATCATAAGGCCGGATACTCCTGCCTGGGCCCGGGTTACATACGGCATATCCATTGCTTTTCTGGAGTTCCTTTGCTTCGTGGTACTTTCAATGATTATTGGGCATAGTCTGGTTGTGAAACGTTTTGAAAAAATTAGTCATTTGATTGAACGTTTTACTGGGCTGGTATTGGTTGGTTTGGGTATTCGTGTTGCGTTTTCTGATTAAAAATTGAATCCTTCCTCGTTTCGTAGCCCCCTTTAGGTCATAAAAAATACAAAGGCCCCGGCTTCACTCAATATTCACAGAAACCGTCAGAGAAGCGATCGCAACGAGGATGTTGTCTCCGTTTCCCAGGGCCGGTACTTCGACCCCCCGGGTAAGAAGCCCCCCTTCGACGACTTCAAGCTCTTTGGTGCCGAAGGGGATTTCCGCAAGGACTTTTTCAGCTACGATATCCTGGGGCTTCGGGCAGCCTATTTTTACCGCCACATGCATCTCTTCGGGATCGCTGATGCCGACAATGTCGAACAGACCGCACAGGCAACTGCGCGAAATGGCATCCTTTACAGCCCTTTTGGCTGCTTTTGTCGGATCGGTTCCGTGCAGATCCGCTCCATATCCAAGTTCAACAACATATCTTTTGTAAGGCATGGCTTCCTCCTTTAATGTTCAGTGTCGATGTCGGCGTCGGCGTCCAGAAGGACCGTGAGATTTTCCCGAGGACTTATCCGGTTTACGGGGAGCGTCTTTCCCGCCTGCCAGTTTTTCACGGCAGGCCGTTTCTCTTTACCGGTCACCAGTACCAGTATCTGCCGAGACTGGTTCAGGGCCTTGGCACTAAGACTCACTCTTTGCGCAGGCGGTTTGGGTGCCCCGGTTACGGGGATAACGAGTTTTTCGCGTTGCTGAGGGTGCCCGGGGAACAGGCTGGCCGTATGCCCGTCTTCCCCCAAGCCGAGGAGAACCAGGTCGAAGGGCAGGGCGGCGGCAACCACGGGATCGTAAAGGCGCGCGCCTTCGGTCGGCCCCAGTTCTGCCGGGATCACATGAATCTGCTGCCGTCTCATTCTCACATGATCAAGCCAGGCTGTGGCGGCCATGCTGCTGTTGCGATCGGTATGGCCGGGGGGCAGACAGCGCTCATCGCCGAAATAAATCTGCCAGCGCGACCAGTCCGCATCGGCATTGCGCAGCAACCGGTAGGTGGCTTGCGGTGTGCGCCCTCCGGCCAGCACCAGGCGAAAAACGCCCTGTCGGTCAATGGCTTCGGAAGCCGCCGCCAATATCCGGTCCGCCGCGTTGCGGGCCACGGCAGCGGCATCGGCCAGGCGATGCCAGGTTGTGGTGTGTTTGTTTGTCATTTCAGGTCTGCGATTAAGGTTTTTCAGCTGCGTCGCAAGGGACAATCCCGGCAGGAAAAAGGCTTTTACCAATCACCGGTCACCAATCACCCGTTTTTACGATTTTCCCATCCCGCACCCGCAAGGCTCCAGCGTATTGCGCCAGAACCGGCAGGGCTCTTCAAATAAGGCATCGGCAGCGGCCGGTCCCCAGGAGCCGGCAGGGTAGAGATGCAGATCGTTTTCCGGTTTTTCCCACGCCTGCAGGACAGGGTCGACGATGCGCCAGGCCTGTTGAACTTCTTCATAACTCAAAAACAGCGAGCGGTCACCGTTTATAATATCCAGCAACAGATCTTCGTAGGCATCGTTGACGGTTTCGTCAGCCCGGCGAAAACTGGCGTCGAGACTGGTCTGACGGGTGTCCAGGGCTTCGCCCGGGGCCTTGACGGTCATTTCCAGGCGCATGCATTCGTGGGGCTGGATGCCGATCAGAAGCCAGTTGGAGGCTTCGCAATGGACATGGCTGGCACGGAAAAACTGCTGGGGCGGTTTTTTGAAACAGATGGCCACCAGGGCTTGTTTTTCCGCCATCCGCTTGCCGGTACGCAGCAAAAAGGGCACACCGGCCCAGCGCCAGTTGTCGATATGCAGCTTGAGAGCGGCAAACGTCTCCGTGCGACTGTCGGCGGCGACATTTTGTTCGCAGCGGTAATCGACGACGCTCTGTCCCTGTACGGTACCCGCGGCATACTGGCCGCGTACCGCACACTCATTCACCCGGTCGGCGGGAATCGGGCGGATCGATTTGAGGACCTTGAGCTTTTCGGCGTGCAGGGCATCGGCTGCCATGGAAATGGGCGATTCCATGGCGACAAAGGTGAGCAGCTGCAGCAAATGGCTCTGCACCATATCGCGCAGGGCACCTGAGTTCTCGTAAGTCGCCCCGCGCTTGCCTATGCCTTGCGGCTCGGCATGAATAATCTGGATATGGTCGATGGTGTTGCGGTTCCAGAGCGGTTCCATCAACGCATTGCCGAAACGGAAGACCAGGATGTTGCGCACCGTTTCCTTGCCGAGGTAATGATCGATGCGAAAGATCTGCTCTTCGTGCAGGTGCCGGGCGAGCTGCGATTGCAGCTGGCCGGCGCTTTGCAGATCCTTGCCGAAGGGTTTTTCGATGACCACGCGCCGCCAGCCTTTGGTCTCCTCCAGCAGTCCGACTTGATCCAGTTTTTCGATGACACCGGCATAATCGGCTGGGCTCAACGCCATGTAAAAGGCGATATCGGTCGGATAAGCCTGCTTTTCCGACAGTTTTTGGTGCAGCAGTTCATAGAATTGCGCATCGTTGAGATCGCCGCGGATATAGTCGGTGCGGTCGGCAAACCGGGAAAAAACCTCTTCGCTGAGGCCGCCGCGCACGGAGCTTGCCAGGTCGGAGCGCGTCTCGGCCAACCAGGCCTCCCGGTCCTGATGGCGGCGCCCGCTGGCGAGGATGCGCGTATCCCGGTTGAGGCGGCCGGCAGCGTGCAGGTGGTAGAGAGCCGGCAGCAGTTTGTTGCGGGCCAGGTCGCCGGTGGCACCGAAAATTACAAAGGTACAGGCTTCAGTCATGTTGGTCCTTGGAAGGGGCGTTGTGAGAACTCCAGTCGGTGTGAAAGAACATGCCGCGCGGCCGGTCTGTCCGCTCATAGGTGTGGGCACCGAAGTAATCCCGCTGAGCCTGCAGCAGGTTGGCTGGCAACCGGGAACAGCGGTAACCGTCGAAGAAAGCCAGGGCGGATGACAATCCGGGTAAAGGGATGCCCAGCTTCACTCCCAGAATCACCGCCTGCCGCCAGCCGGTATCGGTTTTACGCAACTGACCGGTGAAAAAAGGCGCCAGCAGCAGGTTTTCCAGCCCGCCATCGTCTCTATAGGCTGCAGCGATATCGTTGAGAAAAACGCTGCGGATGATGCAGCCGCCACGCCAGATAAGGGCGATACCTTCAAAATCGAGATCCCAGTCAAAGGCCTTGGCGGCGTCTTTTAAGAGCATGAAGCCCTGGGCGTAAGAGATGATTTTTGCGGCGTACAAGGCATCGTGAACCGCCTGGATGGAGTGGTCGTCCGCCTTGCCCGCCGGTCGGGCATCCGTCGCCAGCCGATTCGAGGCCATCACCCGTTCCTCGCGGCGGGCCGACAGGTAGCGGGCGCATACGGCTTCGTTGATAGCGGTCAGGGGAGTGCCCAGTTTCAGGGCTTCGACACTTGTCCATCGGCCGGTGCCTTTCTGACCGGCGGTATCCAAAATGCTGTCGATGAGCGGCAAGCCCTCGGCATCGCGCACGCTCAGGATGCGCGCGGTGATTTCGATCAGGTAGGAGTTGAGCGGACCGTGGTTCCAGCGATCGAACAATGCGGCCAGTCGATCCGCAGGCATTTCCAGACCGAACCGCAGCAGCTGATAGGCCTCGCCGATCAACTGCAGGTCGCCATATTCGATGCCGTTGTGCACCATCTTGACGAAATGGCCGGCACCGTCCGGACCGATCCAGCGGCAGCACGGCTGGTCCCCGACTCTGGCGGCGATGGCTTCGAGGATCGGGCGGATGTGGGGCCAGGCCAAGGCGTTGCCGCCCGGCATCAGGGATGGCCCGCGCCGGGCGCCTTCCTCGCCGCCGGAAATGCCGCAGCCGACAAACAGCAGGTTCCGTTCAGCCAGTGCGGCTACCCGCCGGCGGGTGTCGTCGGGATGGGAATTGCCGCCGTCGATAACGATATCGCCGGCGTCCAGATAGGGGTGTAACAGTTCAAGGGTATCGTCGACCGCCTGGCCCGCCTTGACCATCAACAGGATCACGCGTGGTCGCGACAGCGAAGCCGCCAGGTCTGCCGGGGAATAGCAGCCGACGAGGGTGTTGTCAGCCTCCGGGCCGGCAAGGAATTCTTCGGTTCTGGCGGTGGTGCGGTTATAGACCGCCACCCGATAACCGTGGTCCTGAAGGTTCAGGGCAAGGTTCTGCCCCATGACAGCCAGGCCGACAAGGCCGATATCCGCTTTGTTCATGTGGGCATTCCCCTGCGCTGGCGGGTTGGCATGATGAGCGTCATAAGTATTCATTATCACAGAAAACTTATTCAGGCAAAGGGTGACTGTCGGCACAGGGAAGAAAATCCTCGCGTCGATACGACGCCGCCGATGAAAGGACAACTCCGGTCTGTCCGTTCAGAACTATTCCTGCAGTGCCAACTTGAAGCAGGTTTCCGAATGGATGAAAGATGGTACTTCTTGGGCGGGCATCGGTTTGGCGAAGTAGTACCCCTGCATGGCATGACAGCCGTGCAACAGCAAGAACGCAAGTTGCTGATGGTTTTCGACGCCCTCGGCAATAAGTTTCATCCCAAGGCTTTTGGCCATGGCGATGGTCGCTTTGATAATGGCCTTGTCGCCGTCGTCCGTATCGATATCGCGGACGAATTCCTGCGCGATTTTAATGCGGTCTATGGGGAGTTTTTTCAGATAGCTCAACGAGGAATAGCCGGTACCGAAATCATCGATGGAAAACTGAACGCCGAGCTTCTTCAGTTCGGTAAGGGCCTCGATGGCGGCTTCCATGTTTTCCAGAAAGACGCTTTCGGTAATTTCCAGTTCCAGCAGATGGGGGCTCAGGCCGGTTTCCCGCAGTATTTTTTTGATGTTTTTGGCCAGGTCGGGCTGGTGGAACTGTTTGGCGGAGAGGTTGACCGCAACGCACAGCGGCGACGCTTCGGTCTTTTGCCAGATGGCTCCCTGACGGCAGGCCTGCTGCAGGACCCACTCGCCCAGGGGATAGATGAGTCCGGTCTCCTCCGCCAGGGGAATAAAGCGAGCCGGTGAAATTGTGCCTTCCTCGGGGCTTTGCCATCGCAGCAGGGCTTCCATGCCGGTGATTCTGACTTTTCCCAGATCGATTTGCGGCTGGTAGACGAGCTGCATTTCTCCTTCCTTCAGGGCACTTCGAAGGTTGATTTCCATGCGGTGACGTCGTTCCGCCTGTTCCGCCAGTTGCAGGGAGAAAAAGTGGTAACCGTTGCGACCGTTTTTCTTGGCCTCGTACATGGCGGTATCCGCGCGCTTGAGGAGGGTTTCGGGATCCTGACCGTCCTGCGGGTAAAGGGCGATACCGATGCTGGCGGTGGTATTGATATCGCATTCGCTCGTCGCGAAAGGTCTTTCGGTTAACAACGCCATAAATTTTTCCGTTGCGCTGGTGGTGTTCTGTATGTCGTCCAGGTCGGTCAGCAACAGCACGAATTCATCTCCGCCCCATCGGGCCAGAGTGTCGCAGGTGCGGCATTCGGTACGCAATCTTTCGGCTACGGATCGAATCAACAGGTCCCCTGTCGCATGGCCAAGGGTGTCGTTGATGTGCTTGAAGTTGTCCAGGTCCAGCAGCAGCACCGCGACGAATTTATTGAGTCGCCGGGCCTGTCCGAGAGCCAGTTCCATATGATCCTTAAGCAAGGTTCGGTTGGGAAGCCCTGTCAGACTGTCGAAGTACGCCAGTTTCTTGATCTGCAGTTCGGTTTTTCTTTTATCGGTAATGTCGATGGCCGATGCCAGGATGGATAAGGGCCCTCCATTCTGGTCTTTAACCACCTGCGCCTGCAGTTCCACATCGAAACCGTTGCCGTTTTTTTGTTTTCCCCTCCCTTCGCCACGCCAGACTCCCCGGGCTTTGAGAATCTCCATAATTATCCGGGTTCTTTGCGGATCTTCCTGAAACTCCACGATGTTTTTGCCAAGTACCTCCTCCTCGCCAGCATAGCCCCATAGGTCAAGGGCCGCCTGATTGGCATAGGTCAGCCGGCCCTGTAAATCGGCCATGAGCATAGGCGTCAGCGAAGCGTCGATGGACCATTTGGCCTGGTGAAATTGCTGCTGGGTTTTTTTGATTTCGGTCACATCCCGGGAGATGGTCAAAACTGCCGAGGGCTGGCCCTGGCTGTCTGTGGAGGCGACATTGGCTGTCACCAGGAAACAGCGTTCTTCGTCGTTGATGTCGAAAAACAGGTTCTCGCTGCTATGGGCATGTCCGTCGCTGAAGGCTTTGATCGCATGACACATCGGATCGCAAGGGGTCGGACTGCGGTGCAAAGCCGCGTAACATTTCTGTCCGACAAGGTTCTTTCCGAATAGTTGCTTTGCGATATCATTGGCCCAGAGGATGTTCAGATCCCTGTCTACCATGTGGATAGGATCGGCAATACTCTCCAGCATGGCTTTAAGGGTGCCCTCGCTCTGGCGCAATGCCTGAAGCGTTTTTTTATAACGCATGATCATCAGGGTAAGGGTGCAGCTGAGGCACAGAAAAACGCCGGCGATGAGCAGGGCGATAGTGACCTGCCGTTTGTGAGCCGAAAGTTCGGAAGACATATCGTTGAGGATAATGCTGTCCTGGGGCAGTTGGTGCCGATCGATGCCGAAATGTTGCAGAGCCCTGTCGTCGAACATGTAGAGATTGGGGCTTTGAGTGATGGGAAAGATATGGCGCGGTTCCTGTCCGTCCAGAATGCGCAGGGCCAGACGTGCCGCCTCCTGCCCCTGCCGTTTGCCGCTGACCACATGACCTCCGACAACTCCCCCGTTGACCAGAAAATCCCAGGGCGCATAAACGGGGTATTTGCTGTTTCGGGTGATCAGGCGGTTGCTTTGCGCTGTGGTAAGAATGCATCCGCCGGCATCGCGAAAAAACAACAAATTCAATACGATGCTGTGAGGAGGCAGGTTTGCCAGGGCTTTTTCCAGATCCGGGGCGTTAAGGCCGTCGAGCATCAGGAAATCCACCCTGTCTCGAAAATAGGGCATGATCCTGCGGAACCTGGCCAGATTGGCCTGGCCGGAGGGGGTGATGTCCGTTATGACGGCGACTGTGCGGGTCTGCGGATGCAGGCGCAGCGCGATGGCCAGGGTTCCTTCCAGGTCGACATTTTCCGCCACTCCGGTGATGTCCTGGTGGTCGGCGATGCGTGCAGTGTCAAAATCGTTGATACCGCAGAAAACCACCGGCACGCCGGGAAACAACTCCTGCCGGTAAGCCATGAGAAAATCGAGGGCATTATCATCCGAACACAAAATAATGTCGAAAATTTTTCCGGCGTATTTTTTGGAAAGGAATTGTTTCAGGCGCTCGAAAATCTGTTCGGGCGGATGGCGTTTGGTGTCCAGGTTTTCCACAAAAAGTTCCGCTTCGGGAACCTCTTTTTTGAGGATTTCCTCCATCCCCGCCTTGATGCTGTCGGTCCAGGCATAACCGCGGTGGTAGGAATGCAGTATCAGGATGTTGCTTGCGGCGCAAGGGATCGCAAGCAAGCATAAGGCCGCCAGGGCGAAGGCAACCCTCATGGGAAAATGTCGGAAGTGAAATTTTATGTCTATGATCATTGTTTTATGTTAGTTCACATATTCTAACATGCAACAATGTTTTCTATTTAAACCGTTCATCGAATCGATGGCGGTGCCGGCGAACCGGTATTGTACGGCAATGCAGTTAGCCGCAGGGGGGTCGAGATTGGGGACATCCCCGGTCGCTGCCCGGGATCTACCCGACTCTTTTGCAGAGGAACGGCACGGCGACACCTGCGCTTCAGAGCAAACGACCGTCTTCCATGCGGATGATGGTGCTGCGCAGCCTTTCCGGTTGATCCGGGGAGTGGGTGGCCTGGATGATGGTCATGCCCTGGTCGACCAGGGTCGGCAGCAGTTGATCAAAGGCATCGATGCTGGCCCGGTCCATGTTGGAGGTCGGTTCGTCCAGTAGCAGCAGGCGGGGGCGCAGTACCAGTGCGCGGGCGATGGCTACACGCTGTTGTTCGCCGCCGGACAGCTCCCGGGCGTTACGCCGGCCGAAGCCGTCAAGGCCGACGATTTCAAGCGCTTCATGAACCAACTGGTGTTGTTCCTTAGCGTGTATGCCGCGCAGTTTCAGACCGTAGGCGATGTTGTGGCGCACCGAACGGCTGAACAGGTAGGGGGACTGGTGCACCAGGGTGATATTCAGGCGCATCTGCTGAAGATCGTGTTTTTTCCAGACAACCTTCTGGCCCTCGAATATCATCTGGCCGCAGGTCGGTTTGAGCAGCAGGGCGATGATCTGCAGCAGGGTGCTTTTGCCGCAACCGTTGGATCCGACCAGGGAATAGATCTTCTGTGGTTCGAACTCGAGTTCTTCGAGCTGTAAAGCCACATGGTTGTTGTAACGCATTTCGATGGAGTTTAACGATAAAAAGGGCGTCACGGCTTACCTCTGTTGCAAGAAGTTCAAAAACATGTTGATCAGCAACGCAACCGACAGCAGGAAGATGCCGAGGGCCAGGCCGAAGGCGAACTCCCCTTTGCTGGTTTCCAGGGCGATGGCGGTGGTCATGGTGCGGGTGACACCGCGGATGTTGCCGCCGAGCATCATGGCGACGCCGACTTCGGCGATAATCCGTCCGAAACCGGCAATGATGGCGGCGACGACCCCGAAACGGATCTCCTGCAGCAGGACCATGGTGCCGCGGGTGGTGCTGGCGCCAAGGGTCAGGGCGGTCGGCATGATGCGGCTGTCCGAGGCGCTCAGGGCGCCGAGGGTATAGTTGGCGATGATCGGTGTGGCCAGGATGATCTGGCCGATGATCATGGCGGTAGGCGTGAACAGCAGGCCGAATCGCCCCAATGGCCCCATGCGGCTCAAAAATGCGTACACCACCAGGCCGACCACCACCGTGGGCAGGGCCATGAGGGTGTTGAGCAATGTGATCACGATGCGGCGTCCCGGAAAGCGCCCCAGGCCGATGGCAACTCCCGCCGGCACGCCGGCAATGGTGGCGAAGACGATGGCGATGGTCGAAACGTACAGGGAGGTCCAGACCGTGATGTAGACTTCCGGGTTGAATGAAAAGATCAACGCCAGTGCGGTTTTAAGGGAATCGAACAAAAAGTCCACAGCATACTCCGTGTGACATGGGATTTGCGGCGGTCAGAGAGAAGCTTCCGGGCAAACCATGTCCGCTCTGTGATTTTATCAAAACGATACCGATGCTCCGGTTGATGTAACAACCCGGAGGGTTGCAGAGTATATAACGATTTTAGGATGGTTGAAAAGGGCCATAATATCCTCTTGCGGTATACGTGCTGAAAAGCTCCTTCCGGGACATTTCGGTGAGCGGTTAAATCCGTTTTCAAACACGGGTTCGGCAGGTAAACTCTAACAATGGTGATAATGTTTGACAAAGGGATATCTTCATCGGAGGTGCAGGCATGTTGGGAGCTCTGGCAGGCGACATGATCGGCTCGCGGTTTGAGTGGCACAATATCAAGACCAAGGCGTTTGAGCTGTTTACCAACGGGGCGCGGTTTACCGACGATACGGTGCTGACGGTGGCGCAGGCCGATGCTTTGCTGACGGGTGAATCTTTTCGTACGAAACTCAAAGAATACTACCGACTCTACCCCCATGCCGGTTACGGCGGGCGTTTCCATCAGTGGGCCGGCAGTGATTGTCAAGAACCGTACTATTCCTTCGGGAACGGTTCCGGCATGCGTGTCAGCCCGGTCGGCTGGTATTTCAACGATCTGTCCACGGTTCTCAGCGAGGCGCATCGCAGCGCCGCCGTGACGCACAACCACCCCGAAGGCATCAAGGGGGCCCAGGCGGTGGCATCCGCCATCTTTTTGGCCCGCAGCGGGGAGAATAAGGCCGCTATCCGGGAGTTTGTCGCTACCCGTTTTGGGTACGATTTTTCCTGGAGTCTTGACGATATCCGGCCCTGGTATCGTTTCGATGTAACCTGCCAGGGTTCGGTGCCCCAGGCTCTTCAGGCTTTTTTTGAATCCGATGGTTTCGAAGATGCCGTCCGCAATGCCGTGTCCATCGGTGGCGATAGCGATACCATCGCCTGCATGGCCGGGGCTGTGGCCGAAGCCTTCTATGGGGAGGTGCCGGATGAGATCGCCCGGGAGGTGTTCAAGCGTCTTGATGAAAAACTGGCAGGGGTGACGCGGCGCTTTCTCGAGGTTGTCGGGCGCAGTCACACATGTTCTTAGTCACAAGACCATTACCCGTAGCGGTTGCCCGGGAAATTATAAATAAAACCATTCTCGCGACCGCGCCCTTCGGACGCTCAAGTCACAAAGCCGCTAAAAAAAAGCGGGTTTGCTTTTAGGTATGTCCTTCGTCAGACTTCGACTTCTTCTTCATGCTTCGGGCCGCGTGGCAGCATCACCAGTTCGGCACCGGCGGCTTCGGCGATAAATTTCAGTTCGCTCATGCGCAGGTGGTGTCCCTGGATTTTCATGTCCACGCCCAGCAGACCGATGAGTTGGTAACGCGGCGTTTTGGAGCCGTCTACATACTTTTCTCTTTCTCTGTAAAAAATTTTGCCTGCCATGGTGTATCCTCCTTTCCGGGCGGCGAATCCGCCCTTGAAAAATGGGTATATAAGAACGATACATCCTGTCGGAAATAACGCAAGCTCGACTTAAAAAAGGTCGCCACGGCTGTGGCGACCTCATATTGAAAGCATTGAATGCGGTAGTGTTAATGTTTCGGTCCACGTTTCAGGGCGACCAACTCTGCGCCAAGCTCTTCGGCCAGCTGCTTCAGTTCGCTCATGCGCATGTGCTTGCTGTAGACCTTAAGGTTGACATCCGACACGGCACCGACGATGTAACGCGGAGTTTTGGAGCCGTCTACCATTTTTTTACGTTCGCGGTAAAAAATTTTACCTCCCATGGTGTCCTCCTTTCGGTGTACCGCTCTTGGATAGCGGTAGATACATTCACACTTATATTATATCACCATGCGCAGGCAGTGATGCAACTCTCAGGCGCGAATCAGGGTCCCGACCGCTTCGCCGCGCAACGCTTTGGCGATATTGCCGCGCTTATGGCCGTTGATGATGCGAACCTGTTTGAGGCTGGAGGCGTCTTTAAGCAGATACAGCAGCTTGCGTTCCAGCACCATGTCTTCCATATCCATGGCCAGCAGCTCGTCTACCGTGGTCTCGGGGATCAGTGTGGCGTCGGGATTGACGAAAGGGTTTTCCGTAAACATGCCATCGACGTTCTTGACCAGAATGCAGCTGGCGGCCCCCAGTACTTCCGCCATCAAAAAGGCGCCTGTATCTGTACGGTGAGGAGGGATCAGGCCGGTGCCTGGCGGGTGTTCAAACAGCCCGTAGGGGGGCGTACCGTGGGTGACGGGTAAAAACCCGAGTTTGAGCATCATGGGCAGATCGAGCAGGTCTTCACCTTTGATACGGGTGCCGCCCCAGGGGGAAAGGAGCAGGGCCATCATCTCCGCGTTCTGTTCGCTGATTTTGCCGGCCAGTTCGGCCAGTACCCCGGTGGGCATGCCCAGGTCGATACCGATGTCGAGGATGTGCCGTACCCGCACCCCGCCGCCGGTGACGATCAGCAGCTTGTGATCTTTGGACGCTTCGCCGATTTCCTTCACCAGGGGGATGACCACCTCGCGCCCGTAATCCATGGTGCCGTGGCCCCCGATCTTGATCACATGCAGGTCGGGAATCAGGCGCATCGGTTTGATGTGCGCATGGGATCTCATCAGTCCCTTGCGTACCAGGGATTCGCCCTTGAGTTTGTTTTCCAGTTCGTGACGGTCTCCCATAGTCGGCCTCCCGATTCGTCAGAGTGCTGTTTTTCAAACTTCGCTCTTTTCAGCTTATCAGATGCAGGGCAGGGCGCTACCGTGCACAAAAAAAGGAGACATCCGTTTGCGGGTGCCTCCGACTATGCGAGATTTTCTCCTGCGGGAGTGGGTCAATCTTTTTGCGAGGCTATTTTGTCCCGCAGGGTTTGTTCCAGTGTTTCCAGGGAGTCGAATCCCCATTGCTTGGCGAGGTGACGATAGGTTGCCTCCGACAGACTGGAGCCGGATTCCTGCAGGGCCAACATGTCGCCATGCAGCAGATCCAGGGTTTTATCCGAATAGGTTTCGAGTTCGCTGCGCAGGTAGGTTTCAAAAGAGGTCTGGCCCGGGGCATCCTGTTCTTTGGCAGGTGGTCGCCCGCCCTGCATCAGGTAGGGATGTCGGGTAATGAAGGCCTTTTGTCCCTCCAGCGCCAGGGGCACGATAGCGTCGATAGCGGGACTGAAGTTTTCACGGGGCAACAGGTTGTCCATGCGGGCATACTTGATGGCCAGCAGGTTGCGATCCGCGGCTTTGGCACGTTGCAGGTCGATGAGGTAGCTTTCGAGTGTCGGTGCCGACCATGCGGCGAACTGGGCCTGCCGGTGCAGCCTGAAGCTCTCGGGATCTTCCTGGCAGCGGTAACGATGCGCGGTCGGAACGGAGAGGAACATGGCCAGTTCCAGCTCAAGGATCTGCTCGATGATGATGTTTCGGGTTTCCATGGCATCCCTTTCCTTCTATCTCAGTTGAATACCGAGAAGTGGTTTCTAAGCTCGGAGTCGCGGATTCCGGCCTGGACTATGGGTCCGTGATCGAGCAGAAAATCGCTGCCCGAGTCGCTTAGCCCCTGGCGCTGCAATTCTTCGATGACCATCCCGCACAGCGCTTCGATGATGGCGACCTTTGCGTCCCTGTCCGGAGTATCCAGAAGACGGATGATCTGTTCGTGGACGACCTGCCCAAGAACCGGCAACGCCCTGGTGGCGCGGTGCAACCATTTGTAAAAAGGCGCATAGCGGCGGTTAATGTGGAAAATCATCATCATCAGATCCTGGCAGAACTGCATCTCCGCGTAGCGGCTGGCGAAAGGTTCATCGCGTTTCAGGCTGCGCCCCAGGTTGTACTGACCGGTCTGGGCCATGGTCATGCAGCGTGAGGCGATTTTTTTACGGCGTATATCTTCCGGATAATAGTCGAGCAGATGCTGGCGCCATGCGGTGAAATCTCCGGCCGGATCATGAAATACGCTGCCGTTGGTGCAGACGCTGAGATTCTGTTCGGGCACCCGCAGCCATTCTTGCACTGTCCTCGGCGTATGCTTGAGCCCCGTATAACGTACGTAGAAACCGGCGATGCTCATGGGGCCCATGCGACCTTCCTCGCCGGGGCTGACCCGGCGTGGTCCATATCCTGCGAAACTTTCCGGCAGCTTCCGGTAGGCAGCGTGCAGTTCGGCTCCGTATTTTTCCAGGTCTTCCCGGGGCAGCCACAGGCAAAAGCCCGGTCCCCAGTCATGGTCGCGGGACAGACTGTCGTCAAAACCGTAACATTCCGACCCCGGTCCCACCAGGCCCGCTGCCACGCGGTTCGCGATGTTCTTGAAGGAATCCCGGATCATCGGCAAACCGTGGGTGAAAAAATACTCTTTGGCCAGTGGCAATCCCTGCATCCCCGAATCCTTTATCTGCTTTGCAGAAGTTCGATGTTTTTGGCGGTCTGGCGGGTTTTTTCCGTATGCCCGATGTGCTCGTAAATTGTTCTGGCTTTGTCGAAGTTGCTCAGCGCCGAGGTTGTTTCTCCGTCCATGGCCTGGATATAAGCGATATTGGCATGCTGGTCGGCCACCCTTTCACGATTGCCGGACTGTTCGAATCGCTGCAATGCCTGGTGGTAAAAGTCCAGCGCTGGCGTTGATTCGCCTCTGTCCCTGCAGACCGATCCCATGTTGCCCAACTGTTCGGCCGCCCGGTCCGGCAATGCACAGGCTTCGAACAGCCGCATGGCCTCCCTGAACACCGTCATGGCTTCGTCGTGGCGTTTCATGCGGGTCAGGAGCAAGCCGATATTGTTCTTGGTGGATGCCAGTCCCGTATTGTCGCCCATGGCACAACGCAGGGTTTCGACCTGTCGGTACGCGGCCAGCGCCTGGTCCTGCTGTCCGGTGGCACGGAAAATATCCGCTATGTTCATGCGCATACCGGCTTCGGCGGCGGTATCCCCCTTTTCGCCGTATAGACCGGCCGCTTCGGCAAAAGCCTCCAGGGCGGCAGCGTAAGAACCGGTTTTCAGGTGCTCCAGTCCGTTTTGGGCCAAAGACTTTGCCTTGTCTGCTGTCGTATCGCTGGTCATGGACTCTCCTGTCGGACGGTGTGTCGAATAGGGGACGCCCGAGATGGTTCGGGCGGTGTGATGGCAAGGGATCGAGGATCTTTCCCTATCATGCCGTAAACACCATGCGAGCTCAATATAAAACGAACATCGCAGGGAATAAGTCGAACATGATTTATCACAACTTGGGAAAATGGCGTCTTAACGGTAGGGTCGGGGACTGGGGCTTCAGATATCGGCATGGGCTGGAATGGGTTGCCTTGCGCAAGTCTTCTATAATAAATTGAGACTTGAAACCGACGGGCTGCCTTGTTGCCGTGGGCAATTCCGTAGGCTTGCCTGTTTCGAATGCGTCGAATTCGCCATCAACTATGCGGGGATAATCTATGGATCTGTTTTTGTCGGACTATGCAGAGATTTTCGAAAATCTTTTTGAGGGGCTCTATGTCGTCGATAGGAATCGTGTGATCAGGCGCTGGAATCGCGCCGCTGAACAGTTGACGGGGTTTACCGCCGAGGAGATGATCGGCAGGCGGTGTGAGGATAATCTGCTGAATCATGTCGACGGTCATGGGCGGCAATTGTGCATATCGAACTGTCCCCTGGTCGAGGCGATGAATGAGGGACAGGCGCTTGAAAATGAGGTGTTTCTTCATCATAAAGATGGCCACCGTATGCCCGTCAGAGTGCGTATCAATCCGCTGCGCGACCGGTGCGGCGAGGTGGTGGGGGCCACAGAGCTGTTTGTGGACATGAGTGAGATGTCCGGGATTATGCAACAGGTGGAAGACCTGAAGCGGCAGACCCTGACGGATAGGTTGACGGGGTTGCCGAATCGAGCCTGCCTCGAGGGAGAACTGCAGCGAAGCCTCGACGAATACAAACGATACGGCTGGCCGGTCGGCCTGTTTTTCATGGACATCGATCATTTCAAGGCGGTTAACGACACCTATGGGCATGAGCGCGGCGATGATATCCTGCGCCTGGTGGCTACGACTCTGGCCCACAATTGCCGGGCCTCCGATATTGTCGGGCGCTGGGGCGGCGAGGAGTTTGTCGGTCTGGTCCGTAATGCCACTACGGCATCCCTGTTGCAGGTGGCAGAGCGCAGCAGAATGCTGGTGGAGCAGTCCTTCATCATGGTCGATGGACGCCCTCTCAATGTTACCCTTTCCGTGGGAGCGGCGTTGGTACGAGAGGGGGAATCCGCAGCCGGTCTCGTGCGACGCGCCGATCATCTGATGTTCGAAAGTAAGCATAAAGGCCGTAATTGTGTCAGCGCCGATGTTTGACGCGTCCCGGTCCGTAACGCAGCCGCTGTTTTGATCTCCCGTCCGGTAAGGGCAGGGCGGTCGCTGCATAAAAACGGTTTGTGTTCATTTTTTCCGATGTTTGTTTGATTTTGTTTTTATCTTCCCCCCGTTGTTTATTCCTTTCGTCCTTTCAAGTTCCGTGCGGTTGATCTTAGCCATGTTTGTTTTCCCTGTCTGAGGGCAAAAAACAAGCCCCTTCCTTCTCTTTTATCTCGCCCGACTCCGTATGTCTCCGTACTGGTGGTGTTTTGTCGTGGAGAAAAGCTCCTGGCCAGGTCGCGTTCCCTGAGATGTGAATGTAGTAAAAAAATGGTTTTCAGGGAGATTTGTGAGGTTTTGTAAGGAAAACGCGAACGAACAAGAAGCAATGGTGTGCTGATTCGTTGCTCTTTTATAAACCTTCTGGTGTATCGGATTTTGGGTAAATACCTTTGTAAACAATGTGTTGGAGTTTGTTTCAGGGATTCTTGGGGGTGAAGGGTTGATGCCGTGGTGTGTTTTGTTGTGTAAGAAATTTTACTCTTGACAACAAAAACGAACATAAACTACATTGATGTCGAACAGAATGGTTCATCGGGAGCGTGACAGAGCTCATGGTCGGACACCGGTTGCTGCAAAACTGAACAGTCGCCGTCGTTTGGCCCTGTCGACCCTGATGATCGAAAGTTTTAAGCCACGCTTGTTAACCTTTTACACCCAAGATAACGGAGGTTGATCATGGCAGGATCTTGTTGTGGTGGAATAGCTGAAGGTGCCACCCGTAAGAAGTTTGAGCTTCCCGAGCGTATTCAACGCCTCAAGGATGCCTATCTGCAAGTCAAGCCGAGCATTGCTATCGGTCGTGCTCTGGCTTTTACTGAAGTGACCCGCCAGAATCCCGGTATGCCGGAAATTCTGCGCCGGGCCCTGGCTTTTAAAAAAGCGTGTGAAGATGCGCCCTTGCTGATCCAGACCGACGAGTTGATCGTCGGACATCCTTGCGGTAAGCCGCGCGCCGGGGCTTTTTCCCCGGATATCGCCTGGAAATGGGTGCGCGACGAACTGGATACCATCGGTACGCGTTCCCAGGATCCCTTCGTGTTTAGCGAGGAAGACAAAAAAATCATGCGCGAAGAGATCTTCCCTTTCTGGGAAGGGCGGTCTCTGGATGAGATCTGTGAGACCCAGTACCGCGAAGCGGGCCTTTGGGAGTTTGCCGCCGAAGCGTTTGTCAGCGATCTTTCCTACCATCAGGTCAACGGCGGCGGCGATACCTGCCCCGGTTTCGACGTGATCCTGTTTACCAAAGGTGTCAGCGGCATCAAGGCCGAGGCTGAAGCCCATCTGGCCAAGCTGTCCATGGACGTGCCCGACGATATCGACCGGATTTACTTCTATAAAGCGGCTATCCAGACCTGTGAAGGCATTGTGACCTACGCAAATCGCGTATCCGCCTATGCGAAGGAACTGGCCGAAAAAGAGCAGGATCCCAAGCGCAAGGCCGAGCTGGAAAAAATCGCGGAAGTCAATGCCCGCGTACCGGCCAACCCGCCCAGCTCCTTTCAGGAAGCCTTGCAGTCGATCTGGACCATCGAGTCGCTGTTCGTGATCGAGGAAAACCAGACCGGTCTGTCCCTGGGGCGTCTCGACCAGTATGTTTATCCCTGCTACGAAGCCGACATCAAAGCCGGCGTTATCGACGAAGATCAGGCCTTTGAGCTGATGAGCTGTTTCATCATCAAATGCGCCGAAATGATGTGGCTCACCAGCGAGTTGGCCGCCAAATACTTTGCCGGTTACCAGCCTTTCATCAATCTGTGTGTCGGCGGGCAGAAACGCGAAGGTGGCGATGCCACCAACGACCTGACCTACCTGGTCATGGATGTTGTTCGCAAACTCGGCGTCTATCAGCCTTCACTGGCCTGCCGCATTCACAACCAGTCGCCGCAGAAGTATCTGCAGAAAATCGTCGAAGTCGTTAAAGCCGGTCTCGGCTTTCCCGCATGTCACTTCGACGATGCCCATATCAAGATGATGCTTCGTAAGGGCTACGATTTCGAAGATGCCCGCGATTACTGCCTTATGGGCTGCGTCGAACCTCAAAAGTCGGGCCGCATTTATCAGTGGACCTCCACCGGTTACACCCAGTGGCCGGTCGCCATCGAGTTCGTGCTCAACCGCGGCGTAATGAAGTGGCACGGAACCAAGCAGGGTATCGACACCGGCGATCTTGATCAGTTTGCGACCTATGAGCAGTTCGATGCCGCGGTCAAAGAGCAGATCGAATACATCTGCAAGCTGTCCGCAGTCGGCACCGTTATCAGTCAGCGCGTGCATCGCGATGTGGCGCCCAAGCCGATGATGTCCCTGTTTGTCGAAGGCTGTATGGAGACAGGCAAAGACGTTTCCGCCGGCGGTGCTGTGCTCAACCACGGTCCGGGGCTGATCTTCTCCGGTCTGGCCACCTATGCCGATTCCATGGCTTCTATCAAGAAGCTCGTCTACGACGACAAGAAATACACTTTGGCCGATTTCCAGAAAGCGCTTGACGCCAACTGGGAAGGTTACGAGCAGATGCGCCAGGATTGCCTGGACGCACCCAAGTACGGCAACGACGACGACTACGCGGATAAGATTGCCGCCGATCTGGTCGAGTTTACCGAAAAGGCCTGCCGGCAGTTCAAGATGCTCTACTCCACCATGAGCCACGGCACCCTGTCGATCTCCAACAACACCCCCATCGGTGAGATCACTGGCGCAACCGCGGATGGCCGCCTGGCTTTTACGCCGCTGTCCGACGGTATCAGCCCGGTACAGGGCGCCGACAAAATGGGGCCGACGGCGATCATCAAGTCGGTCAGCAAGATGAACTCAGAGTCGATGAACATCGGCATGGTGCACAACTTCAAGTTGATGGAAGGTATTCTGGAGACGCCTGAAGGCGAAGCCGGTCTGATTACCCTGCTGCGTACCGCTTCGATTCTCGGCAACGGTCAGATGCAGTTCAGCTACGTCGATAACGAGGTGCTCAAGCAGGCTCAGCAGAGCCCCGAAGAATACCGCGACCTCATGATTCGTGTGGCCGGTTACAGCGCCTTCTTTGTCGAGTTGTGCAAAGAAGTGCAGGATGAAATCATCAGCCGTACCACGCTGTCCGGTTTCTAAAAAACTGTCAGGGCGGATTGGTAAACCGGTCCGCCCTGACAGTCATGCAGTTTGTGTTTGCAGGGTTGTGTCGGACGGTAGGGTTTCGACCTTTGAAAATTTGCATATTTTATGAAATGCGCCTGGTTGGTAATTCAGTATCCGAAATGTGAACAGGCTTGTCATCCGATGCCGTAAGGAGTGTCGGATTTATGATGAAAACAGCCTAGGAGTTGTCGGTTCTGTGTGCTCGCCGACAATGAACGCAGGACATTACTCGATGGAGGAGCAAGGCAATGAAGAAGGTTAGATTGGGGAAAAAGTTGTTGCTTGGTTTGCTGGCAGCCTGCCTGGCTTTAGGTGCGGCGCCGGTTCAGGCGGAAATTTACGGTATCGATTATAAGGGGTTGCATGCCGGTGTCGGTTTGACCGCCGCCATGGGTACTTTCCATACCAGTAACTCCAATTTCGGCGCCGGCGGCGTGGTGAACGGCGACAAGGACAACAGTTGGTTCGAAGCGTATATTATGCCGAGTTTGAACCTGTCTTACGATTCCGGCAAGTTCGGTACTCTGTACGGAGAGTTCGCCTACGTCGGCAGTCAGACCTTTGGCGGTATCGATCCCATCGGCTTTTCCCAGACGTTCGGCGGTAGCGAAAATCCCGGTGATTGGGAATCCGAACTGTTTTATGTCGGCTGGAAATCCGGATCCCTGATTCCGGGGCTGCCTGAAAATGTCATCGACATCTCCTTTGGCGAACAGACCTTCTCTATTGGCGACGGGTTTCTGGTTGCCGATGCGGAGTTCGACGGAGCCAAGGGGTGTTACTGGATCGCTCCCCACAAATCGTTCCGTGAAACCGCTATCCTCAAAGTCAATACTGAACCCGTACGGGCCGACTTCTTTTACCTCAAGGCCGACAAGGATTACGCCGATACCGAAATGTACGGCGTGAATGTGGAATATATCAAGGAAGGCTTCGGTACTCTCGGTGCTTCCTGGATGACCGTGACCGACGCCAACGAATTCTATGAGGATGGCGTGACCGAAAACTTCTACGCCAACCGCGACGGCATGGATATCTGGAGCGTGCGTTTCCAGGGCAATCCGTTGACGGCGTGGGGTCTGGAAGAACTCTTCCTGGCCGGTGAATACGCCGATGAGTCCGGCGGCGACCGGGCCGATGTGGATGCCTACGGCTACTATCTGGAAGCCGGCTGGACCTTCAGCAATCTGCCCTGGACACCGACTCTGAGCTATCGTTACGCCTTCTTTTCCGGCGACGAAACCGATACCGACGATTACGAAGCCTTCGATCCCATGTTCTACGGTTTCCTGCGCGGCTGGGGCACCCATTTCATGGGTGAGGTGGTTGGCGAATACCACCTGTTCAACAGCAACCAGCAGATCCAGATGGTGCACCTGAACCTGGTCCCGACCGACAAGCTGTCCGTCGGTGCGATCTACTACAACTTCAAGCTCGACCAGAACAACATCTTCGGCACGCCTGTCACCAGCGATGAGTATGCCGATGAAATCAACCTTTACGCCGACTATGCTCTCAATGACAATGTGTGGATCAGCGGCGTGTTCGGTTGCGCTTTCCCCGGCGAAGCCGCCGAGCAGTACTGGGGCGATGATCAGGCCATGATGATTGTGGAAGCCTACGTGTCCTTTTACTTCTAAACACAGTTGACGAGCTGCCCTGCGGGGCAGCCGCAAACTTCCTCCCAAGGCTCCCGGTCAGACCGCAAGGTTTGCCGGGGGCTTTTTTTTTACGGTGATAGAGATGGTGTTCGGTGCAAAGCGCGATGCCGGGACTGTCGGCGGGGGAGGAGGGCGTAGACCAGGGGGTGGAGCGGGTGGCCTTGTTGGGCTGTCAGCAGGGGAAAAGGGCTTTTTGCAGTACGCGTTCGACTTTGCTGCGATTTTTTTCGAGCCAGCGCATCAGGCGCACGTGGTGTTTGAGGTAGTAGAGGTATTCCTTGTCGGGGCAATTTTCCCTTTCCAGGTAGTACGTTTCGTCGGTCGCCCATTTGATGAGGCTGAGGTTGGCGGCGGTCACCATGGGGAAGAAAAAATCGCACTCTTCGGTGGTCAAGGGGCCGGGATTATCCGAGCGGCAGGCGCCTTTTTGATATGCCCGGAGAAACAGAGGGGTTTTACGCAGCCACAGGCTGCCATCCGTATTGGCTTCCCAGCAGCTGCAGAAGTAAATGACGGCCAGGGCTACATCGAACAATCGCAGGTCGAGGCAGGCTCGGTCGAAATCGAACACGCCGATAACCCGGTTGAGATTGTATTTCTGGTTGCCGGGGTGGAAGTCGCCGTGAATTCCGATGATCGGCAGATCTGTGGCTTGTGTCAGTTGGTCATGGGTTCTCTGGCTGATGGCCAGGATGTCCGGAAGGTTTTTGAGGAAGTATTGGTCGAAGCAGCTTTTTTGGGCCCGTTCGGCGCATCGATCGAGGTTGGCCGGCAGGGCGGACAGGCGTTTGAGGATAGGCTGGTGGAGCGATTCCAGCGGACCCGGATCGAAATCGGCGGCGCAGTTGTGCAGATCGGCCAGCATTCGGCCGGAGTAGGTGTATTCCTCGTCGCTGAGACGATTGGATGTCCAGGAGTATTTGTCTTCGCCGCCGATGAATTCGAATACCGAGTAAAGGAGATCTTCCGAGGTGCCGGCGTTCGGGACAGGCCGGCGAGCAAAATTGGCGCCTTCTCGCGTACGTACGAGGGCGGCGACCATGTGCCCTCCGTTTGCAACGATATGTTCGATCAGCGAGTGCTCGAAGCAGATATGTTCGACGGGGGTTCCCTGACGATAAATACGCAATAGGTATTTATGGAAACGGTTGCCGGTCTGGGTCGTGAGTTTGAAGCTGAAGTTGGTGTAGCCGCCATACAGTTGCGCAATTTCTTTGAACTTGCCGATGTCGTAGCAGTCCTCGATGACTCTGACCGCCTGTTTGATCATGAGCCTGCAGAATAACTGACTCGGGAAGGTACTCGGAGACGATGCCGGAGCATCGCTCTTTTTCCTTTGTATCAAAGGTCCCCCGCCCGGCATTAATCAGCCACCAGGACCCGGATGCCGAGAGCTTTAAGGTCGTGCAGGTATTCCTCGGGCAGTTTGTGGTCGACGATCAACAGATCGACCTTTTCTATGGGGGCCACCACGAGATCCGCAACCCGGCCGAAGGAACTGTGGGTGGCCAACACGATGACCTGTCCCCTGGTTTGCTGGATCATGGCGCGTTCAAGAGCGGCTTCGGTGAATGAGGGCGTGGTGATGCCGTCACGAAAACTGATGCCGTCGGGGATCAGGAAAGCTTTTTTGGGATGAATTTCCTGCAGGGTTTCCATGGTCAGAGACCCTTCCATGGAGTGGGTCTCCGGCCGGTATTCGCCTCCCAGAAGAATCAACTCCGCCCGTTTGCCCTTGATTTCCTGAATGGCTCCGACGTTGTTGGTGTAGACGCGCACCGGCATATCGGGATCGAGGTGCCGCAGCACATACAGGGCGGTGGTGCCGGAATGGAGGAACAGGGTGTCGTGAGGTTCGATCAGCGACGCGGCCTTGCGGCCGATCTGGTCCTTGATGTCGGGCAGCTCTTTGAGGCGGGTTTCGTAGGGCTCTTCGTGGGTCATGCGTTCCTGACGATAGACTGCACCGCCGTATGTGCGCTCAAGCAGGCCCTGCCGTTCGAGAGTTTCCAGGTCGCGCCGAATGGTCATCTCCGACACGCCCATCATTTCGCTCAGTTCGGCTACCCGGATAGTTAACCGTTCCTGAAGCAGGTCACGGATACGCATGTGCCGTTCTGCGGGCAGTAACTGGTCGCTATTGTTGTGCTGTCCGTTGGATTTGGCTGTCTTTCCGTTGTCCTCAACCATCGTTGGTATGTTCGATCCTTTCTGTTTTTGTTCTTTTATAACACCGCTGGCAGGTTCAGGCAATGGAAGTTTTCCGTATGAAACAGAATTCAACAATATTGATGGGGGGCGTTTGTGGAAAGTGTTTGATCCTCGGTCATTGAGGGAAGGCTGTGGGTGGTGCGGTTTGCGCAGGAGGGGCGGATTGCGGGATGATGAAGGAAAAGATATGCCGTGTGAGGTTGTGTGTTTGAGTGTGATGATGTTGGTGCTTTGATGGTAAGCCGCTCCTGTCCCCCTGTGGGGTGTTCCAGCCTATCCCGGATGTCTCGAAAACATTTAGAAAAAGGTTTTAAATAGCGTGCATCCGCGATTTGGAAGGACGTTTCGCGGTGGTGCCCGGGGTAACGTCAGGCATTGGGGAGTGGTGTTGCATGATGCTTGATGTGAGTCCCAAAATAACACTTGACAACATAATCGAACATAACCTACAGTTTGATTGTTCATATGAACATTCGAGTAACTTGAGGGCGACGGCTCTTTGGTTAGCGGTGTGAAGTGTTCGGTGCTCCATTTGATACCCACGTGGTCCGAACGCCCATCGCTGGACCGGTTTGAAATGGTTCTCATCCGAAGGCAATGGGAGTGTGTGAAGACTTGCGGGTGGGCGCGTCATGGATTTTGGATTAATGAATGCCATGGGGCCTGCATGCGATGGCTTGTTGTTTGACGTCGGCTATCGTTGAGGGCTTCGGGAGGAGACAGGCCTCCAGAGCGGATGGTGCCGACCGATGGCTGGGCGGTATTTTGAAATCCGCAAGTTCGTACAAATGATTGAATTGCCCTTTTCCGGTGGCAGTTTTCACGCAAAGGGTAGGACAAAACAACCATTTTATTGGAGACGGCATTATGGCTAACGGGGTGCAAACAGCAAGTATGGCCGGAACACGTGTTTCGGCACGGCAGGTTTTCGAACAAAAGGAGCTGGGGTTTGTCAAGCGCGGACTGGCGACGGCGCTCGGCTCCGGCATGTTGTGGGGGCTCGACGGTGTCATTCTGGGCATCGCTCTGGCGATGGCTCCCTTTACCGCTGGTGCGACGATGTATGCGGCACCGCTGGCCGGTTCGGCCCTGCACGACGGTTTCGCCGGTCTATGGCTGGCCCTTTACAACCTTTTCACCGGTCGCTGGAAAGATATCGGCCGATCTCTGAAAACCTTTCCCGGTTTTATCGTCTGTGTAGGCGCTCTACTTGGCGGCCCTATCGGTATGGGAGCCTATCTGCTCGGTATTAACTTTGCCGGTGCGGCCTACGCTATGGGCATCTCGGCCGGGTATCCGGTGGTGGGCGCTATCATGGCCCGCCTGATTCTCAAGGAAAAGATCAGTCCGCGTGTCTGGTTCGGGATTATTACCTGTGTAACCGGCGCGGTTATTCTCGGCTACGTTCCGCCCGAGGGCGGCACCATGCCGCACTTCTATCTTGGTATCGGTTGCTCTTTACTGGCAGCGTTTGGTTGGGGTACTGAAGGTGTTTTGGCTACCTTCGGGATGGACATGGTCGATCCGGCTGTCGCCATTAATATCCGCGAGGCTACTTCCTGTCTTGTTTCCTTGCTGGCAGTTCTTCCGTTTGTCGCTGGAGTTGCTGTTTTCGGTCAGGCGCTGATTACGCCTAATGTTGTGTGGATTATCGCCCTCGCAGGGTTGGCTGGTGGTTTCTCCTACCTGCTCTGGTACAAGGCTTTCAGCATGTGCGGATGCAGCCGCTGCATGGCTCTGAATATTACCTATGCCATCTGGGGTCTGGTGTTCTCTTACTTCCTGACGGATGTCGCGATTACCACCAACCTGGTGATTGGTGCTGTTGTCATCACCATTGGCGCCATCATGGTTGTTGGCAATCCTAAAGAAATGATCAACCTGCGGGCGGAGGCTTAACATGGCAACTGTACTTCCTATGCGTTTTCGGCTTCTTCATTATTTCTCAACGGTAAAAGAAGCCTCGACCAGGCAATTGATGGATGGACTGCGTTCCGAGTACGGAACCGAAGGGCAGTTCAACGAAAGTGTCATCAATGAGCATCTTATGTCCATGCGGGCCGGAGGGCTGATTGAAACCAACGATATTGAACTGGATGCCGCCGGTAATCTGGTGGTGAATTATTCCATAACCGAGTTCGGGCAGGGCCGTCTCAAGTATCTTCCCGAATCCTGGAAAGCATGAAATGCCGAATCGTTGTCGCCCCGCAATCCGGGGCGACAACGATTCAAGTGACAAGTGACAAGTGACAAGTGACAAGTGACAAGTGACAAGTGACAAGTGACAAGTGACAAGTGACAAGTGACAAGTGACAAGTGACAAGTGACAAGTGACAAGTGACAAGTGACAAGTGACAAGTGACAAGTGACAAGTGACAAGTGACAAGTGACAAGTGACAAGTGACAAGTGACAAATCACCAATCACCAATCACCAATCACCAATCACTAAACTTTACCCACCAAGAGGAACCGCCATGAGTGAGCAAGTACAAGCCAAGGGTGTCGTTTTCGATATTCAAAAATACTCCATGCACGATGGTCCCGGTGTTCGCACTCTGGTGTTTCTCAAAGGCTGTCCGTTGCGCTGCCAGTGGTGTTCCAATCCCGAGAGCATATCTCCTGAGTTTCAGGTTATGTGTCTGGCAGATCAGTGTGTTTCCTGCGGCAAGTGCCTTGCCGTCTGTCCGAACGGGGTCCATGCCATGGAGTCCGTGGCCAACGGTTCGTCGCAACACCGGGTCGAGCGGAGTGTCACCTGCATCGGTTGCGGCGCCTGTGCCAAGGTCTGTCCGGCTAAGGCCTTGCGAATTGCCGGTAAAGAGATGACGGTGGACGACGTGGTCAAGGTGGTCATGGAGGATCAGTTCTTTTATATGACTTCCGGCGGCGGTGTCACTATCGGTGGCGGAGAGCCGACATTTCAGCACGACTTCGCTGCCGCCATATTGAAGCAATGCCGGCTCAACGGGGTGCATACGGCCATGGAAACCTGCGGTCAGGCTTCATGGGAGACTTATGAGCTTCTTGCGGAGCATGTCGATTTGTTTCTCTTCGATCTGAAGCATGCTGATTCCGATCTGCATAAAAAGTTTACAGGTGTCGGCAATGAGCGTATACTCCAAAATCTGAAAGGGTTAATCGAGCTTGGGGCCAGCGTTCTGGTGCGTATCCCCTTGATCTGCGGGGTGAACGACGCCCCCGAAACCCTGTCAGCCGCCATGACCTGGCTGAAGTCGACCGCGAAAAATGCGGCCAATCTCAAAGGGGTCGAAGTGTTGCCCTACCATCGCCTGGGTGCCAGCAAGTATCGCCAGCTCGACATGGATTATCCCTTGACGGACATGGCGAGCCATACGGATGCGCAACTGGCGCAGATCCAAGACTTGCTGTCCGGATTTGATTTGCCCGCGCGTATCGTCAAACATGCCTGACTGGCATGTCTCTTGCTCTTTCTCAGGGCACGTTTGTCTTAGAAAAGGATGTCCCTCGCGGCTCGTGTGTCGCTGATCGCACCTTTCCACGTTGTTCTCTGGTTCACCGCTGCTCCTTTGCCGTTGAATCTCAGACCTGCTCGACAAAATTCAGGAACCTTGAAAATTCAATAAGTTCAGAGAGGGCCAACGGTTTGTGAATATGCCGTTTGAAGCCCTTGTCTGTAGATGTGTGCCGACTTCTTCCCGGGATACCTGTATCTTACGGCGTTCGATCGGGGAGGTGTTGTGCATAAAATCGGAAGTAACAAACGGGGTGGATCGTCGCTGGAATGTTTGTGTCTTTTTTCAGCACGGTTGCCTTTTTTTTGGGCATTTTTGCGAATTTTATGGTCTGCCGAAATAAAACTGCCCGGGCAGATTGCTGTTAAACCACCCCTTTGATTTTAGCTGACGCTATGTAGAATAAGGTGCTTTATGATTTTGACGTTTTTTTGATTTTTTCTTTACTATTCGAAGACATCTAAATCTGTAAGATGCCTGCATCTTAATTTGTTTTTGGGAGTTGCAGGTATGTAAAGGTTTTATTCGTTATTTCGATGCGTTTCGGGATGCGGAATGTTCCGGTTTCGAACTCGTTCGATCATTTGTATGAGGTAGTACGTTGGACAAGATCGATTGGACGCTCCTGGTACAGGCGGGCAATTTTGTGCTGCTGATCGTCATCCTGCAGAAGTTGCTGTATCGGCCGCTGCAGGCCATTCTGGATCAACGCCAAACCCGCCAGGACAACGCAGAGCAGCGCAGCCAAGAGTTGGAGGCGCAGATCGCGCAGCAGCAACAAGCCTTTGATGAGCAGCTTTCGCAGGCGCGGCAGCAGGCCCAGCAGGCCCGCAGCGCCGCGCTGGAGCAGGCCCAGAAGCAAGAGGCGCAACTGCTCGGGCAGGCCCATGATCAGGCCGCGCAGACGCTGGCCCAGGTGCGGCGCGATGTCGCCGCCCAGGTCGAGGCCGAGGCCGGCCGGTTGCAGACCCTGGCCGTGCAGCTCGGCGACGAAGTGGCCGCGCGTCTGTTGGGGAGGCCGTTATGAGCCGACATTCACGCCGTATGCGGATCCTGTGCCTGTGCGCCACCACCCTGCTGATGGCGGGCAGCGCCCTGGCCAGCGAGGCCGGCGGGCACGCCGACGGCCAGCTCAAGGATTTTCTTTACCGGCTGCTCGATTTCGGCATCACCTTCGGGGCCCTGTACTTTTTGCTGCGCGGTCCCTTGAAACGGGCTCTTTCCGCCCGTCGGCAGCGGGTCGCCGAGGCCCTCGAACAGGCCCGCCAGATGCAGGCCAGCGCCGAGCGGCGTTTTGCAGCCTGCCGGCAGCAGCTGGCCGACGCCGACGCCCAGATCGCCCAGTTGACGGCCGATCTGAAAGCCGAAAGTGCTCTGCAATGCCAGCGCATCGAAGAACAGGCGCGCAAGATGGCCGACGACATCCGCAGCGAAGCGACGCGCAGCGCCGCGCGGGAAATCGAAGCGGCCCGCAAGCAACTGCATCAGGAAGCCGTACGGCTGGCCATGGAGTTGGCCGAACAACGCCTTAAACAGCAGATCGCGCCGCAGGACCAGGCGCGGCTGGTCGACGAATATCTCCGCAAGACAGGGGAGTGAATGTGAAAAGTACAGCGATATCAAGAAGATACGCCAAAGCTCTGGTCAATCTGGCGGCCCCCGACGGGCAGCTGGAGAGCACCTATGCGCAGCTGGAGCAGCTCCAGCAGGCGTTCGCCTGCGAGCCGCGGCTGTACAAACTGCTGGCCAGTCCGACCCTGGCCGCCGACAAAATCGCCGGCCTGCTGGAAGGCATCAGCAACTACCTGCAGCTTAGCACCACCCTGCGCAACCTGCTGGGCCTGCTGCAACAGCGCCAGCGCCTGGAATATTTCGACGCCCTGGTGGCCGACTACCGCGAACTGGCCGATGTGCAACTGGGGCTGGTGCGGGCCCGGGTGTGCAGCGCCGCGCCGCTGGATGCCGCGGTGCAGCAGGCCATCAGTGCCCAGCTGCAAAAACGCTATGGCAAACAGGCGGTGCTGGAACTGGCCGTCGAGCCGGAACTGTTGGGCGGCGTGCGCATCGAAGTCGCCGGGCAGGTGCTGGACGGCACCATCCGCTCCGGTCTGCGGCGGATGGCGGGATATCTCAACAGCTGAACACGACCAGTCGGTGACAGATTACGGATTGCCATTCAATAAAGATGTTTTCGCAAAAAGACATAGGGTGAAAAGACGTTATGGACATCAAAGCAGAAGAAATCTGCGCCATCATCGAGCAGCAGATCGAAAACTTCGACCGTGAGATCGAAATCAGCGAAATGGGCACCATCATCTCCGTCGGCGACGGCATTGCCCGCATCCACGGTTTGAACCGGGCCATGGCCGGCGAGCTGCTGGAGTTTCCCGGCGACGTCATCGGCATGGTGCTCAACCTCGAAGAAGACAACGTCGGGGCCGCCATCCTCGGCGATACCCACCACATCAAAGAAGGCGACAGCGTAAGGCGTACCGGCCGCATCGTCGAAGTGCCCGTCGGCGAAGCGCTGATCGGACGGGTGGTTAACGGCATCGGCCAGCCCATCGACGGCGGCGGCGCGCTGGAAGGCGCCGAAGCGCGGCAGGTGGAGATCAAGGCCCCCGGCATCGTCACCCGCAAATCGGTGCACCAGCCGGTACAGACCGGCCTCAAAGCCATCGACGCCCTGGTGCCCATCGGCCGCGGCCAGCGCGAACTGATCATCGGCGACCGCCAGACCGGCAAGACCGCCCTGGCCATCGACGCCATCATCAACCAGAAGGGCCAGGACATGGTCTGCATCTACGTCGCCATCGGCCAGAAACAGTCGACGGTGGCGCAGGTGGTGGACAAACTCAAACAGCACGGCGCCATGGACTACACCATTGTGGTCAGCGCCGGCGCCAGCGAACCGGCGCCGCTGCAGTTCATCGCCCCTTATGCCGGGGTCACCATGGGCGAATACTTCCGCGACAACGGCCGCCACGCCCTGATCGTGTACGACGATCTGTCCAAACACGCCGTCGCCTACCGGCAGCTGTCCCTGTTGCTGCGGCGTCCGCCCGGCCGCGAAGCCTTTCCCGGCGACGTCTTTTACCTGCACAGCCGCCTGCTGGAGCGGGCCGCCAAACTCAACGACGAGCTGGGCGGCGGCAGCCTCACCGCGCTGCCCATCATCGAGACCCAGGCCGGCGACCTGTCCTCCTATATCCCGACCAACGTCATCTCCATCACCGACGGCCAGATTTTCCTCGAGGCCGACCTGTTCTACTCCGGGGTACGGCCCGCCATCAACGTCGGCCTGTCGGTGTCCCGCGTCGGCGGCAGCGCCCAGGTCAAGGCCATGAAGCAGGTGGCCGGCACCCTGCGCCTGTCGTTGGCCCAGTACCGCGAGATGGCCGCCTTTGCCCAGTTCGGCTCGGATCTGGACGCCGCCACCCAGAAACAGCTGGCGCGCGGTGCGCGGCTGGTGGAAATCCTCAAGCAGCCCCAGTACCAGCCGCTGCCGGTGGAAAAACAGATCCTGGTCATCTACGCCGCCAACAACGGCTACGTCGACGACTATCCGCTGACCGTACTGCGGCGCTACGAAGAGGAACTGTACAGCTTCCTGGAGCATCGCCACGGCGACTTGCTCAAGGATTTGGCGGAGAAAAAAGCCATCGACACCGATCTCGAAGCACGCATCAAGGCGGTGCTGGCGGCCTTCGGCGAGCAGTTTACACCCTGAAAAGCAGTGACTGGTGATTCGTGATTGGTAACACCATGGGTTCCATAGGGCTCATCAGGGAACTTAACAGCTTTGCTTTCGCAGAAAGAAAACCATGGCAAACCTGAAGGACATCAAAAAGCGCATCAGCTCGGTAAAAAGCACCCAGCAGATCACCAAAGCCATGAAGATGGTCGCCGCGGCGCGTTTTCGCAAAGCGCAGGCCGCCATCATGGCGGCGCGGCCTTATGCCGCCAAGATGCAGCAGGTGCTGGCCTCCCTGGCGCTGCGCGAAGACCCGGCGGTCCATCCGCTGTTGCAAAAGCACGAGCGGCGCGGCCG
Source organism: Syntrophotalea carbinolica DSM 2380 (assembly GCF_000012885.1). Lineage (NCBI taxonomy): Bacteria > Pseudomonadati > Thermodesulfobacteriota > Desulfuromonadia > Desulfuromonadales > Syntrophotaleaceae > Syntrophotalea > Syntrophotalea carbinolica. The sequence continues at coordinate 1,117,503 of NC_007498.2, forward strand.
GGCGCTGGTGCTGGTGGTCAGCTCCGACCGCGGGCTGTGCGGCGGCTTCAACCTTAACGTCGCCAAAAGCACCGCCCAGCTGGTGACGGACAACCGCGACGGCTTTGACAGCTACGAGCTGCTGGTGATCGGCCGCAAAGGCCGCGAGCAACTCAAAATGCGGGGACTGATCGCCGACAAGGTTTATGAAGATATCACCGCCGATGCCACCTACGCCACCGCCGCCCTGATCGGTCAGGAAGTGGTGGAAGGCTACGAACAGGGCCGCTTCGACGCCGTGTATCTGGTCTACAACGCCTTTTACAGCGCCATCCGCCAGGAGGTCAGCATCGATCGCCTGCTGCCCATCACGCCGGCTGAGGCCGACGACCAGACCCCGCCAGTGCAGCCGCTGTACGAGCCGGCGCGCGGCGAAGTGCTGGCGTCGATCCTGCCCAAGCATGTCGAGGTGCAGATCTATCGGGCGCTGCTGGAATCGGCCGCCTCCGAGCACGGCGCGCGCATGAGCGCCATGGACAGCTCCAGCAAAAACGCCGGCGAGATGATCGACAACCTGACCCTGCAGTACAACCGCGTGCGGCAGGCGGTCATTACGACCGAGCTGGTGGAGATTATCTCGGGGGCAGCGTCGGTCCAATAAACCGGTGAGTCTCCTTTTTTACTGCAGAGTTCGCGGAGTGCGCAGAGACATGCATAAACAAAAGATTTCTCCCTCAGCGTTCTTTGCGTGCTCGAGAGAGCGCAGCGAACGGGCGGTGAAAAGAACTTAGAACCACAGTATTTTACCGCAGAGTTCGCAGAGAACGCGGAGAACGTCAAATAGGACAGTTTAACTACGATTTACGGCGAATTTCAGCATAAAGAAAAGATTTTCTCAGCGTCCTTTGCGTGCTCGAGAGAGCGCAGCGAACGGGCGGTGAAAAGAAGAGGAAGGCATATTATGAGCAACGGCAAAATCACCCAGGTTATCGGCCCGGTCATCGATGTCGAATTCGAAGCCGGGGAGCTTCCCGAGATCTATTACGCCCTCAAGGTCAGCAATCCCAGCCTCGGCGACGAGCCCTGGAACCTGGTGGCCGAGGTCGCCCAGCATTTGGGGGAAAACACCGTGCGCGCCATCGCCATGGATTCCACCGACGGTCTGGTGCGCGGCCAGGAAGTGCTCAACACCGGCCGCCAGATCAGCGTGCCGGTCGGGCGCGGCACCCTGGGGCGCATCCTCAACGTTATCGGCGAACCGGTGGACGAACAGGGGCCGGTGGAGACCGACACCACCTGGGAGATCCACCGTCCCACCCCCGAATTCGTCGACCAGTCGACCAAGGTCGAAGCGTTTGAAACCGGTATCAAGGTCGTCGATCTGCTCGCGCCCTACGCGCGCGGCGGCAAGATCGGCCTGTTCGGCGGCGCCGGGGTCGGCAAGACCGTGCTGATCATGGAACTGATCCACAACATCGCCAAGAAACACGGCGGCTTTTCGGTTTTCGCCGGGGTCGGCGAGCGTACCCGCGAAGGCAACGACTTGTGGAACGAAATGAAAGAATCCAACGTCTTGGACAAGACCGCTCTGGTCTACGGGCAGATGAACGAACCGCCCGGAGCCCGTGCCCGCGTGGCGCTGTCGGCGTTGACCGTGGCCGAGTACTTCCGCGATCAGGAAAACCAGGACGTGCTGCTGTTCGTCGACAACATCTTCCGCTTTACCCAGGCCGGTTCCGAGGTTTCGGCGCTGCTCGGCCGCATCCCCTCGGCTGTCGGTTATCAGCCGACCCTGTCCACCGAAATGGGCGAGCTGCAGGAGCGTATCACCACCACTAAGAACGGTTCCATCACCTCGGTACAGGCCATCTACGTGCCCGCCGACGACCTTACCGACCCGGCGCCGGCCACCACCTTTGCGCATCTCGACGCCACCACCGTTTTGTCCCGGCAGATCGCCGAGCTCGGCATCTACCCGGCCGTCGATCCCCTCGACTCCAGCAGCCGCATCCTCGATCCGCAGGTGCTCGGCGAAGAGCACTACCAGGTTGCGCGTGACGTGCAGTACGTGCTGCAGCGCTATAAGGATTTGCAGGACATCATCGCCATTCTGGGGATGGACGAACTGTCCGAAGAGGATAAGCAGACCGTCTCCAGGGCGCGCAAGATCCAGCGCTTCTTGTCCCAACCGTTCCACGTGGCGGAGATCTTTACCGGCACGCCGGGCAAATACGTGGAACTGAGCGAGACCATCCGCGGTTTCAAGGAGATCGTCGAAGGCAAGCACGACAGCGTGCCCGAGCAGGCTTTCTACATGGCCGGCGGCATCGACGAAGTACTGGAGAACGCCGCCAAGATGGCGTCGTAACAGGGCTGGGTTTAACCGCGGAGATCGCAGAGATCGCAGAGAAATTCTATAAAGACTTTTTTTGTCTAAAAAAGAATAAAAGTAGGGCCCGCAGAGAGCATAGAGTTCTTCTTTAAGATTTTTGCCCTGGCTTTTTGCCTCTCTCAGCGTGCTCCGCGTTCTCTGCGGTAAACAGAATTTCAGAAAAAAAGGATAACCATCCATGGCGCAGAAACTGAAACTGGAGATGGTGACGCCCGCCGCCCAGGTGCTCATCGAGGAGGTCGACGAAATCGCCGCCCCGGGCAGCCTGGGGCAGTTCGGCGTGCTGCCGGGACATACGCCTTTGCTGACTACCCTGCAGGTGGGGGAATTCAGCTACCGCAAGGGCAGCGATGTCTATTACCTGGCGGTGAACTGGGGGTATGTGGAAGTGGCCGAGGACCGGGTGCTGGTGCTGGTGGAAACCGCCGAAACCCAGGACCATATCGACCTGGCACGGGCCAAAGCGGCCCTGGGACGGGCCGAGGCGCGGTTGCGGGAGCTGACCCCGGCGGACAAGGAATACCACAACATGCAGGCGGCTCTGCAGCGCGCCATGGTGCGGATCCAGGTGGCCGGGCGTGGTGGGCGCGGCTGACCGAATCCGCGGCAGGCGGCCCATGAAGATGAGGCCGCATAGATGCTTTTTTCCGAAATTGTTTGTCTAAACACATCGCATCGATGGGGACGGAAGAGATGACGCATCCCTTTGTACTTCTAAAATGGCTGATCGCAAAACTGCACTTCGGCTTTTCGGCCGAAATGCTGGAGCAACATGGCTTTTTTCAGCATGTCACCCATACCTGGCTGGTTATGGCCATCCTGATAGGGGTCGGCCTGCTGGCCACGCACAGGGCCGGGCTGGTGCCGGGCGGCATGCAGAATTTTATGGAGCTTGTACTGGTGGAGATCCGCGGCATGGTGCGTGACACCATGGGGCCCAAAGGTATGGTCTATTTCCCGCTGATCGCCACGCTTGCCCTGTTCCTGCTGGTGTCCAACCTTATCGGACTGATTCCGGGATTCGCACCGCCCACCGCCAGTCTCAATACCAACGCCGCCCTGGCCGTGGGGGTTTTCCTCGTCACCCACATCGTTGGGGTACGGGAACACGGCATCAGGTACTTCAAACATTTTATGGGACCGGTCTGGTGGTTAACGCCCCTTATCCTGCCGATTGAACTTATCGGCCATCTGGCGCGGCCGTTGTCCTTGTCCCTGCGTCTGTTCGGCAACATGTACGGTCACGAGATCGTGCTGATGATCTTTTTCAGCCTGGTGCCGTTGTTGTTGCCCATCCCCATGATGCTTATGGGGATTCTGGTGGCTTTCATCCAGACCTTCGTTTTTATGTTGCTGTCCATGATTTACATCGCCGGTGCATTAGAAGAGGCGCATTAGGCAATGCCGGCCCTGGTCGGGAGCGGTTCGCGGGCTTCCGGCCATGGGTTCATAATTATTTCAAGACGGTCGTCGGGCCGTTCCATCAAGCAAAGACAAGGAGAAGTACAATGGATTTTTTTTCCTGGGTAATGATTACCGCCGGGTTCGGTATGGCCATAGGTTCTCTTGGCACGGGCATCGGTCAGGGACTGGCCGTTAAGAGCGCACTGGAAGGCGTGGCGCGCAACCCCGGTGCCAGCGGCAAGATTCTGACCACCATGATGATCGGTCTGGCCATGATCGAATCCCTGGCCATCTACGTTTTTGTCGTAGCCATGATCATCCTGTTCGCCAACCCCTTTCAGGATGTGGTTCTCGAACTGCTCGCCAAGTAACGCACCCGAATTTATCATCCTGCCGCCCGGGACGGAAAAGGAGGGAAGGTAACGGCGCCTCCGATACCCCCTGCCGTTCCGGGTGTGCGGCGTGTTCTGATTGGTATGTACGAAGTTGAAACGCCGGCTGTCTCCCTGTGAGATGCCGGCGTTTTGTTTTATCCTGCAATATTATTGTTGAAAGGTGATGTTTGCCCGGAAAACCCCTATCCCGACTATCTCCGAGCGAAATCCTTTAACCCGTCGGCAAGCAGTAGGACTTCTTCGCTCGGCACCGTTGCCGGTAGAAGGGGGTGATAGCTGGGCGTTTTGTTGATATCCAGCAGGATCGGTTCTCCCCGGTGCATCACATAGTCGAATTTACCGAAGTCCATTCCCATAGCGGCTCTGATTTTGCGCAATGCTTCCGGTATTTCTGGAAGCGCTTCCCTCCGGACGGCGTTGTGGGCCTTGACGATAGGGGTTGCAGAACAAAAACGGACGGCATATTCACGATTGCCGAAAAAGATCCAATAACGGATGGCGTAGAGGTCATCCACTCTCTCGGGAACAAAGCGTTCCACGATTAGATTGCGATTGCGCCAGGCCCATTCCGGGACCTCATCCATATGTTGGAAAATCGGGTAGTTGGGTGGTTTGAACCTTTTGGTGAAATGCCAGGGGTTGTGCTTGATCAGCTTTTTTATCAGCTTCCCGCCGAATTGCTGATAGCGGCGCTGCAACTCCGGTAATCCGCCGTAGTTGAGATCCGTTTTTACGATAACCGCTCCGTCCCAGTCGTCGGTTCGGGCGATTATCCCCTGGCTGTAGGCCGTTTTGCTGATGTCGGAGATGCCACCGTTGACGCAGTATTCGTAAGCTGCGGCCATTTTGCGACAGCTTGCCGGCAGGCGGGACAGATCGACGTGCATGAATCCCAGGTCGGCGCCTTGTTCCGAAGGCGTGCCGGTTATGTTGACGGTGATCCCCTGTTGTCTCCAGACCTCTGCCAGATGCGCCAGATAGTAGGAATGGGGCCACGGGTCGGTTGTGCCGATAATGATTTCAAGAGAAGTTGTCTCTGCCATAATTTACGCCTATGCGCGCTGACTGCCCTGTTCTGGAAAATTTTATGGACAACGGTAGATGACCGTTGGGCAGCGGTCACCGAGTTCATAGGATGGTGTGCAAATCCGTTCTTCGATCAGGTATCGGCTCAGTATGGCGCGGGCTTCGCCGAGGGTCGGGAAGTAATAGCGTGCTGTTGAATTGCGGTAGGCCTCCAAGGTGACGATGGTTGTTTTTTCCCAGCCGGTGCAAATGCTGATCCGGTCGTCATCAGCAACGAATTGTCGCCAACAGTCCGGGGCCTGTGATACGGTCACGCCTTCCTGCAGGGTGCCGTGCAGGGCCATAAGTAGCCGCCATTTAAAGATATGAAAATTGCCGATGCGGTTTTGTTCCAGTTCTGTAAAGACCTGGCCTGGCGATTCCGGCACGTCGGGTCGAACGAAAAGTCGCAGTGCCAGATGTCCCCCCGGGCGCAGCACCCTCCGGAGTTCCGAAATGAACCGAAGCATTCCCTGCTCGGCATCCATCAGGGTCATGCAGCCGTCGCCGACGATTAAATCGAAGGAATGGTTGTCGGTAGGCAGTTGACACCACTTACCCCGGACAGCGTTGGATAATATGGTCGGATGGGGGGACCAGACTTCACGGATCATGGCCTCACTCTGATCTACGGCCAGTAACCGACTTCCCGGTGGCCATGGCAGGCCGGTTATTTCCGGCGTAACGCCAAGTAACAATATGTCGGGAGGTTTTTGGGTGAAACGCGGCTGATTTACAATGCTGTGTGTCAAAAAATCAAGATCTTCCGCTTGTGGTCGCAACGGAGGACCGATTTTTCGCCATTGCCGGGCATGTTGGTTCCAGTGAGACATACCGGGATCTTTCTGGAATTTTTATTTTGTAAGGATGGTCTTTTTCGTCGAGATCTTGTTAATTAACATAAAAAGGTTTGAAATTAAAGGTGTTTTCTCAGATTGTACCATTGTTGCCGAGGAAGCCTTTATCCAGTTGAACGGCAATTTTCGGAATTGACTCCATGCGTAGTTTGCCCCCTGTCTTCTGCATCAGATTGTCACATTTAATGTTCCATTTATTGTAAAAGATATCATTGTCTGGTAGTTTTCTATGTTGAAACTCATTGGTTTTTTCATTAAGAAGTGACCCGGTACGCCTCCCTGCGTTCCGAGCCACAGAGGAGAACTACCTGTGGCCGAACACCTCAAGTTCGAGCGTTACTGCTGGTTTGACTGTCAAGTACGAAACGGTCGTTTTCCCAATGCCAGTACCTTAGCCCATCATTTCGAGATCTGCACCAAAACCGCTCAGCGCACCATTGATTTTATGCGGGATCGCCTTGCCGCACCCCTCGAATACGATGCGCATCGTAAAGGCTATTTCTATACCGATCAGAGTTTTACTCTGCCGTCATCCCGGTGTACCCAGAACGAGCTGCTGGCCATTCTGTTGGCGAGGAATCTGCTGGCTGACAGTGCCGACGGTGTGATCAGCCGTTCCATCCAGTCTTTCGGTCGTAAGCTGTTTGCCGCCACCGGCGCCTTCGGTCTGGATGAAAAGAAAATCGATACCGCTTTCTCCGCCATCTGGCATGGCTACACCCCGGCCGAAGGTGAGATCTTTCGTCAGGTCGCAGAAGCCCTGATTCACAGCCGTCAGCTCACCTTTTATTATTTCTCTCCGTCCCAAAACCGAACCACCCTGCGTCTGGTCGAACCGGTTCACCTGCAGCATTACATGGGTAGCTGGATCCTGCTCGCCCGGTGTACAGAACGGTGCGACTGGCGCAAATTCTTTCTGGGGCGCATGTCTCAAGTGCGTCTGACCGATATCCCCTTTACTCCGCCTCCTCCCGGTTATTGGCAGGATCACCTCGCCGGCGCTTTCGGAATTTTCCAGAGCGGCCATCCGCAGGAAGTCGTGCTCCGGTTCAATGCCTATCGTGCCCGCTGGCTGCGTCACGAGATCTGGCATCCGAAACAGATCATGGAAGAACAGGCCGACGGTTCGCTGATCCTGCGCTTCGTCGTCACCGATTTTCGCGAGGTCAAGTTGCGGATATTGCAGTACGGGGCGGACGTCGAGGTGCTCGCTCCCGAGGGGCTGCGGGATGAGATTCTCGGGGAGATCGGACGGATGGTGAAGGTTTATGGCGGGGAGTGAAGTTTTATTCAGACATATGACGTTAGATGTCCGGGGTTGGGTGGTAGGGTGTGAAAATATACCATTGGATGTATTCGGAGTAGTAAATGATTGATAAAGAAAACTCCTTTTTTAGATATTGGGGCAAAACGGCAGATAACGGTAGATATCATCTGCTGCCGTACCACTGTTTGGATGTGGCGGCGGTAGGGTGGCTGCTTCTCGCACCAGGCAGACCGTTAACGAAGTGGCTCCGTTTGACATTGGGGGTCCTGCCTAAATGGCTTCGGAAGTGGTTCGTTTTTTTGCTGGCTTTGCATGACATCGGCAAGTTCGCGACAGCATTTCAGGGGATTAAGCCGAACCTTTCCGAACAGCTTGTCCCTAATGTCCAGGGCATGTCCTATAACGAGCGGCACGACAGTTTGGGATTTCTCCTTTGGAGGAAAGTTATCAGTCCTCTCTGGAGTGCTTCCGGGTTGGGAAACGAACAGGATGTGTCACCCAGCCAACTTCGAGCCTTTGAACCTTGGCTAAAGATTGTTACCGGCCATCACGGAATTCCCCCTAAAGATGTTTTGAATCGGCATCAGGAATATTTTACCGAAAATGACGAATTGGCCGCAAAGAGTTTTTGCCGATCGGTTTCGCTACTATTTCTTCACGATATTGATTTGTCCATCCTGACGGATAAAAAATTTAAAAATCGATTACAACAATGTTCATGGTTTCTGGCTGGGATAACGGTATTGGCGGACTGGATTGGCTCCAGCGTGCCTGCTGACCAGTATTGTTCGAGCGAAATCCCTTTGTCTGAATATTGGTTTCAAAAGGCTTTGCCTCAAGCAGAACAAATTCTTGCCACCATAAATCTTACCCCCGCATGTTGCTCGTCTTTTGCAGGCATTAACCATCTGTTTCCTTTCATCGAACAACCTACTCCTTTGCAGGCTTGGGCAACTTCCATTGTCGTCAATGACCGACCCCAGCTTTTTATATTGGAGGACGTGACCGGTGCCGGAAAAACCGAAGCGGCTGTGACTCTTTGCCACCGTTTGCTCAATGCCGATGCAGCGGACGGCATCTATGCGGGCATGCCGACGATGGCGACGGCCAATGCCATGTATCTTCGTCTGGGGAAAGCCTACCAGCGTCTCTTCTCCGCGGAGCAGAAGCCCTCTCTGGTATTGGCGCACGGAGCGCGACATTTGTCGGATGCCTTTCGTAATTCCGTCGGCCTGCCGGACAATGCTGGGGGAAATGCGGAGTACGAAAAGAATGAGTTAAGCGGCGAGGCATATTGCCATGCCTGGTTGGCCGACAGCCGTAAAAAAGCTCTGCTTGCCGAAGTTGGTGTCGGTACGCTCGACCAGGCGTTGCTAGGCATTTTGCCCGCCAGGCATCAATCCCTTCGGCTCTTGGGGCTTTCCCGAAAAATTCTGCTTGTTGATGAAGTCCATGCTTACGACCCCTATATGAATTTATTGTTGCAGACTCTATTGCAAGCCCATGCGGCCAATGGAGGCAGTGCCATCCTGCTTTCCGCGACCTTGCCTCATAAAATGAGGGAACAGTATGTCCAGGCTTTTTGTTCTGGCTCTGGTGGTGAGGCCCCCGCTCTGTCGTTGGAGGCTGAGTATCCGCTGGTAACGCATGTTGCGTCGCATGTCTTTTCCGAGGAAAAGATTGCAACGCGCCAGGATGTTGCACGCTCTACCGCAATCGATTGGTTGCACAACGAGGGGGAAGTTCTTGACCTTATTCGCAAGCAAGTAGAACAGGGACATTGTGTTTGTTGGATACGCAACACGGTTGGCGATGCCCGCAAGGCGTACGACGCGCTGGTGGGATGTGGTTGGATCAAAACGGGGCGACTTTCGTTGTTTCATAGCCGCTTTGCCATGATCGACAGACAGCGCATCGAAATTCAAACCCTGGAGTTTTTTGGGGATAACTCCGATGCGGAAATACGTCGTGGCCGAGTGCTTGTCGCCACCCAGGTTGTCGAACAATCCCTCGATCTGGATTTTGATGTGCTGATTTCCGACCTTGCCCCGATCGATCTGTTAATTCAGCGTGCCGGTCGCGAACATCGTCATATCCGGGATGAATTCGGCAACAGGACTCGTGAAAAAGGGGCGACGGACCGGCGCGAACCCCCTGTGTTTTACATCCTGGCTCCCGAACCGAGTGACACACCGGAAGCAACATGGTTGAAAAATGTGCTGCCAGGAACACAAGCGGTTTATCGGCATGTCGGACAGCTTTGGTTGACGCAAAAGATTTTGCTGAAAGAACAGGTTATAGAGCCCACAAAAAATTCCAGGATATTGATTGAGGAAGTCTTTGGGGACGAGGCTCAAGATTACATTCCTGAGGCATTGCTTGATCTATCCTGGGACGCGGAAGGAGATGCCGGGGGCAAACGCGGCATCGCTCGTTTAAACCGTCTGGACCTGTCGAAAGGGTATTCAAGACGCAGTGCCGAGGATAGTGGCGGCTGGGATGAGGATACCAATATCCCCACCCGGCTTTCCGAACAGACGGTAGATGTCGCCCTGGTTGTTAAAAAGGGTGTGGAACTGCTGCCTTATGCGCATACCGAAAGGTTTCCATGGGATATGAGTACGCTCAGTTTACCGAAAGGGGAATGGGAGCAGGTGCAAAAAAGCATTCCACGCCAGTGGCAGCCCCATATCGATGAGCTAAGGGAAAGAGAAAAAGCCCTTAAGTGGATCGAAGTGCTGCCGTTGGTCGATGAATTATTGCCTTGTTACGACAAAGCTAAGGGCTGGAGCTCGAAAAAAGGAGATGACAGATGAATCTGATTGAAGACGCTTGGTTGCCGGTTCTGCGGGAGCAGGGTCCGGATAAAATCGCTCCTTGGCAAATGGTTGAACCGTACAATCCCGTTTTGGAGATCATCGCTCCACGTCCCGATTTCCAAGGTGCGCTCTATCAGTTTCTGATCGGTCTGTTGCAGACCTGTTTCACGCCGGAAGATCACGATGAGTGGCTGGAATATTGGGAAGAAATGCCGACGGTTGAAGAATTGAAAAAAACTTTTGAAAAGGTGGCCTCTGCATTTGAGCTGGATAAGCCAGTCGACTCGTCTTTTTTACAGGACTTCGATTTGAAAGCTGGTGAGATAAAAAACATCGCGGGTTTGTTGATTGAATCTCCCGGTGGGAAAACGATCAAAGACAATCTCGACCATTTTGTTAAAGGTGGTGCGATTAGAAGGGTTTGTCCCTCCTGTGTAGCCACGGCCTTGTTCACCCTTCAAATCAATGCGCCTTCAGGCGGGGTTGGTCATCGGGTGGGACTGCGTGGTGGCGGGCCGCTGACCACCTTGGTGATGCCTGGTGCTAAGGAATCCCTTTGGAAAAAGCTTTGGCTTAATGTTTTGGATAGAGACTGGTTTGAAACGACCGACATCGAACTGGGCCCGGGCATTTTTCCCTGGATGGGACCGACGCGCATCTCTGACAAAGGCGGTAAGAACACAACGCCGGAGGATGTTGATTCTCTGCAGGTGTACTGGGGGATGCCGCGACGTATCCGTCTGGATTTTCTTGATGCCGAAGAGAGCCGTTGTGATTTATGTGGCGAAAACGCTACATCCTTTGTCGAAAAATATCGGACACAAAATTACGGGACGAATTATGAAGGTGCATGGGTACACCCGCTGACACCTTACCGTTTCGACCCTAAGAAGGAAAAACCTCCTTTATCTTTGAAGGGGCAACAAGGCGGCTTGGGGTATCGGCATTGGCTTGGGGTGACCATGACGGATCAGTCGTCCGGCGATTGCTCGGCAAAAGTTGTTAAAGCCTATATGGAAGAAAGGGTTCACAGCTTGACGGGAGAATCGCTTGCCAGGCTGTGGTGCTTTGGCTACGACATGGACAACATGAAGGCACGTTGCTGGTATGACCATGAAATGCCCCTTCTCAAACTTGATGCCGCGCAAAGGGACAATCTGTTGCATTGGGTGAAGGAGTTGGTCGATGCCGCAACGGATGTTTCAGGATTTTTGCGAAGTCAGCTCAAAGAAGCCTGGTTTAAACGAGCCAAAGACGTTAAAGGCGACATGAATGCTGTTGTGTTGGAATTTTGGCAACAGAGTGAGAACGATTTCTATGCCTTGTTGAAACGTTTTTCCGATCTTCCCGGCGACCAACGTCAAGTTCCCCCGGAAATATACGCATTCTGGGCAAAAACCATTCGAAATCTGGCGCTCGACCTGTTTGATTCCTGGGCGTTGGAATCTCCAGTCGAAGATGCTGATATGAAACGGATTATCGGTGCCCGTAAAGAGTTGGCAAAGAAACTGCGCACAAGTAAGGCAATGAAAACTCTGCTCAATAAATCTTCCCTATAGAGAGGAGGCCATAAAGTGAGAGAACAGGAGTTTTGGTCGGAAGAGGCAAAACAAAAGTTGCGAGCCTGGTTTTGCTGGCTCGACGACAATCGTGGCGACCGTGCTCGATTGCGGCGAGCCGAAACACCGGATGACGTAGTGCTGACCGAGCCGTTTTTTAATTTTTTACGGCAGATGCCGGAAAGTTGGGCAAGGCCATGGAATCTGCCGATTGCCGCTATGGTTGCGGCGGTTCTGGCCCATGTAAAAAAGGACGAGGATAAGGATAAAAAGGATAAGGATAAAAAATCTTTTGCCGCCCAACTTGCTTCACCAAAGCCGGGGACCGATAGACCCTGCATGAGCGAAATGCGCTTTCAGCAGCTACAGAAGAGCCGGACGCCGGACGAATTTTTTCGGCGTTTGATTCGTGCAGTCAAACTGGCGGATAGCCACGTGAACATTATTTCACTGGCTGACAGTATTCGCCGATGGATGAATGAATATCGTTACGGAATCAGCTTGAAGCCGCTTGACCGGCTGGCCGTACGTTGGGCAAGCGATTATTACACTTCTAAATAATGTGAAAATTTAAAATCAAGGAGACATCATCATGAGTCGTTTTATTCAACTGCATCTTCTCACCTCATATCCTCCGGCAAACCTCAACCGCGATGATCTGGGCCGGCCAAAAACCGCAAAAATGGGCGGAGTGGATCGTTTGCGGGTTTCTTCGCAAAGCTTGAAACGTGCCTGGAGGACTTCGGATTTGTTTGGAAAGACTGTGAAAAATGGTTTAGGTACGCGAACCAAAGAGATGGGTAGGAAGGTTTATGAGCGTTTGGTGGAAAAGGGGATTGGGCATAAAGATGCTCTGTCCTGGGCCGGGGCTATTGCCGGAGTTTTTGGGAAGCTAAAGAAGTTGACAGATAAAGAAAAAACGGCCCTGAAAAAACTTGCTACCGAAGAGCGTCGCGAAAAAGAGTTGGTTGAAGTTGAAATTGAGCAGTTGGCGTTTTTCGATCTGGAAGAAGAACAAGCTGTTCTGGACCTGACAAATAGCATTGCGGAAAGAAAGGAAGGCCCGCAACCGGAAGAGCTGAATTTGCTGCGTCAGAAAATGACGTCGGTGGACATCGCGCTTTTCGGCAGGATGCTGGCCTCAAGTCCCGCTTTTAATGTCGAGGCAGCCTGTCAGGTTGCACATGCGATCAGCGTGCATCCGATTGTTATCGAAGACGATTATTTTACGGCAGTCGATGATTTGAACGATGGCAGTGAGGATGCCGGTGCCGCGCACATTGGCGAAACAGGTTTCGCGGCGGGGTTGTTTTACTCATACATCTGCATCAACCGTGACCTGCTGGCGGAAAACCTGGGTGGTGATGAAGACCTGGCGCAACGGGCCATCGCTGCACTGACCGAAGCTGCCGTCAAAGTGCCCCCCAACGGCAAGCAAAACAGTTTTGCCAGCCGCGCGTATGCAAGTTATGTGCTGGCGGAAAAAGGTGAGCAGCAACCCCGTTCCCTTTCGGTGGCTTTTCTGAAGCCTATCGACAACAGGACGCTTTATCGTGATGACCAGGATTTTGGCACCGCTGCCGTTGAGGCACTGGAAGCACATCGCCAAAACATGAACAAAGTATATGGCGATTGTGCGGATGAACTCTATGCGATCAATGCCCTGAAAGGTGATGGGGCAATGGCCGAGTTACTTGATTTCGTCACCTGTTGAGGAGGCATGAATGAAACATTTGGTCTTTCGCCTCTATGGGCCGCTTGCGGCCTGGGGAGAGATTGCCGTTGGCGAATCGCGCCACTCCGCGGTTTATCCCAGCAAGTCGGCGTTGTTGGGATTGTTGGCTGCGGCGCTTGGCATTCGGCGTGATGAAGAGGAGCAACAGGCTGCATTGGCTGCCGGGTATCTATTTGCCGTCAAAGTATTGCGAACCGGTTCGTTGCTAAGGGACTATCATACGACACAAGTTCCGGATTCAGCAGGAAAGGTGGTTTATCGCACCCGTCGCGAAGAACTGATACGCGGTAAAGCACGTCTCGGAACGATCCTTTCCAGCCGTGAATATCGGTGTGATTCTATGGCCTTGGTCGCTGTCAGGGCTAATGCAAATGCTCCTTTTACTTTGGAAACAATTCGAGAGAAATTGTTGAAACCGGCATTCCTTCTTTACCTTGGGCGGAAATCCTGTCCTTTGGCTGCTCCCCTTGATCCGGTTGTCAGCGATTGGGACAGTTTCGGACAAGCTCTGGATGAAGCCGAACTCAAAGCTTTGATGGTAGAGCCCGACGATGAACAGCGATGGATACCTGTGGAATACCAGACCCGTTATTACTGGGAGGGTGAAGACAGCTCTCTGAAAGCGCAGCAGGTATTAACCCGCCATGACCAGCCTTTCTCTCGGAGACGTTGGCAATTTTCTCAGCGTGCGGAAAACCTGTGTATCGGGAAGGGAGAGGGCTGATGTATTTTTCACGAGTTCAACTCCAACCGGAAGTTCAACGATCATCTCAGCTGAGCCAGGTGTTGACGAGTAACTCTTATGGGTTGCATCAACTGTTATGGGATCTCTTCCCTGCAGAGGAGAAACGCAGCTTTTTATTTCGGGAAGAAATTGCCAAGGAACAGTTGAAAAACCAAAGACGAACTAAAGGGGAATCCCTTTTCTACATCGTTTCGAGGCATGATCCGCAAACTGAAACTCCCATTTTTCGGGTAGAGAGTAAAGTATATGCACCGGTTATAAGCCAGGGCCAGCAATTCGCCTTTAAATTACGGGCGAATCCCATCGTTGCCAAGAAAAAGCCAGGCAAAAAAAACTCCGTACGTCACGATGTTGTCATGAATGCCCAACGGCGCTTGCTTGAGGAGCTCGCAAGTTGCCTTGGCATTCTCGATGTCCAACGCCAAAAAAAATCGGTTTTACGCCATCGGATTCTCACTGCCTGGAAAGACGGTGAAAAGCGTTTCTGTTCAGAAAGGTTACGGGAAGATATTCGGACCAATGAACGATTCGAATCGCTGGCAGATGCGCATATGGAGCCGGTTCAACTGATGGACTGGGCATTAAGGGCTGCTTCTGATTTTGCCCTCGAATCCTGGCTAAAGGATAAAGGAGTGCGAAACGGTTTCGAGCTTGTTCATGATGAAGGCATGAACGGGAGTAAAAGATTGCAGTTTCAAGCGGAAGGTTATCGGTGGCACGCCATGCCGAAAAAGGGTCGAGACGCAGGATTCAGTTCCGTCGATTTTGACGGAGTGCTGCAAGTGAACAATTCGGAGTTATTCCAGGCAATGCTTTTCAATGGCATTGGCCCAGCCAAAGCTTTTGGTTGCGGATTGATGATGGTACGGCGGATGTAAACATCAACCCACAATCTCGCCCAGTGCCTCCACCACCATTGCCAGCACTTCGGGGCTGGCCTCGGCGAGCTGTTTTTGCCGATGCGTTCCATGGCGAGGGTGCGGATTTGGCTGATTTTGACCCAGGACTTTTGGGGTGCATCGGGACCGGCGAGTTCGAGGGTGAGCGGAAATTCGGCCTTTTGGGGTTGGCTGGTGATGGTCAGGACGATGACTGTTCCGGAGCGGGCGTTGAAAACGTTTTGACTGATAATCAGTGCCGGTCGTAAGCCGCCCTGTTCGCTGCCGCGCACCGGGTTGAGGTCGGCCCAGCGGATGTCGCCTCTCAATATTCGGGCCATTCCCTCAGGTCCTCTCCAACGCGTTCTTCGGCCAGGGCTTTTTCGAACCCGGGGTCGAGTTTTGCGCACTCCCGGGCCAAGCGGTTGTGGGACATACGCGAGAGCTTTTCCTGCAGGGCCTTTTCGATAACGCGGCTGCGGCTGGGGAATACATGGCCGGCCACCAGGCGGTCGACCTCGCTCAAGGTTTTTTCGACAAGAGTGACGGCGATCTTTGTTTTTGGCATTTTCTGCCTTCCACCATGGCTTGGGGTATTACCTTTTGTATGACGATATGTTTTACCCCGCAGTCTGTCAATGGTTGGTGCGAGGGTCAATGGGGGATTGAATGGAACCTATTTTGCCGCAATTGAAGCCGATTCCGATCAAGGATCGGCTTTCCGTGCTGTTCGTCGAAAAAGGTCAGCTCGATGTTCTTGACGGGGCGTTTGTGCTTGTCGATAAAACCGGGGTGCGGACCCATATTCCGGTTGGAGGGGTGGCCTGTCTGATGCTGGAGCCGGGTACGCGGGTTTCCCATGCCGCGGCCACGTTGGCGTCGCGGGTCGGGTGCCTGCTGGTGTGGGTGGGCGAGGCCGGGGTGCGACTGTATTCCGCCGGACAACCGGGCGGGGCGCGGGCTGACCGGTTGCTCTATCAGGCCAAACTGGCATTGGATGATACCGCCCGGCTCAAGGTGGTGCGCAAGATGTACGAGATGCGTTTCAAGGAGAAACCGCCTGAGCGTCGCAGCGTCGAGCAGCTTCGCGGCATCGAAGGGGCCCGGGTGCGCAAGATGTACGATCTGCTTGCCCGGCAATACAAGGTGCCCTGGAAAAAACGGAACTACGACCATACCGAATGGGGAAGCGGCGATGTTCCAAACCGCTGTCTATCCTCCGCTACAGCGTGCCTCTATGGCATTTGCGAGGCGGCTATTCTGGCTGCCGGATATGCTCCGGCGGTCGGTTTTATCCATACCGGCAAGCCGCAATCTTTTGTTTACGACATTGCCGATATTTTCAAATTCGAAACGGTGGTACCGGTGGCGTTCAAGATTGCAGCCAAGAAACCGCACAACCCCGAGCGACAGGTGCGGCTGGCCTGTCGGGATGCGTTTCGTCAGACGCGGCTATTAAACCGCATCATTCCAACCATCGAGCAGGTGTTGACGGCGGGCGAGATGCAGGTGCCGAAGGCTCATGAAGAGGCGGTTGACATAGCCATTCCAAACAAGGAGGAGATAGGCGATGCTGGTCATCGTGGTTGAAAACGCCCCGCCTCGATTGCGAGGGCGCTTGGCTTTATGGTTACTCGAAGTTCGGGCCGGTGTTTATGTGGGCAAAGTGTCCCGGCGCATTCGAGATATGATTTGGGATAATGTGGAAAAGGGGATAGATGACGGCAATGCCGTGATGGTCTGGAGCACCAATACCGAATCCGGCTTCGATTTTGTGACCCTCGGTGCGAATCGGCGTATTCCCAAAGAAATGGAAGGTATTAAATTGGTGTCGTTTCTCCCGGAAATCTCTTCCGGATACTCTCCGGATTTTGAATAAATTTTGATCAGATTTTTTGGTGCAGTTTTTCGGTCTTTGAAAACCTAATATTTTCATGTGCTTAAAAATAGTGAGTTCCCCGCAGATGCGGGGATGAACCAGTCCGCCAGTCGTTGAACACCCGGCGACAAACAGAGTTCCCCGCAGATGCGGGGATGAACCTTTCCCGCGTGTCCCTGAGCTTGTTAAGCTTGCGAGTTCCCCGCAGATGCGGGGATGAACCGCATTACGAGTGGGGAACCGAAAGCGTCAAGTTGAGTTCCCCGCAGATGCGGGGATGAACCGTTTGGTAGGACGTGGCATGCTCAATAGGTGGGGAGTTCCCCGCAGATGCGGGGATGAACCGTCGGCAGCGGCACCGGAAACGATGTGCTGTAAGAGTTCCCCGCAGATGCGGGGATGAACCGTTCTGTTTTGCTCATGCTGCCTCCCTTATCGCGAGTTCCCCGCAGATGCGGGGATGAACCGCCTGCCAAGGGTGGTTATTTTCTCGATGAAATGAGTTCCCCGCAGATGCGGGGATGAACCGGCCTGTTTGCCCTGATTTCCTCGGTGACTACGGAGTTCCCCGCAGATGCGGGGATGAACCGTATCGCTTCGAGCATCATGTAAATCGCCTTTTGAGTTCCCCGCAGATGCGGGGATGAACCGATGGACGAGAACTACAACCTGACATACGAGGTGAGTTCCCCGCAGATGCGGGGATGAACCGTTTTTCGACCATCTCGTCTTCGAGCTTTACGCGAGTTCCCCGCAGATGCGGGGATGAACCGTGCCTTTATTTCGTTGCGGCAAACTTCTACGTGAGTTCCCCGCAGATGCGGGGATGAACCGGTTGGGCCTGTTACAGCCGAATGGATTAACCGGAGTTCCCCGCAGATGCGGGGATGAACCGGAAAATAGATGGCAACAAAAGTAGGAAATTTAGAGTTCCCCGCAGATGCGGGGATGAACCGTGGAAATGATTGGAGAAGAGCAACACCCAATAGAGTTCCCCGCAGATGCGGGGATGAACCGAGCACCCGGCAAATGTGGAAATGCACGTTGACGAGTTCCCCGCAGATGCGGGGATGAACCGGTGCTATCGTCTTTCATTCCCCACCTCCATACGAGTTCCCCGCAGATGCGGGGATGAACCGTTGTACGGTGCTTCTGTAATGCCCTGACCAAGGAGTTCCCCGCAGATGCGGGGATGAACCGGAGAACTCGCCAAGGATGTCAACAGCGTTGTCGAGTTCCCCGCAGATGCGGGGATGAACCGGTTATTACCGTCTCCCCGTCCACGCTGAAACAGAGTTCCCCGCAGATGCGGGGATGAACCGGAACAGATCCTCCACCTGCTGGCGCTCGCTGTGAGTTCCCCGCAGATGCGGGGATGAACCGAAGTTGAACACTCCAACAAAAAGAAAAGGCCAGAGTTCCCCGCAGATGCGGGGATGAACCGGTTTGGCTATGCCGATGCTGAAGTGAGCGTAAGAGTTCCCCGCAGATGCGGGGATGAACCGCTCGATCACGCCGCGCCTGTAAATCGTTCAGTGAGTTCCCCGCAGATGCGGGGATGAACCGTATATCCCGAATCCGTGGTTGACAATGGTGATGAGTTCCCCGCAGATGCGGGGATGAACCGGGGAGGATTTTGATGAACTGATACGCCAGCACGAGTTCCCCGCAGATGCGGGGATGAACCGGACGACAACACGCCGTTTCCGACGTTGCCCGGGAGTTCCCCGCAGATGCGGGGATGAACCGGCAGCCGTGCCGTTTTCCTTACCAACATTATTGAGTTCCCCGCAGATGCGGGGATGAACCGCTTTTTGATGTCGTCAATCTTGGGGTTGAAACGAGTTCCCCGCAGATGCGGGGATGAACCGGATTGGGGCTGGCCGAAAAGCGGAAAGCTCAGGAGTTCCCCGCAGATGCGGGGATGAACCGATAGACGACAACCAGGTGTTGTTGTTTGAGAGGAGTTCCCCGCAGATGCGGGGATGAACCGGCGGATGGAAAAGTCTTTACGCTCGACCTGTTGAGTTCCCCGCAGATGCGGGGATGAACCGGGCATCTCTGCGAAAAATCATAGGGTGACAATGAGTTCCCCGCAGATGCGGGGATGAACCTGTTGAAGATGGGATCAATTTTTTGTTTCGGGCGAGTTCCCCGCAGATGCGGGGATGAACCGCTGGCGCAGTTGTTTCCACTGACCCAGCACCAGAGTTCCCCGCAGATGCGGGGATGAACCGATATGGTTATAACAAAAAACAAATCATGGAAGGAGTTCCCCGCAGATGCGGGGATGAACCGCCGCTTGACTTCCACCGATGCCAAGACTGTGCGAGTTCCCCGCAGATGCGGGGATGAACCGGAGGGTTACACATGAGGGCAATGTTTCAAGGAGAGTTCCCCGCAGATGCGGGGATGAACCGTGTGATGTTTCAGGGACGCTCTCTTAATTTTTGAGTTCCCCGCAGATGCGGGGATGAACCGCCCTTAAAGTCACCATACTGTAAGTCATACATGAGTTCCCCGCAGATGCGGGGATGAACCGTTTGAGCCGCTTATCGGTGATCCTGGTGATGGGAGTTCCCCGCAGATGCGGGGATGAACCGGTTTCGTGCAGCGTTGCTTCGCTCGGATATCCGAGTTCCCCGCAGATGCGGGGATGAACCGGGAGGCTCGCCTTGACCTTTCAGTTTTTCAACGAGTTCCCCGCAGATGCGGGGATGAACCGAGTGTGCGGTGGGTGAAGCGCCAGTGGCCGGAGAGTTCCCCGCAGATGCGGGGATGAACCGTAACAGTAGTAGGTTCAACAGGAGGTGCAGTAGAGTTCCCCGCAGATGCGGGGATGAACCGATCGCCGCTCTTAATGCAGCACTGGAAGACGAGAGTTCCCCGCAGATGCGGGGATGAACCGACTCTTGAAAAAATCGCTACGTGGTTACAACAGAGTTCCCCGCAGATGCGGGGATGAACCGTTGATACGTCTGGTGGGCCGGTGTCCTGGCTGGAGTTCCCCGCAGATGCGGGGATGAACCGGCTCGATCATTATTCGCTAGACTACATGCTAAGAGTTCCCCGCAGATGCGGGGATGAACCGACGTTTAGCCAACGGTGGCTTGGTGGACGTGGGAGTTCCCCGCAGATGCGGGGATGAACCGATGCGGTTTGCCACCGGGTCTATAACGCCTAAGAGTTCCCCGCAGATGCGGGGATGAACCGGCGACCAATACCGCCACGTAAATGTGGTTCCAGAGTTCCCCGCAGATGCGGGGATGAACCGGCCGTTGCCAAACTCTTTAACGATTTTCACAGGAGTTCCCCGCAGATGCGGGGATGAACCGGCGCGGCTGTTATGTCCACCGCCGGTTCTGCCGAGTTCCCCGCAGATGCGGGGATGAACCGGTCATGAAGACGGTCGGCGATACGTCAGCCAGGAGTTCCCCGCAGATGCGGGGATGAACCGGGGGAACGGATACCCGACATGCTACAAAATCGGAGTTCCCCGCAGATGCGGGGATGAACCGCTCGGCCTGTACAGCTGCCTGCACGGATGCAGGAGTTCCCCGCAGATGCGGGGATGAACCGTGGGCTATGGTTCATCCAGATGTTTCCTGGATGAGTTCCCCGCAGATGCGGGGATGAACCGCTCGAACACATGAAAATTCTTGAGGTGTGCAAGAGTTCCCCGCAGATGCGGGGATGAACCGAAAGGATAAAGTCATGGGGCTTACTGGAGACGGAGTTCCCCGCAGATGCGGGGATGAACCGATGTACGGGTCGGTGCATCGCATGGAAGAAATGAGTTCCCCGCAGATGCGGGGATGAACCGATGCTTCTTGCAGCTGCACATGCCAGAGAGCCGAGTTCCCCGCAGATGCGGGGATGAACCGCATCCCCGTCTTCCGTGATTGCTGATCGAGTGGAGTTCCCCGCAGATGCGGGGATGAACCGGCCGTACGTCCATTACCGACCATGCTCTGGAAGAGTTCCCCGCAGATGCGGGGATGAACCGCCACCTTGCTCAATGCGGCCTCCGAGGTCGGAGAGTTCCCCGCAGATGCGGGGATGAACCGTGCATATATCCCACATGACATGATCTTCAAAAGAGTTCCCCGCAGATGCGGGGATGAACCGTTTTGGTTTTAGACACCGGTGGATCGGCTAGAGAGTTCCCCGCAGATGCGGGGATGAACCGATGCGCGAGGCGATCGAGGAGGCAGAGGCGGCGAGTTCCCCGCAGATGCGGGGATGAACCGATGCGCGAGGCGATCGAGGAGGCAGAGGCGGCGAGTTCCCCGCAGATGCGGGGATGAACCGAAACAGGCCACAGCCAAGGGGGTGCGCCTATTGAGTTCCCCGCAGATGCGGGGATGAACCGTTAACATAATAACTTGCCCGTCAACACATTGAGAGTTCCCCGCAGATGCGGGGATGAACCGACCGACTTCCTTGCGGGAAAACTCGGACGGATGAGTTCCCCGCAGATGCGGGGATGAACCGTTCGCTTTCCATCCTTGTCAACAACGCCATCGAGTTCCCCGCAGATGCGGGGATGAACCGGTCCGCGTCATCTCCACCCACGACGGCGTGGCGAGTTCCCCGCAGATGCGGGGATGAACCGTTTCAGGTCGAGTTGCGCAATCTTCCCTTCGCGAGTTCCCCGCAGATGCGGGGATGAACCGATGCCGCCTTTCTGGTTGAGGGCATAGCTGACGAGTTCCCCGCAGATGCGGGGATGAACCCCTCCATTCCTACCGTTAATCGTTCTCTTCGGCGAGTTCCCCGCAGATGCGGGGATGAACCGGCGGACGCACCGTCGCGTTTGAACACAACCCCGAGTTCCCCGCAGATGCGGGGATGAACCGCCTTCGCGCTACGGAATGATGCAACCAGGTGGGAGTTCCCCGCAGATGCGGGGATGAACCGGGAGGTAATGTCGATGCCCTGCGAAAAGTCGCGAGTTCCCCGCAGATGCGGGGATGAACCGTCGGGTCGGCTTGGGTGGACGAATCCTCCGACGAGTTCCCCGCAGATGCGGGGATGAACCAGCCCTTGACCTGATCAAACCCTATAAAAAAGAGAGTTCCCCGCAGATGCGGGGATGAACCGGGTATTGAGACATGGTGACCCTTTGATTGGTAGAGTTCCCCGCAGATGCGGGGATGAACCGATGCTTCTTGCAGCTGCACATGCCAGAGAGCCGAGTTCCCCGCAGATGCGGGGATGAACCGCCGCACCGTGGTGGGAACAGAATAGGCACGAAGAGTTCCCCGCAGATGCGGGGATGAACCGGGGCAGTGGATGATGTTGACGAGTTGGCTGAAGAGTTCCCCGCAGATGCGGGGATGAACCGTCACCAACATAGGGGGGTATCTTTTCCCAAGCGAGTTCCCCGCAGATGCGGGGATGAACCGTCGCGCATGGCCGTAGCTTCCTTGGCGACGTAGAGTTCCCCGCAGATGCGGGGATGAACCGCCGTGAGGCGGGTCGTGGAGGCCAAGGGCAAGGAGTTCCCCGCAGATGCGGGGATGAACCGCGGCAGGCTGAGCAGTTGGGCATACCTGAGAGGAGTTCCCCGCAGATGCGGGGATGAACCGGGTTTTGGGTTCAGCCTTATACCCAGTGCGAAGAGTTCCCCGCAGATGCGGGGATGAACCGGAGGGATTACACGTGGACACTATATCTGTATCGAGTTCCCCGCAGATGCGGGGATGAACCGGCGCGGTAAAGGATCTTCGCTTCTTCAACCGTGAGTTCCCCGCAGATGCGGGGATGAACCGGGCCATTTGTCTTTCTCCTTTTTGTTTGAGTGGAGTTCCCCGCAGATGCGGGGATGAACCGTTTCGTCAACATTTTAACCATGGAACACCTGAGAGTTCCCCGCAGATGCGGGGATGAACCGGAAACGGCCAGCATCTTCCGGGTGGTGGCTCAGAGTTCCCCGCAGATGCGGGGATGAACCGCCGCTTACCATCCACATGATGAACAATTATCTGAGTTCCCCGCAGATGCGGGGATGAACCGGCATAACCCGCACCATTACGGATTACACCTTGGAGTTCCCCGCAGATGCGGGGATGAACCGATGTATCTGAGAGACACAGGTTTTCACAGGCTGAGTTCCCCGCAGATGCGGGGATGAACCGGAGAGAGGAAACTATGCCCGACGAAACAACCAGAGTTCCCCGCAGATGCGGGGATGAACCGTGTAGGGGATATTTCCGAATTGCTTATCAACAGAGTTCCCCGCAGATGCGGGGATGAACCGGGTTCACGGCATTACACACGACGGCAATGAAAGAGTTCCCCGCAGGTGCGGGGATGAACCGTTGTCTTGAATGGATTGCTAATCTGATAGGCGGAGTTCCCCGCAGATGCGGGGATGAACCGGCCTTTGATGCGGCACCGTCGGTCTGGGCCAAGAGTTCCCCGCAGGTGCGGGGATGAACCGGTACGGCGCACCTTTGTTCAGAAATACACCAAGAGTTCCTCGCAGGTGCGGGGATGAACCGGAGCCTGCAGAGTTTGTTTGTCACGGAGCTAGGAGTTCCCCGCAGGTGCGGGGATGAACCGATCGCGATTGAGTTTGATACGGATCGGCTTGGGAGTTCCCCGCAGGCGCGGGGATGAACCGAATGGATCGATAACGTACCGGTCAACGACATTGAGTTCCCCGCAGATGTGGGGATGAACCGCTGGTCGGAGACGGACACCGGGCAGTCAAGAGGAGTTCCCCGCAGGTGCGGGGGTGAACCGTGGTTGACCTGGTTGAGGTTAGCGTTGATACTGTGGTCCCCGCAGGTGCGGGGATGAACGGCCGCCGGCCAAAAGGCGTTTGCCCTCATGTATGTGGTCCCCGCAGGTGCGGGGATGAACGATTGCTGCCCGGTGAACAACTGGCCACCGAATTGGCCTACGGCAGCGCTTTGGTGACGATATCACCATGGATAGCGCCTGCCTGCGGATGCGTTATCTGTCCCAAGCCGTCTCTGGTGGTGCCACCTTGTACCCCAACCTGTTTCGGAGATTACCCTCGGTACCAGTCTCTTTATGTCTATCTTAAAAATATTGCCCATTTCATTTGCGCAAAATAATGTGTATACCCTTTCGAATTGTTGAGTTCTGGTCTTAAAAGTCGTACCATCAGTTACACTCTTTAACATAGGGCAAAACTGGAGTAATCCAGTGACGCAAAGCCACGGGTCCTTGCCGAGGATAGCCGGGTTGCTGAAGACGCGATTGTTACTCAATTTACGGCCGTATTTTTAGACCTGTAAAGCAGTCCACCTCTTGCCCGGAGGTGGATTTTTTTATTTGCTGACTGCCCGGTTCAATCGAAACAAGGATGGGAGAGCCAACGGACCTTTTTTATTATAAGAAGCAGGATATATCGGCAAAGCCGGAGTAATCCGGTGACGCAAAGCCACGGGTCCTCATTGAGGATAGCCGGGTTGCTGAAGACGCGATGGTTCGTCATTGATGGCCTTATTTAAGGCCTGTAAAGCAGTCCACCTTTGCCCGGGGTGGATTTTTTTTATTTCATAGCCCGGATAAGAAAAGAAAAAGAGGAGGTTCTTATTTGTCCGATTTCATTCAATTGGTAAAAAGAAAATGTCACACCCGTTTATCCATGATGCCGTTTGATGGCATTGCAAAGCAGGAGATTCGCTTATGAAGTTCAAATCGATTCAGTTGAAAATAGCCTTTATCGCAGGGCTATGTCTGTTGCTGACCATTGCGTCCATGGTTGCTTTAAGTTTTTTTTCCTCGGGGAGAACAAGGGCATACACGCAGGATAAGGTGTCCGCTCTTCAGCAGGAAAGTGCTCTGCTCATTCTGGAGAACCTGGCCGAAGGGGAGGCTGGAAAGGTTCGGGTCAATTTTGACGTGGCCCTCGATGCTGCCCGCAACATGGCCCATATGTTAGAGGTGAGCAAGCAGACCGATAGCGCGGGCAATGCGTTGTTGACTTTTGACCGTGGTCAGATCAATGCCATTTTGCTTCATGTTTTGAAACAGAATCCGGAGTTTAATGGTACCTACTCCTGCTGGGAGCCCGATGCGCTGGATGGCCGGGATGCGGACTTCCGCACGGGAAAACAGGGTAACAACGCCGTCACCGGACGGTTTACCCCTTATTGGACGCGGGATGCCCATGGCAACATCGCTGTCCAGCCGCTGGTTGAGTACGACACCATGGAGAAACACCCCAACGGCGTGCTCAAGGGTGGCTGGTATATCGGCCCGCGCGAGAGTCATACCGAAAGCGTGCTCGATCCTTTTCCTTATGTCGTCCAGGGGAAAAAGGTCTGGCTGACCACTCTGTCGGTGCCCATTCTGGTAAAAGGTAAGTTTTACGGCGTGGCGGGTGCCGATTTTAATTTGGACTTTGTACAGAAGCTCAGTCATGAGGTGGATAAAGATATTTATGATGGCCGGGGCGAGGTCACCATTATCAGTAATGCCGGTCTGGTGGTCGCCGACAGTGAACGGCCCGAGCTGATCGGGCAGCATATTCGCACTTTTATGGCCGAGGGGTGGCAGGATGCGGTCAAGGCTGTCCAGGGCGGCCAGATGAGTGTGGGCATCGACGAGCATACGAATATGGCGCAGGCGATTGTGCCCATCGCCCTGGGGCGTACCGGCAAGCCCTGGTCGGTGATGATCCGTATCGATAAGGAGGTCATTCTGGCCGAGGCCATGGCTCTCAGCAAAACGCTGGACGCTCGCAGTAAATCCAGCGCCATGTGGCAAGGCGGGGTCAGTCTGGTCATCGCCGTGCTGGCCATTGTCGTGATGTGGCTGGCAGCGGGCGGTATCGCGCGCCCGGTTCGCGCGGCTGCGGAACTGGCGGATACGATCCGCGAGGGGGATTTCGGTCAGCGGGTCGACAGTGACGCGGTTGACGAGGTGGGGCAGTTGGCCGATTCCCTTAATTCCATGGCGGCATCCCTGGAAAAAGCGGCCCGGGTCGCCGATGAGATCGCAGATGGCAATCTCGATGTCGAGGTTTCCCTGGCCTCAAACCGGGATCAGCTTGGCGGTGCGCTGCAGAAGATGACCGCCAGCCTTAACGAGGTGCTGGGGCAGGTGCAGTTGTCGGGTGAGCAGATCGCCACCGGTTCGGCGCAGGTATCGGACGCGAGCCAGTCGCTGTCTCAGGGTGCGACGGAACAGGCCGCCTCTCTGGAAGAGATTTCGGCGTCGATTCTGGAGATGTCTTCCCAGACATCCCAGACGGCGGAGAATGCCACCCAGGCCAACACCCTTTCCAAGCAGGCCAATGAGGTTGCCATGACGGGCAACGAGCACATGCAGGAGTTGATTGCAGCCATGGGCGAGATCAATGTGGCCGGGCAAAACATTTCAAAGATCATCAAAGTGATCGATGAAATCGCTTTCCAGACCAATCTGCTGGCGCTTAACGCTGCCGTCGAGGCGGCCCGTGCCGGTCAGCACGGCAAAGGCTTTGCCGTGGTCGCGGAGGAAGTGCGGAATCTGGCGGCGCGCAGTGCCGAAGCGGCAAGGGAGACGGCCGAGATGATCGAAGGTTCGGTCAGTAAAGCTGCCAATGGCGTGGATGTCGCGGACAAGACCGCCGATGTTCTCCGGGAAATCGTGGACAGCGTGACCAAGACGACGGATCTTGTGTCCGAGATTGCGGCGGCCGCCAATGAGCAGGCGCAGGGTATCGGCCAGATTAACGTGGGGCTTGGTCAGGTGGATCAGGTAACGCAGCAGAATACGGCCAATGCCGAAGAGAGTGCGGCGGCAGCGGTGGAGCTTTCGAGCCAGGCGGAGCAGATGCGGCAGATGCTGGCTCGGTTTACCATGAAAAACCAGCCCCAGACACAATCTCAAATTTCTCCCAAACCCGTTGTCAAAGAGCTTTCCGGGGGAGGTCCCAAGGTTGCTCAAAAACAGGTGCCTGCCAGTTCAGCGCCGGCGAAAGGCAAAACAACACCCGCGCCCATGATCGCTCTGGACGATAATGAATTCGGTAAATTCTGATAGCAGCATAGCGGGCGCCGGCATGTCGGCGCCCGCTGTCGCGGGTTCACTGTCCGGGGCCGGGCTGGATTGCCACCATGCCCGATCGTGTTAGGCTTAGTTATGAAGGGTTGTTATTCAGGATGATTTAAATCCCTGGGGGGCGTCCGTGTTGGGCTGTATGAGTGGGAGATCGCGTTATGTGGTACTTTTTCAGTCCTGTCGGTACATTCATCATCGCCATCGAGCCTGCCGGTACCTTCAGTTTGTGGATCGACACGTATCGGCTCGGGGTTTTCAACGCACCTGAAGAGGCTGTGGATGCGGTCAGAAAGCATAAAACCGGCCACGCTCCCTGGGACGAGCTTCGCGACCTGGCGGCTCCCGAAACGCTGGATGAATGGATGGTTATGCCGGGTACGGCTTTGTAGACAGCGGGCTCCGTAGAGAATCGGCGTGGAGTGTCACTGCGGTGTGCGGGGTATCTTCATATGGGGAAATGCAGGGCGGGGCGACCGGATTCGGTCGCCCCGCTTGGTATGGTTTAAACTATGTAAAAATTGCGGCCTGGCAGGAAATGTTTTTTTCGATCTGCCAATCGTCCAGGAGAGGAGAGGGAGGTTTCAGCATGTATCGTTTGCATGGGGAGGATATGCTTGAAACCTGCCAGGCCGCATCGCATGGGCTTATCCCGGGGCTGGGGGTTATTTCCAGGAACCGGGCAGATACTTCAGCCGATCACGACCGAAGTCGGTGATGGTGAAGGTTTCCAGCAGCTTGCCTTGCTCGTCGATGTCGACATCGGTCTCCTCGATGAGG
Organism: Syntrophotalea carbinolica DSM 2380; assembly: GCF_000012885.1. NCBI lineage: Bacteria > Pseudomonadati > Thermodesulfobacteriota > Desulfuromonadia > Desulfuromonadales > Syntrophotaleaceae > Syntrophotalea > Syntrophotalea carbinolica. The sequence goes on from NC_007498.2 coordinate 1,145,280, forward strand.
CCGGAAGCGCGCATGGAGGTCAGGTGTTTTTCGAAGCTTTTTACCGAAAACTGACCTTCGTTGCCGTATTCGGCGCGTAAATCCTTCATCAGATCGTGAACATTGGCCTCGCTTTTGGAGGACATCAGATGCAGAAGGCGAAACCGTAAAGGAAGTTTGATAGCCATAGTCTTAAGCTCCCTGACGCAAGTTGAGAAGTTCTTTGGGGTTACACACAACCAGAATGCCGCCCACGGTGATGATCAGACCGCCGACGACCAGGTTGGTGGTCAACTGCAGGTCGGTCATGAAGAAGCCGAATACAATGCCCCAGATGACGTAGGTGATATTAAGCGCCATGGCGCGGCCGACACCGGTCATGTTCAGGGATTTGTACCAGGCCATGTAGGAGATGCCGCCGATGACGCCGGCGCATGCAAGGATCCACAGGCTGTTGAAGGTGGTCAGTGCTTCACCGAGCAGGGCCCAGCCGGCAACGAAGGGCAGAACGCCGACCAGGGATACGATGCAGGATACCGATTCGCGAATGCTGATGGCGATATCGGGATCCACCATGTCCATGCCGAAAGTGGAGAGCACGCCTTCAATACCCCAGCCGAAGCAGGCCAGCAGTGCGCAGCCGATGCCGAGGTAGAAATGTGGCATGTTGCCACCTTCGGGCGGGGTCCAGCCGACGATCAAGGCGCCGATAACCGACAGAATGATCCCGGCCCAGACCAGTGGGGTGATTTTTTCTTTGAGGAAAATAGCCGCCAGGATGGTGCCGACCACGGGGAACATGGCGGTGATGGACAACGCATAGGATGCTCCGGCAAATTCGATACCCAGCAGATAGCCACCCATGGCGATGGGACCGCCGAAAATGGCGGCAAGGCAGACCAGGATGCCGGGCCAGGTCTTCAAGGTGCGGAAGATTTCACTGCCTCGCCCTGAGAAGATGTTGGTGAAGGTCAGGAAGATTCCGGCGAAACCGTCGTGCATGGCGGCACCGACCAGGGGGCCGGTAAAGATAGTTGCACCGCCGGTAAAGGGAGCCATCGCAAAGGCGATGCCCATGACAACCCCGGCAAAGCCCCATGACAGGCCGCCGAATGCGCCCCATAAAAGGCCAGCCTTGGCGTGGCTCAGTTTTCGTCTGTTACTAAGATCTCTTGCGATAGCCTTCGTCGAGGAAGAGCTACCAACCGCTGCTGCTGCGACTCCATTAGCCATAACGTCTCTCCAGCTTAAAATGATTCCAAAATGTTCGGCAGGTGCGGAATGCCCGATGGTCTGGCCGGATGCTATCCACACCCAGTGTGGGCCATTACGGCCGATAACATGTGGTCGTGTAAGTGTGACTCGTTCCAGGGCTTGTTATGTGTTGCGCAACCTGAAGACTAACAACAATAAACAATGCCGTGTTTTAGTTTTGTCGATTTTGGCCGGATGTGCCAGCTCTTGCATATTGGGGCTTTCGATGATTCAGGCGTACAAAAAGCTCCTGGAAATTGCGATAAAACGCCTGTAAACATCAACTGTCAGCTTTTCTCCGGTTTTTTTGCCCAAGGTAAGATATTCTCGGGCGATTTTGTGGTCTGTGGTGTTCCGAACATCTACCTCTGTTTGACGCGTCGAGTCATGGTAAAACATGTTCGTTTATGTTGTCAAGTGAATGTTTTTAAGGAGTGGTAATATAATTTACAACACTTTTTCGTCTTGTTTTGGGACGTTTATTTGCCGTTTGGATAGCGTTTCAGACGGTTTGTGTTTAGGATTTTATCGTGTAAGTATTTGAAATAAAAATGTTTGTTTGCTTTGTGCAGGGGGTGGCGGATTATGAGGTTTGGGCGGTGGGGTGTTGAACAGTGTTGTTTCTTTGTTGTGTGTTTTTCCGTTGTTTCAATTGTGGCTGCTTGATTCGCACAAAAATAGTTTTTTTTGTCGGTGGCGATAAAAAAACCGCCCTGTCTCCAATGAAACAGGGCGGTTTTGATATGACTGGTACCGAAGGCCGGAATCGAACCGGCACGGCTAGAAGCCATCGGTTTTTGAGACCGACGTGTCTACCAATTCCACCACTTCGGCAAAGTGGAGTGAATTATAGAGACAACATCGTCCACGGTCAAGGATTTTTCGGCCGCTTTGGCCGGTTTTTTATTTGCCTGCACCGCAATCGCGCACGGCTTGGAGCAAGGCTGTGCTGATGACCCCGGTTTTTACAGGGGTGGCTTCGATGTGACCGATGGGCAGTACCTCGATCAGGGCGTTGGTGAGAAACGCTTCGTCGGCCTGTAGCAGAGCCTGCATGGAGATGGGGCCTTCCTGAACGGTAAGTCCAAGCTCCGGCGCGGTGTCCATGACCTGTCGTCGCATGACGCCGGCCAGGACCAGCTCGCCGGCTACGGGCGTGGTGAGAGTATTGCCTTTGAGCATGAACAGGTTGCTGGTGGCGCCTTCGAGAACGGATCCGTCATCGCTGCGGAACAGGGCTTCACGGGCGGCTTTGGCCTGGGCGAAGCGGGCGGCATACAGGCAATCGGCGTAATTGCCGCGTTTCATCTGCGGCAGGTGCGACAGGGGGTTGACGCGTTTGTTGGGGGCGAAAACGCATCTGACGCCTTTGCTGTATTCGGTCTGGTCGGGTTCATGATAGGCGTTGGCGGTGACCATGACCCGGGCCTTGTCCGGCGGTGGGGCCTGCAGTCCGGTGCCGCAACCGCGGCTCAGGGTCAGACGCAGGCGCGCGACAGGCCAGGGGAGACGTTTAGCTGTTTCCTGCAGGGCGGTTGCGATGGCGCTGCGGTCGCAGGGGAAATCGAGCAGGGCGGCCGACATCTCGAGCCGGTCGAGATGTGCGTCGACCCGTAACAGGGCGCCATGACGCACCTTGATCGTTTCGAACAGGGTGTCGCCGAACAGCACAGCGCCGTCGTTCAGAGGCAGTGTCGCCTGATCGGGTGCAATGAATTGGCCGTCGAGATTGACGATCATGATGTCGCACCGAGGGCCTGACGCAGGGCCTCGCCTTTGTGCAGACATTCCTGCCACTCGAAAGCCGGATCGGAGTCTGCGACGATGCCGGCTCCGACCTGATAGGTCAGTTTGTTCCCGAATTTCTGAAAGCTGCGGATCAGAATGTTGAAGTCCATGTTGCCGGTAATGCTCACGTAGCCCACGCTGCCGGTATAGGTGCCGCGCCCTACCGGCTCGAGTTCCTCGATGATTTCCATGCAGCGTTTTTTGGGGACGCCGGTAATGGTGCCGCCGGGAAACACCGCGCGCAGCAACGCAAAGGGGCCGATTTCGTCGCGCAGTCGTCCTCGCACATTGGAAACGATGTGGGTGACGTGGGAGTAATGTTCCAGCACCATCAATTCATTGACTTCCACGCTGGAGGATTGACAGACTTTGCCGAGATCGTTGCGTTCCAGATCCAGCAGCATGATATGTTCGGCCCGCTCCTTGGGGTTGTCGAGTAGTTCGCGGTGCAGTCGTTGGTCTTCCGGAGATGTCGTGCCGCGGGGACGGGTGCCGGCGATGGGCCGGGTTTCGGCCAGGCCGTCCTCGAGCAGTACCAGGCGTTCGGGCGACGCGGAAATGATCTCCACATCCGGAGTGCGCAGCAGGGCGGCGAACGGACTGGGGTTGATGCGCCGCAACCGTTGATAAAGATCCGTGGCGGTGAGGTTGCAGCGGGTTTCGAAACGCACCGACAGGTTGGCCTGGTATATGTCGCCACTGGCGATATAGGCTTTGACGCGCCGGACTTTTTCTTCGAATGCCTGCTGTTGCATCAGCGGTTGCGGATTGTCGATTTTATCCTTGCCCGAGGTCGTCAACGGAGTGTGCGATATCTGACGGATCGATCTCTCCCATTGGTTGAGATTGTCTCGCGGATTAAGGGAGGCCAGGGTGACGATCCGTTTTTGGTGGTCGTATATCGCCGCCAGGTCAATCCAGTCCAGCCACAGGGACGGTATGTTGTGGTCCCGCGTGGCGGTGCGCGGCAGGTTTTCGATGTAACCGGCCAGATCGTAACCGAGGTAACCGAAAAAACCGCCGGCAAAAGGCAGGTGAAAGGTGTTGGAGGAAAGTCGGCGGCGGGTCAGGATGTCGTCGAGGGTGTCGAAGGGGTCGCCGGGCAAGCGGGTTTCGATGTCGCCGTCGATGCGCATCAGGCCCCTTTCGTCAAGGCGATACGATTCCTGATGACGTAGCGGTACGATGCTGTAGCGCCCGATGCGGGATGTCGGTTGCTGACTTTCCAGAAATCCGGGGCCTGTGGGATAGAGCCGTTGGTAGACCGCCAGCGGATCGAAAGAGTCCAGTGCAAAGCTGTGTAGAAAGCAGATCATGAGTGTATTTGGGGGCTGAGGTTGCGGGTGTCAGGGCGAAACCTGACGGCACAACGGTGGCGGCAGGTGGCCCGGCACACGGGCAAAAATCGTGCGGCCGGTATGTCAGTCGATAAGTTTTTTTTCTTTGGCCGCAATGACAGCTTCAAGCCGACTTTTGACTTCCAGTTTTTTGAAGATGTTTTTGATGTGCGTTTTGACCGTTTCAGTGCTGATGAACAGGGCATTGCTGATCTCTTTGTTGCCCTGGCCCTGGGCAAGGCAGGAGAGGATTTGTTGTTCCCTGCGGGTGAGAAACGCGTCCGACTCGTCGTCTTTGTCCGCCGGGCTCTCTTCTTCCTGCTCGGAAGCGTGCCAGTCCACGGCCAGATCCATGAGATAGGGGGACATGGGGTGTTCGCCGCAGGAAAAGGCGCGGATGAGATCGGCCAGTTCATTGATGTCGATGCTTTTTAGGACGTAGCCGTCAGCGCCAGCCTGCATGGCCTCTTCGATAAAGTGTTTGTCGCTGTAGGATGAGAGGATCAGCAAGGTCATGTCCGGGTACTGCTTGCGCAACATGCGAACGGCCGCGATGCCGGACAGGCCGGGCATGTCGACGTCGATCAGGGCCACGTCGGGAGGGTTCTGTTTGATCTTTTCCACCGCCTTGAAACCGTCGCTGGCTTCTCCGATGAAATCAATATCTGCAAACCGGCTGAGACTCATGCGCAAACCGGTGCGCAAAAGCGGATGGTCGTCAGCCAGGAATACTTTGAATGGCGGTGATTTGGGCATGTCGGTCTCCTGGCAAATGGCAAGTCAATAAAATTAAATGTGGGGCTTTCAGGGGGCGGACTCAGCCTCCGCCTCAGGCAGGGCCAGCACGATGCGTAAACCGCTGTCGGTCGTTTCGGCCCAGATGCTGCCCTGATGTGCTTCTGCGACAAGCTTACAGAAATTCAGCCCCAGGCCCAAGCCCTTTTTCCCGGAGGGGTTTTTATGGTTGCTGGTATAAAACTTGTCGAACATGCTGTCAAGGTCTTCTATGGGAAGATGGTCGCCACGGTTGTGAAAGGATACGAAAACATACCGCCGGTCAGGGGTCAGTCGCGGAGCGTGGCCATGGCGGTTTGCCCCGGACGGCGGCTGCAAGCGGGTTTCGATGGTGACCAGATCGTCTTCGCCGGTGAATTTGATGGCGTTATCCAGCAGGTTGGTAAAGACGCGCATGAGGCGGATGCGATCCCCGTAATAAGGCAACTCGGCATCGAAGTCCGATTGGTAGTCGATGTGGATTTTGCGGTCCTGACAAAAATAATAAGCCTGGTTGACCACTTCCTGCAGGGCCTGGTGGATATCGAACCAGTTCCGGCGCAGCACCAGCATGCCGTAATTGTCTCGAAAGACGTCCAAGAAATCCGACACCATGCCCATCAGGTCGTGATTGGTGTCGGCGGCCATTTTCAGTATGTCCTGTTGTTCCTGGTTCAAAGGTCCGACCTGTCCGTCGAGAACCAGGCTGAGAGCCGATTTGATCGCCAGGATCGGGTTGATCATGTCGTGTGTGAGCATGCCGAACAGGTCGCTTTTCATCTTTTCGATGTTTTTCTCTTCGGTCATGTCGCGCATGACCGCGACAAATCCCCCTAGTTCGCCTTTTTCGTTTTCCAGGCGCGAGAAGGAAGCATCGACCTGGGCAAGTTTTTTTTCCGTGAGCATCAGTCCCAGGCTCAACCGTTCTGAAGGGGTTTTGGTTTCGCGCAGTTTCTCCAGTTCCCGGAGAACCGGGGTGCGGTCGAGAAACAGCGCGTCGACCTGTTGTCCGGTAAGTTCGCTCTCGGGGCGGCCCAGGGCTGTGAGTAACGCCCGGTTGGGGTTCTCGATGCAGCCGTTGGTGTCGGTGGCGATGATGTAATCGGAGACGCTGTTGATCAGTTGAAAGATGCGTTTGCGTGACAGGCTTTTGAGGCGTTTGTTGTTGGCGGCAAGGTTGCCGATGGTGCTGGCGATGATTTCCTGCAGGGTGGCGAAATCGTGCAGGCGTTCATAGCTGATTTTGGGGATCCGGTACAACGATTCCATGTAACCCGCCATATCCCGTATGCCTATGGCGCGGGCGTGGTGTACCGCCAGGTCGCGATCGATGACATAGTTGTCGGTTCTGACCTGGCCGCAGATGATGACCGCAATCATCTTCCCTTCGACCATGACCGGCGATGCGCAGTCGACCAGTCCCGAGTTGAGACAGGAGTAGATGGCGGGGCCGTCCTTGCGCATCGCTTCGCGGGCGCCGAAGCGGGCGCTGGCCAGGCATTTGTGCATGCCTTCGTGAGTGGCTCGGCAAAAATTGAGGCAGAAATCGGAAAAGTTGTAGGGACCGGCCAGGATGTTGCCTTTGGTGTCGTAGATACATCCACCCATGCGCGTTGCCTTGGTGTAGGCCACCATGATTTTGTCGAGGGTGCTTTTGTCTATCAGATCCAGAAGGTCGGCCATGTCGTCCTGGTGGGCCCGCGCAGTGGGGCGCTTGGTGGTTTAAGTCCTGCTCGATTCGACAGCTGGAAAGTGTCGATCCCTGGTGCAGCGTTTGGCTGGGATCGAATGTGTTTGTGTTGCGGAGCCATTGTCCCACAAACTTCATTTTCGATCAAAGTACAAAGTCGCGATATTGTATGTTCTTCGGTCGGGCGCCTGTGGGGCAGGGGGTAGATTGCAAAATTAACCCTATTTAGGGATAAAAACCCCCCAGGCTAGCGATAGAAACCTGTAGGCTGATGGTTTAGGCTACTTGCAAATAGAAAACAAGGCGGCGAGTTTGAGGTGCGATGGGTTTTGTCGGTCGCTGCTGCTGCAAAAACAAGGACATCGAGAGTGGCGAAACGGTAACTGTTCGCCATCGACATCATACCAATTCGATCGGGCATGTAATTTATTCCTCCCCAAGAATTGTTATCGGCGTGGTTTCGCGCCCCCTTTTTCAACACCGCGTGAAAAGCAGTTTAAGTCATGCGAATAATACATAGAGTCTCAATAATGTTTCCCTGGCGGTCTGATGTGCAGTGACGGAGTTCTTCCTCCCTTGTGAGCTTTCCCAATCTGCGAAAGAATGAAGAGTCTTCAGCCTCTTGCGACTTCTTTGCTTCCCTCCTCCAAACACAATCACAGCAGTTTCTGCTAATCAGGCCGCAATTTTTATTCAAAAACGCCCCGAAGAGCCAACCTCTTCGGGGCGTTTTTATGTCGGGGTGTCGGTGTGCATGCGCGATAACAGGGACTGTCGTCCCGGCGGAAAAACATCGGACGGTTGCCGGATGGCTCAATGGCGTTTGCACCATGTGCCGATGCTGGCATAACTCAAACCCGCCAATCCGGTTATCGCCAGGGCCACCCACATGCCGTTGCCGATTTCGTGTGGGGTGGATGAAAGCACGAGCATCGAAAGCCCCAGGGAAACGGCGGATATCAGTTGCATGGATTTGAATTTTGTATGGGCGGTTTCTCTGGCTTGTGCCTTGCTCGCCGCCGCGACAGCCGCAGCGACTGTGGATTCGTCGATGGGGCAGGCGCAGTGTGGACAGGTCCGCGCGCGGGCGGAAACTTTGTTCTTGCATTCAAGGCAGTAAATCTGCGTCATAGATCACCTCGGGTTGCTGAACTTGCCGATACATTTTCCCCGTTGCCGAGAGGGATGCGCATGTCAGAACAGGGAAAGCCGTTTGCACGGGTTGCCGTCTGATGCCGGGAAAGACCACAAGCCTCCTTGGAGGGGGAGGGTGCGGTCCGGCATCGGTCTTATGCACCATGTAACTATATTAGCAATATACATGTTCTCTGTCGGGCGGTCTATGCCGAAAAAATGTCGGGGCGGATGCTTCTGGCTGCATATGTGCGGCGGGGTGCCTCGAAATCGGTTTGAGGGGGGGCGGCAGATGAATTGACATAATATCGATGACGCAGGATAATGAATCGTTTTTGATCGATGGAGGAGCGATTATACGAGTCGGGCTTTTGTTATGGCCCATGTTTTGTGGAGGGAGAGATGCATCTGGTTTATATCGCAATTTTTGGCGCGTTGGGCTGTCTGTCACGCTTCATGGTGTCCGGTTGGGTTTATGCCCTGATCGGCAGAGCGCTGCCCTACGGGACGCTGGCCGTCAATGTCATCGGTTCCTTGCTGCTTGGCTTGTTGATGGAAGGCGGTTTGCGCAGTGCGGCATTGCCGGCGGACATACGCATGGGGATCACCACCGGCTTTATGGGCGGATTTACGACCTTCTCGACCTTTTCCTATGAAACGGTGCGATTGCTCGAAGATGGCAGCATGGTAGCCGCGGGCGCCAATATTCTGTTGAACGTTACGGTTTCCGTCGTTTTCGCCGGGCTTGGGATTTTTTTGGCCCGTCAATTATAATTAAGGGACGAATTGAAGGGACGAATTGGCATTTGAGTATGGGAAACAGTCGGTTCCGGCATCGGAGTCGTTTTTCCCAAAGGGAACACAGATGAGGGGGGGCGTTGCATGAAGCTTGAAGGCGAACAGACGTTAATGCGTATCTTTATCGGCGAGAGTGACCGCTGGAAGTCTAAGCCTTTGCATGAGGCTCTTGTCGAAATGTTTCGTCAGGAGGGATTTGCCGGTGCTACGGTGGTCAAGGGGATTATGGGGTTCGGTTGCCACAGTGTAACCCATACCGATAAACTGTTGCGTTTTTCGGCCGATCTGCCTGTGATTGTCGAGGTTGTCGACAGCCCGGATAAGATCGAGGCCATTATGCCGCGCATTGACGACATGATGGAGGGCGGCATGATCACTCTGGAAAAGGCCCACGTGATCCGTTACCGTAAGACCAAGGAATAAAATAGCCCATTTATCATAGCTCCCGTTTTGGAAGCACATGGTGGGGGCTTTATATTTCGGTTATGCGCAGCGTCGGATCGTGTGTCTGATACGTTGCTTTACTGAAAAAGGGGGCGAAAGTTTCGTAGTCCCCTGTCTCCTGCCAAATATTCAGCAGGTCAAAGAAACCGAGGAGCAACAATCATGGATAAAAAATTCAAGGCTACGGAAATCCAGACAGGTTTTCATCCTGAGGGCTACCGTATAGATAAAACCGCCAAGCCGATGGATATTTATACCAAGTGGCAAATTACGCCGGAAGGCAAATGGATCAATCCGAAGCCGACATGCTTTCATTCGTTGCCGCAGGAAGGTTGGCATAAAGGGGAGATGTGACGGCGTTGAGAATACAACGGAAAAGGGGTTGCGGAAATGTTCCGTAACCCCTTGATGTTTAGGGGGATTAACTTGTCCGGAAATGGCGCGATGCTATCCCGTCTCTCCGGGGTAAAGGCTTTGCTCAGGGGGGATGGCCCCGCAGCTCCCTGATGGATAATGTCTGGTAGAAGTATTAAATAGAGGAGTTAACCAAGGTATTCAGTGAAGCACTGGGATTATGCCTCCACCGATGCCAAACGTTGAGGTTTCATATGATGAGCTACGAAATGATAAGCATTGTAATCATGATGGTCATATTTATGATAGGTGGCTTGAGGCTCAAATCGGCGAAAAAGCAACTGGATGATAAACAGAGTGCAATCGCTTCGCAGGTGATTTTGAAATCAAAAAAAGGGATCACGCAAGCCAGTTTGGTGTTAATGATTCTTTTTATGGTCTGGTTGTTTGTGGTAGATGAATTGAATTATGGTGTTGCTTCTTTGTTTTTCTTTTTAGCATTTGTTTTGCAGGTTGTTTATTGGTTTAAACTGAGAAAAAATTTATCAATGAGCGATCTGCCAGCTGAATATAAATCTATAACCTTGCAAAGTAATGTGTTGTTTATAGCCGGCCTCTTTATCGTTGCGTTGGCTTTTATGGTAAAAAATTTTTGAAACCGAGCCTGCCGCTTCAGTGGATATCCTGGGAGGGGCGGACTTTTTGAAATGACATTAGGCCAATATTGGAATGTTTGAGGAAAAGGTTTTTTGTCGGTAGTTGTTAGTCGTTTTTTAATGCTGGCAGGGACCTGCCGGGGAAGAATCGAGTTTGCGTTAAGCGACTAGGGTCGCCCTGCCGGAGAAAATCCGGAGGGCGGCCTTTTCTTTTTAGGGCGGGGTGAATATGGACGTTTCAGCCGTGTCCCCTTTGCTTTGCTAAGGAGTAAGGTGTTCCCCGAACTTCGGTCTTGTTTATTTTGCTCCTGCTTCAATGACTATGACACTTCGCTTCCGACGAGGATAACAGGCGCGCCGCCCGAGGAGATACGAACTGCGTCGGCAGCGACCTCTTGCATTTCCGGGGTGCTCATTGCTTGTTGCAACGCTTCGGCTGACGGAAAAGGCATTGTAAAGAGCTGATAGAAGGGAGCGGGACCCGCCGGCGTTGGGAAAAACCGCATTACAGTATAGGGGCGTGCATCCTCTGGGATGTTCGCCTTTTGATGCAGAAGCCTGATGTGGTCACGGTAGTCGCTATCGAATTGCGCGATATCCTTCGGAATCGGGTAAAGGACCATCAGTTTGACATCGGCCATGACTTACCTCCTCAGGGTGGTTGTTTGAGTTTGTTTGGCGTGACTCGCATCCCTTTTTAAGACATACCTCGTTTCATGGCCTTTTCTACATGTTTTAATATTAAAATCATGGCCCTGTCTTTCGGGAAAGGTCATACCTTGTGCAAGGTCAACTATCCTGAGGAAGTTGGAACTTTCCTGAACTTTTCACAACCCTCTGGGATTTGGGGAACGCCCGCCGAGTTTGCCTGGCGGGTTTTTGGTCTCTGGTGCAACACATCGTAATGCAGCTCCTCAAATCATATCGGTTTGTCGTCCTCGGTGGGCGCGATGCATTTCTCCCCTTCATTCCATGCCTTGTTGATGTATTTGGAAACAGGGTGCATGGAGAGAATCCCCGGTGCAGCTGGCTGCATGAGGTTGCGGAGTTTTGTGATGTTATGTTCCTCAGGATTCAGCCAAAGATCGAAATCCTCCGGCTCCAGGATGACCGGCATTCTGTCGTGGAGGCTGGACACCGGTTCGGATGCTTCGGTGGTTAGGATGGTGCACGACTCGATGATCTCTTTACCTTCCTTGTCTTCCCAATGTTCCCATAGGCCGGCGAAGGTCATCGGTTCTTCATCTGTCCGGTAAATGAAGTAGGGCTGTTTCGTGCCGTGCTTCTTATCCCATTCATAAAATCCGCTGGCGGGGATGAGGCAGCGACGGCCGCGGAATGCGGCGCGGAAGGCTGGACTTTTGTGGGCTGTTTCGGATCGGGCATTGAGGGTGCGATAGCTGATTTTTCGGTCATTCGCCCAGAAGGGGATGAGGCCCCAGTGCAAGGAGATAAGTCGGCGCCGTCCTTCCTCCAGGCGTACCGCCGCGACATCCTGAGATGGCGCGATGTTGTAGCTTGGCTCCAGGTCGAAGCCTTCGTTCAGGAGGAGATAATCCCGTATGTCATTATAAGACCATGTCTGTGAAAATCGTCCGCACATGGGGTTAGTTTAGCACTGTTGCTTTTGGTTTACGAGAATGCTCCGACCTGTTTGCGGGTGGGGCTTTTGCCTGTGCGGAAGTGTGTGGGTGAGCATCGTGAAAAATTATTAGAATGTTTGACATGAAAGGTTTTTTGTCTGTATTTATTAGTCGATTTTTAATGCTGGCGGGGACCTGCTGGGGAAGAATCAAGGTTGTGTTAATTACCCAGGGCGCCCTGTCGGAGAAGATCCGGAGGGCGGCTCTTTCTTTTAAGGCGGGGTGGATATGGAAATTTCAGGAGGGTCCCCTTTGTTTTGCTAATGAGTCACTGCTGTCCCATAGTTTGATCAATAAATAGAAGGCTCGGAACCCGTTAGTGTTATAATGATTTCGCCAAAAAACACAACAACACCGAGGAGTTCCAAGCCATGCCACATTGTAGCACCGTTCTTTCTCAAATAGTACGCATTTTCCCGAGACATGAATTTCAAGCTCTGGCGAAAAAGTATCACGCTGGACAAAAATTCCGCTCATTTTCCCGCTGGACTCAGTTTGTTTCCTTGCTGACCGCTCAATTGACTGGTCGTGACAGCCTGCGAGATATCGTAGAGAACATGTCGGCTCAAACCAGCAAGCTTTATCACCTCGGGATCAAGCCGTTCAGTCGGTCAACTTTGGCCAGGACCAACGAAACGCAACCTCACCAGATGTACGAGGCTTTGTTTCAACGTTTGCTGACCCGCTGCCAGGGCCTTGCCCCGACAAAACGCTTCAAATTCAAGGAGAAACTCTATTTACTTGATGCCTCCATGATTGACCTGACCTTATCGCTTTTTCCTTGGGCCAAGTACCGCAAGAGCAAGGGAGCCGCAAAGCTCCACATCGGATTGGATGCCGATGGTTACTTGCCTGCGTTTGTCGATATGACCGAAGGCAAAGAACATGAAATCAATAGGGCCAGAGAGCTTGAACTGCCCAAGGGCTCATACGTTGTTTTCGACCGTGGTTACACCGACTACACTTGGTATCAGGACCTCTGCGAAGAGGATATCCGCTTTGTTACTCGGCTCAAGCGCAACGCCGTGGCGATTTCCGGACCGAAGCGCAGAGGGCGTAGAAGTCCCGGCGTGCTACGGGATCAACAGATTCAACTCAAGGGTGTCGCTGGAACCTTCCGCAAGGTTGTGTATCTGGATGCTGAAACCAATATCACCTACGAGTTTTTGACCAATGCGCTGGATATCCCGGCAGCAACGGTTGCCGAATTATACAAAGAGCGCTGGCAGATCGAGCTGTTCTTTAAGTGGATCAAACAAAACCTGCGCGTGAAGAGCTTTCTGGGGACTTCTCGCAATGCTGTGATGACCCAACTCTGGATCGCTCTGTGTGCCTATCTGGTGCTGGCGTTTTTGAAGTTTCAATCGAAACTTGGGCACTCCATGCAGCAGATGTTGCGGTTATTACAGTTAAATTTGTTCGAGCGACGCGATTTTATGGAGCTGTTTGCGCCGCCCAGACCAAAAAGGTTGTTATGCGACAAACAGTTGTCGCTCATTTAAAACTATGGGACAGCAGTGCTAATGAGTATGAAGTCTTCCCCCGAAACTTGCAATCATATGTGAACTTTTTGGTTCGGTTAAATTGAATGGAGATACCATTGTCGGAAAAAGGTAAGACACAGGATCGATCCAGAGATCTTAATCTCTTTATTGCCTTGCTCGGCATTTTGGCACCTGCATCCTATTTAATTGGTTTAAGTTTTCATCAGGGAAGTCTGAGCGCTTATGGAATAAATCCCGAAGTTTTACCATTTTCGATACAAGATAGTTATATCACGGCATATTATGCTGTTTCTTGTTTCTTGTCTGGGCTTTCAAAAATCATTATCAATTTTTTAAATTCAATTTTTTCTGCTCCAGGAGTATTTATATTTATTGGTGTAGTTTTATTGTCTAGTCTTCTCTGGCATTGTTTTAATAAATTGAAGCCTGTTGATAAAATATGTTGTTTTTGTAAAAGATTTCAAACTATAGGAAGGATCATAGAATATTTTCATTGGGATAATAATGGATATATTAGAACATTGTTTTTAACAAGTTCAATGTCATATGTATTGATAACAACTTCCCTCTTCTTTGTATCTATATCATTCTTTTGGTTCGCTATTCCTTATTATGCTTATCAAAAAGGAAGTTCTGTAGCAGAAAAAAATAGAGATGATTTTATCTCTAAAGGCTGTTATGTGAAGAAAGGTGATATTTTTAGCAATTGCAAGACCTTAATATCCAGTGATGGAGAGGTGGTTTATAGGGGGCTTTTGGTCTTTCAGACAAAAGATATGGTGGCTTTTTTTACCAATACCGGTTCTTACGTCTCCGCCATACCGAAGGGGGCTGTGGTTCATAGTACTTTAGAAAAAAAAGACAAGAGCAATAAGTTGAAATCAAGTACTAAAAAAATAGTGGAGGGGAAAGTTCTGGGAGAGAATCAAGGTTGTGTTAATTGATCAGGGCCGCCCTGTCGGAGAAGATCCGGAGGGTGGCCTTTTCTTTTGGGGCGGAGTGGATATGGAAATTCCAGGAGGGACCTCTTTGCTTTGCTAATGAGTAAGGTGTCTCCAGAACTCCGCCCATCACGTTATAGAAAAGCGAATGGAGGACCCTATGAAGTTGATCTCACTTTTTAATCACAAAGGTGGTGTAAGTAAAACAACTACCGCATTTAATCTTGGCTGGGTTTTAGCAGAGCAAGGACACAAGACACTAATTGTCGACGCCGATCCACAATGTAATTTGACGGCATTGGTTCTTGATTATAACTCGGTAGAGGATATTGAAGATTTCTACGCGGCCAATCCAGGTTGTGACCTTTCAACTGGGCTTCAACCAGTAATGTCCGGAAGAATGACCGGCCTGCAGCCTGGGAATCCAGCTCCGACAGCGAATGACAACTTATTCATTTATTGTGGTAATTTAGCGCTTTCGGAGATTGAGACGCAAGTAAGCGTTGCGTTGACAACTAGTGAGGCTATTCCAGCGATTAAGAATTTGCCTGGTAGTATTGGGCAGTTGCTTCGTATAACCGGGGAAGCGCATGACTTTGAATATATTATAATTGATATGAGTCCCAGCGTTGGGGCACTAAATGAGTGCCTATTGATGTCCAGTAATTTTTTTATAGTTCCAACGTCACCAGATTTTTTCTGCGCACAAGCAATCAGGTCTCTCTCAAGTGTTATTCCAAGGTGGAATGAGGCTGTGGCTCCTTTTCGAGATAGAGAAGTCGACTATAGGCTTCCTAATATACCACCTAAATTCATAGGATTTATCTCTCAGAGATATAGGCCAAGAAGTGGTGCCCCCGCCAAGTCGTTTCAACGCTGGATTGATATAATCAAAGAGACTGTTTCAGAAAAACTAATTCCTGCACTTGAACCGATTGGTATGGCAATAAGTAAGGAAGAATTTGCAAATTATTCAGCGACTGATGAACCATATAATTTGGCCAACGTTGCAGATTTTAACTCATTGATCGCGCAGTCACAAAAGTTCAATGTACCTATTTTTGCATTAAGCGACGATCAACTTGAGCAAGGTGGGGTTATTCTACAAAACATGAAAGAGAGCCGAGACAGCTTCAGACAAGTTTTTGAGCAGATGGCCGGTGAACTGCATGAAATGACGGAAAATGTATGACCTTTCATTGCACCAGAAAGACAGGGCGGGGTAGTCGTGCAAAACTGAATATCAGTAGTCCCTGTTTTCTGGTGAGTGCTGCGCTCCTTAGTCTGCGTCTACCATTATGGATATGCGATATGGGCAAACATTAGAATGTTTTACGGTAAGGGTTTTTTGTCTGTATTTATTAGTCTGCTTTTAATGCTGGCGGGGACCTCCCGGGGAAGAATCAAGGTTGTGTTAAGTGACTAGACCCGCCCTGTTGGAGAAGATACGGAGGTCGGCTCTTTCTTTTGGGGCGGGATGGATATGGATATTTTAGGAGGGCCTCCTTTGCCTTGCTAATGAGTGAGGTGAACCCGGAACTTTTGAGTGAAAATTAGAGAAAAATATACATGTCTCGGTTTTCGCTATCAGCGGCAATAGCAACACCGTTCACAGCGGTGACATCTACATAAAGATGGGCACCATGGTCAACAAAATAAAAATCACCAACGAACTCGCCGAAGGTCAATACAACCTTGTTAATATTGAGATCAACTTTTGCGAAGAACTATTAATGCTATGTGCTTTTCCTTTTCTTTCACTAATTATTGATTTCTATATATAAACAAAGGAGGGCTGAAGTGGAAATCCACAACGCTATTGTCCATTTAGTTAAGAAGGAAAGACACCAAAATCCAGACCTTAGACTAAGAGAGGAGCCGCTTCCTGTTGACGATAAACTCTCGGAACTCATCACTTCTTTACGCAAGCTTTATAATGAAAAAACTGCACGTGGATACGGAGTTTTTCACCAAGACACAATAAATTACCCCTTAAGCACATCCCTTAACGGACATCTTAATAATGAGGTGGATTTTGTTGAATTTAGTCACAATGCCATGCGCACCTTGGTCGCAAAGGTTACAGGTGTACAATTAGCAACTGGCGGGTACATCCTTTTAGCTTCATACAATGAAAATAATGCCGATTTTCTTATTGTTGCATCAATAAAACATAGACCTGGACTTGCTTTTGATCAAAACCTAAATTTAACAGGTTCGGTACATATTGATCTTGAGCATCTTCACGAAATGGCGAGGGTAAATGTAACTTCTTGGCTAAACAATGGTGAACGATACCTTTCATTTGCAAAACGCAGAGGTGGCGATGATGGCTTCTCGGATTATTTTAGGGAATTCATTGGTTGTGAAGAATTTTGCAACTCAACTGAAATGAATAAGATAACACTTCGTGCCGTAAAAGCCTTTGGCGACCAGCGCAATTTAGATGCAGAAACACGCCGACAATTGCATGCGGCTGTATTTAATTATTTTGACGAAAAGCGATTGGCAAAAGAAACAGTATCACTTGCGGCCCTATCACATAGAATTGATGATGAGCAACCTGAAGCATTTCTTACATTTATTAATGAAAATGCCGAAGAGTATCCACTTGGCGATGGTTTTGATCCCGTAAAGAATATTTACAAAGGTTTAAAAACATTTGTAATAAAGGATGGTTCTGTTAAAATCCAATTTAATCAGGAAGATTTTGGCACACGAGTTATTCTCAATGCTGACCAAAGTCTTTTAATTCGAGAACTTAACCCTGATTTTATCAGGCAATTAGTGGATTTTCAGTGATGTGTGATATTTCTCCAAGGCTATCTTTATTTGTCAAAGCCTACCATCAAATGACTAACAAAAGATGGGAAGATGGGGACTGCCTTGGAGAAATCGAACGTACCAATGAAAACTGTGCATTAATAGCCAAGTTAGAGGACGAGGCTCTTCTTTTCCCTCCAGATCCAAAAGCCCTCATTCCTAAATCTGGCGAATTCTGTGAAATCCAACTTCAACCGCCTCGAAGCAATTCATCATTTTTCTCCAGGAGCCTTGATGATTTATTAAATTATCCCACCCATTTACATTCCCCCCCTGAAACCTTTTTCGTTGCGGATACGGATGAATATCATCCATCTACAACACAACCTTCTACGCTTCTTCGTGGATATCTTGACACTATTAAATTTATAGACCTTCTAAAATCTCTATCCGACCACTTCGATTCATCAACAGGTCATCTTAGGTTTGTTTTTCTCCAGAGGGAAAAACTGGAGGTCCAAGTACGCTACCTCAAGAAAGACCTAAGATCATTACTTTGTGTTGATAGCTTGGAAACAGTCTTGACAGAGAAAGTTCACGCTGAACAACGAAGATCAATATTAAAGAGGATACTGCTAGAAGAACTTCAGACAATACCAGAAGAGAATAGGTTTTCTGCGTTATTAAATAGGCTGGATTATATATATCAAAGATTCTTGGATAATTATCAACTGTATGTATCTGAGTTTTCTTTTGATAGCATATTCAAGGATATAAGCAACAAGAAACTTGAATATATTCTAAAATTGAACAAAAACTTTTCCGAAATTCAGAATCAATTACTTGCCGTCCCTATTGCGGCACTACTTGCTTGGTCACAAATGGGAAAAGGTTTTAACATTAAAAACAGTCTTGTTTTTTTAACCTCCTTGGTCTTTGCTTTTTTCATGTCGATGCTCTTGCGAAATCAAAAAGCAAGCCTAGGTGCCATAAAGGAAGAAATTAACGATCAACTTGAAACTCTCAAAAGTGACTATGTTGCACTATCCTCTAGGTTTAAAAAAATATACGATGACCTAGATGACCGTTGTAGAAAACATGGATGGCTTCTTGTTCTCGTCGATATTTCTGTTGGAACCATTATAGTGGCTGTCCCAGCTGTACTATTGTTTTACTACTCCATCCTCCAAATGTGGGTCAATCAGTTCTAGCCCCCCTCAGTGCCAAACCTTGCGTAAAATTCTCTTCAAGCCCTCAAATTACTTTTTAATAGATTTGGCACCGTAAGCTTCCCCGTCAAGTAGACAGTCGAAAGTTGAGGTTTCGGCGTTTCTTGACATGTATTCTACCGGCGTCAGATCCCCCCAGGGAATCGTGAGGGCGCTGTTCGTTGTAATCGATCATCCACCAGGAAGTGGCCTCCCGGACTTCGGCCAGATTCCGGAACTGATACAGATCAAGCAGTTCGTTCCGATAGGTTCGGTTGAAGCGCTCGATGTATGCATTCTGGTTCGGTTCGCCGGGTTGGATGTAGTGGATCATCATCCCGACAGACTCGGCTCAAGTTACAAACTCGCTGCTTAGAAACTCCGGGCCGTTTTCCACCCGGAGCAGATTTGAAAGGCCACGGTTCAAGCGTAGTCTCTCAAAGACCCGGATTAGGCGTCGGCCGGTAATCGCGGTGTCGATTTCAACCTGAAGCACCTCGCGATTGAAGTCGTCGATCACCTTAAGGGTGCGAAATCGTTTTCCGGCATAGAGCGTATCGCTAATGAAGTCGGCGGACCAAACCTGGATCGGGAGCTGCGGCAAATAAAGTGGCTGCTTAACCCGTTTCGGCAGTCTTTTCTTTGCGCGGCGTTTTTGATTTAGCAGTAGCTCGCAGAAGGCGCGATACACCCGCTTATGGTTCCAAAGATGCCCCTTGCGACGCAATACTTTATAGGTTTTTCAGAACCCCCAGCGGGGATGCCGGTCGATCACCGCATTGATCGCCTGGATGACCTCAGCGTCACGATTCAGGCTTTTTGATATCAAGTAATAGGCCGCCCGAGACGGGCCGATACAACGGCAACTGCGCTGTACGGACAAACGGTCTTCGGCAATCAAGTAAGTTACGGCTTTACGCTTCTCAGGCGACCTTAAAGCTTTTTTTCAATTAGATCTTTCAGCGCCCGGTTTCCAAGGCCATGTCGGCATACATGCGCTTGAGTTGAGAGAGTTCCTGTTCCATCTCTTTCAAGCGTTTTAGGTCGGATGCCTGCATGCCACCTTACTTGGATTTCCAGTTGTAGTAGGTGTCGTCGGAAATGCCGTGTTTGCGGCAGAGATCCTTGGCCGGCGTGCCCGCGTCAGTCTCCTTGAAAATGGCAACGATCTGCGTTTCCGTGAATCGTGGTTTTTTCATAAGAGCCTCCTGGTCGTAGTGCGCCAGAAAACTCTACTTTTGTCATGTCTTTCATTTGGGGAAGCTTACTTGACATCCGGGCCAGTTCCGGATCGAGGTAATCTCCCTTTGGTCCGCCTTGGGGGGGGGGCGGATTTCTCCTTTACCTGAATAATGCCCGAGGCCGTCAAATTTATCTGCCGCTGAAAGTAAAAAGCCCCTGACCGCAATAGTGCGCCGGGGGCTTTGTATATATTGAGGTTTTAAAAATGTGTACGCAGGGTGTGAACGCATGTGTACGCGACAACTGGAAAGGGGTTACGGAAAATTTCCGTAACCCCTTGATTCTTGGTGGAGCTAAGCGGGATCGAACCGCTGACCTCTTGAATGCCATTCAAGCGCTCTCCCAGCTGAGCTATAGCCCCGTGCGTTGTGGAGGAGTTTATAACAAAAGCTTTTGAGTTGTGTCAACAGGTTTTTTTTCGTCTGCTATCGTTTTTTGATTTTGCGTTTACGTCGCGGCTGTCAAAGGCACAGGCTGATCAGGGAGAGAAGGGCCGCGCCGAGCAAAAAAGGGTCGCATTGGCGCCATTTGCCGAGCAGGATCTTGATCAGGGCGTAGGACAGAAAACCAAAGGCCAGGCCGTTGGAGATGGAATAGGTCAATGGCATGAACAGAATGGTCAGAAAGGCCGGCGCCCCTTCTTCAAAATCGTAAAAATCGATCTGCCCCATGCCGCGCATCATAAAGATACCGACCATAATCAGGGCCGGTGCCGTAGCGCAGGCCGGTACGGCTCCGACCAGGGGGGCGAAAAAGGCAGACAGTAGAAACAGAAGACCGGTCACCACGCTGGTCAGTCCGGTGCGACCACCATCGGAAACGCCGCTGGCCGATTCAAGGAAGGCCGTGGTGGTGCTGGTGCCAAGTACGGCTCCGCCTACCGTGGCCAGGGCATCGGCGCTGAGCATGCGCGGCAGTCCCGGAATTTTTCCATCCTTCTTAACCATACCTGCTTCGCGGCAGACCGCCAGCAGGGTGCCGAGGCTGTCGAACAGGTCCATGAACATGAAGGTGAAGACGGCGGCCCAGAAGGAAAGGTTCAGGGCGCCGAGAATGTCGAGCTTGAAGGCTATGGGCGCCGGGGAGGGCGGCATGGCCACCAGGGAATCGGGCAATTGCGCTTCACCGCTGAAAAAGGCCAGTGCCGTAACGGTGAGGATGGAAAACAGCAGGGCGCCGCGCACCCGGCGGATTTCCAGGAAAACAGCCAGCAGCAGGCCGATAAGCCCGAGCAGTACCGGGCGGGTAATGGGGCCGAGGCCGACCAGGGTGGCGGGGTTATCGACGATCAGGCCAAGTTTCTGCAGGCCGATAAAGGCGATAAACAGGCCGATGCCGACAGCGGTGGCCAATTGCAGTGAGACGGGGATGGCTTTCAGGATGCGTTCGCGAAAACCCAGCCAGGTAAGAAGCAGAAAGATGATGCCGGATAAAAAGACGATGCCGAGGGCGGTCTGCCAGGGGATGTGCTGGTTTATGACCAGCGTGTAGGTAAAAAAGGCGTTGAGCCCCATGCCCGGTGCCATCATGATCGGAACGTTGGCCCATAGCGCCATGAGCAGGCTGGCAAGACCGGCCACCAGGCAGGTGACGGTGGTCAGGGCGCCCTTGTCCATGCCGGTAGCGGCCAGCATGTCGGGGTGAACGAAGATGATGTAGGCGGCCGCCATAAAGGTGGTCGCCCCCGCCACGATTTCGTTGCGCAGGCAGGTGCCGTTCGCCTTGAGATGGAATAATCGCTCCAGCATAAAGGCCTCCTTGGAAACATGAAAAAGCTATGGAGATATGGGGTCGTTCTAGCATGTTTGCCAGGGAGGCGACAGTGTTTTATGTGGCGCGTGTTTATGCCGGTTGCTGTGTGCGGAACATGGTGAGCAGCATTTTCATGTCGGTGGCGGCATTTACGGCATGGGGAATATCCGCCGGCATGACGACCAGGTCGCCGGCCTTGGCTGAAACGACCTCGCCGCCGATGGTGATTTCGGCGCGGCCTGCCAGAACCTGAACAAAGGCGTCAAAAGGAGCGCTGTGCTCGGACAGGGCCTGTCCTTCGGCAAAGGCGAACAGGGTAAGAGTGCCGACCGGGGTTTGGGTCAAAGTGCGGCTGACGATCGCTCCGGGTTGGGTGGTCACCAGGTCGGTCATGTTATGGGCGACGCCAGGGACAAGGTTTCCGCTATCGGGATGTTTGTTCATGATGGCCTCCGGTATTTCAGATTGATGAAACAGAGTCGGTGTCTTTGAATCCGATCTTTGCATCAAAAAGAGACCTGCCCCTTGATGGGAATCAAGGATTGCGGCTTTTTAGTATGGTGACGGCTGTTTTTGAAACGCAGCAAAGGCAAAGGGGTAGGCAGAGGGCTGGGAGGCGGTGGTGCGGGGCGCTTCCCATTAAGAGAAAGAGCCCCGCATGGAAGCAAGGATGTTGTATGCGCTTTTTGGGCTGTTGTTAAAGGTCGTTTCAGGTTGCTCCTTAATTCCGGATTATCAACCTTTCGACGTCGAGCAGGATCTTTACCTCGTCGTCCATTTTGCCGATACCGCTGATATAGTGCCCGGCTTGGGAATGATTGGAAGCGGGGGGCGGTTCGACTTGTGCTTCGGGGATCCCGGCGACTTCGTTGACATGGTCGACAACCAATCCCATGGCTTTTTCGTCGACATTCACCACCACGATGCAGGTGCGTTCGTCGTAGGCGCGTGCCGGCAGGCCGAAGCGGGCACGTACATCCATCACCGGAATGACCTTACCGCGCAGATTGATGACGCCTTTGATGAAGATCGGCAGGTTGGGGACTTTGGTGATTTTCTGAATGCCGATGATCTCAATGACATAGCGTATTTCAATGCCGTAGTTCTCTTCGGCCAGGGAAAAAGTCAGGTACTTGTCCTTTAGCGTATCTTCGTTCTGGATGCCAGCTCCGGAGCCTTCAACAAGTTGGGTCATTGCGTAACCTCCGTTTTTTTCTGCAAGGATGAATGTCGGCGCTGCCTGGTACCCTTGTGCGCGAGGGCTTTTTTTTGGCAAAGCGTTTGTTGTTGCCCATCGGTGGAACATATCTGGCTGCTACTTATTATTTTCTGTGGTGGATGTCAAGATGTACATTGTTTGCCGCGACGCTAAAAAGTGCCTTGGGCCGGCCTTGCCGGAGGTCTTGTGATGTTCTGGCACTGGTTTTTCCTGGGAGGCCTGTCGTGAGGAATCGGGTCGGTTAAAATAATCGACATTTCTTTTCGGCTTTATGCTTGACAAGCTCGAAGGCTTTGGTTTATAAGATAGCCCACCTGAGGGGGTGACCCCTGAAACGAACTAAATAACACCAAGGCGGTGTAGCTCAGTTGGTTAGAGCATGCGGCTCATATCCGCAGTGTCCGGAGTTCGAATCTCTGCACCGCCACCATATAAAAGGCCCTCCTGGATACCAGTGAGGGCCTTTTCTTTTTTGAGCTGCCGGAGGTCTTGTCGATCAATGCAGGCTCTTTTTAAGCGCATTCTTGTAAACGACATACAGGTAAGCCCTGGAGACGCGATTCTGGTGGGGTTGTCCGGCGGCGCCGATTCCATGGTACTGCTCGACGTGTTGCTGCACGTTGCCGATAGTTTGCAGCTTGCTATCCTGGCTGCGCATCTCGATCATGGCATGCGTCCGGAAAGCGCGGACGATGCGGCATTTGTGGCACGTTTCTGCCGGCGGCGAGATGTCCCTTTGACCGTAGGTCACCGGGATGTGCCGGCTTTGGCCAGGCAACATAAACAGGGTCTGGAAGAGGCCGCCCGGGAGGCACGGCGGGAGTTTCTGCAGCAAACCGCCCGGGTTGAGGGCTGTCGTTTTATCGCCCTTGGACATCACCGGAACGATCAGGTTGAAACCTTTCTGCATCGCCTGCTGCGTGGTAGCGGTTTGTCGGGTCTTGCCGGCATGCGGTTGCGTTCCGGCCCTTTCATTCGTCCGCTACTGTCTTTTTCCCGCCAGGACATCCTTGCCTACCTTGACGATCACCAGATTCCCCATGTCGAAGATGCCAGTAATGCGGATACCGTTTTTACCCGCAACCGTTTGCGACATGAGTTGCTGCCTCGGCTGCGTGACTTCAACCCCCGCATTGAAGAACATCTGGCCCGCCTGAGCCGACGTATCGCTGTGGAAGAAGATTATTGGACCGAGCAGGTCGATGCATACCTGGAGTCGTCCTGCGAAGAGGGCGATGATGGGCTGTGGCTGTCCCGGCAGGGGTTAACCGGCCTGCATCCCGCGCTGCGCAGTCGGGTGCTGCGCGGAGCGCTGCTGCGGTTGCGCGGTGATTTGCGCGGCATTGGCGCCAAACACCTGGCATCCCTGGATGATTTGCTGGATGCCCCGCGTTCGGAGGCGGAGGCGCACTTGCCGGGAGTCTGGGCGGCGCGGCGTTATGAACGGTTGTGGCTGCGTACGGCGCCGCCACCGGATCCGACGGACTTTGCTGTTGTGGTGCCGGGGCCGGGGGTGTACGATCTGCCCGGTGGCGGTCGCTTGAGCGTCTCCCTGAACCAGGGGTGTCTCGGGGAAGACCGATGGGCGACAGAGTTCGATGCCGATAAGGTGCCGTTTCCCTTGTTGGTGCGTCCGTTTCGCAAAGGCGACCGCTTCTATCCGTGCGGCGCTCCCGGTCATCGCAAGCTCAAGGATTTTTTTATCGACGCCAAGATCGATCGGGAAATACGGCGTTCGTGGCCTCTGGTTGTGGCGGACGAAATCCTCTGGTTGCCGGGCCTGCGGCGCGGTCACGGACGTTGGCCGCAAACTGTTGGGGGGCGGGTGTTGAGGCTGGTCGCTTCCGGCCTGTCCCGACCCAATCAAAGCTTGTGAAAGTAAAGGGATTATGATAAATTTCGAAAACATTTCAGTGGTTTTGGCCCTATTCTGGCATAGAGAGGGCGTTGCCGCACAAAGTAAGGGGGAACAGTGAATCCGATCTTTAAGAATCTGGCTCTTTGGCTGGTCATTTCCCTGGTCATGATTACCCTGTTTAATCTCATGACCAATCGAAAAGATGAGCCGAAAGCCATATCCTATACGGCGTTTCTGGATGCCGTGGAAGAGGGTACCGTTCAGGAAGTCATGCTGGAAGGTTCCAATATCGAAGGCAAGGACCAGGATGGCGCGGCCTTCAAAACCTTTGCGCCCAATGACCCGCGTCTGGTCGAGGTGTTGCGCACCAAGGGGGTTACCATCCAGGCCAAGCCCGAAGAGGACCGCGGGTTCTGGATGACCATGCTGTTTTACTGGGGGCCGATCATCCTGTTCATCGGTGTATGGATCTTTTTTATCCGTCAGATGCAGTCCGGTAGCGGCAAGGCCATGAGTTTCGGCAAAAGTCGGGCCAGGCTGCTGTCCGAAAGCGGCAACCAGGTTACCTTCAAGGATGTTGCCGGTATCGACGAAGCCAAAGACGAACTGCAGGAGATCGTCGCCTTTCTCAAGGACCCCAAGAAGTTTTCCCGACTCGGCGGCCGCATCCCCAAAGGGGTGTTGCTGGTGGGCCCTCCCGGAACCGGTAAAACTCTGCTCGGCCGTGCCATTGCGGGAGAGGCCGGGGTGCCGTTCTTTTCCATATCCGGCTCTGACTTTGTCGAGATGTTCGTCGGGGTCGGCGCCAGCCGGGTGCGCGATCTGTTCATGCAAGGCAAGAAGAACGCGCCCTGCATCATCTTTATCGACGAGATCGATGCCGTGGGGCGCCATCGCGGTGCCGGCCTGGGTGGCGGGCACGACGAGCGGGAGCAGACCCTCAACCAGTTGCTGGTGGAGATGGACGGTTTCGAGTCCAACGAAGGGGTTATCCTGATCGCCGCAACCAACCGTCCCGATGTCCTCGATCCCGCCCTGCTGCGGCCGGGTCGTTTCGATCGGCAGGTGGTGGTGCCGCGTCCGGATATCAAGGGCCGCGCCATGATTCTGGATGTGCATGCCCGCAAGGTGCCTCTCGATGACGATGTGAACCTTGACGTCGTGGCCAAGAGCACGCCCGGTTTCTCCGGGGCGGATCTGGCCAATCTTATCAACGAAGCGGCCTTGCTGGCTGCCCGCCGTGATAAGGAAAAAGTCGGCATGCAGGATCTGGAAGCCGCCAAGGACAAGGTGCTGATGGGAGCCGAACGTCGCTCCCTGGTGATTACCGAGAAGGAAAAGCGGGTCACGGCTTACCACGAGGCGGGACATGCGGTGGTGCCTTTGTTCCTGCCGGAGGCGGATCCGGTGCACAAGGTTTCCATTATTCCGCGCGGTCGGGCTCTTGGGGTGACCATGTTCCTTCCCGAAGAGGAAAAATACAACCAGTCCCGCGTTGGGCTGGAAACCGCCATATGCGGTCTGCTCGCCGGGCGTGTGGCCGAGGAGCTGGTGTTTGGTGAAATGACCAGCGGTGCCAGCAACGATATCGAGCGTGCCACCCATATCGCGCGCAAAATGGTTTGCGAATGGGGGATGAGCGACAAAATCGGTCCTCTGGCATTCGGCGAGAAGGAAGGCGAAGTTTTCCTTGGTCGCGACCTGGGTCATACGCGCAATTACAGCGAATCCACCGCCGTGGAGATCGATACGGAAATCCGGCGTATCGTGCAGCAGAGTTACGATCATGCCCGCCAGATTCTCGAGGAAAACCGTGAGGGATTGGTGCGCGTCGCCGAAGCCCTGTTGGAGCGTGAAACCATCGATGGCGAAGAAGTTCGCAGCATGATTCTCGGCGAAGACGCCCAGGCGGAACCTCAGAGTGAAAACGAATCGGCAGACGATGCGCCGACCGTTGAGGTATAAATGCGCTGTGACCGGCAGGTAACTACCGAAAGATGTTGTGCGGACGGGTGGGGGCTTCCCGACCCGTCCGTGCTTCCGACCATCATGCAGGGGCGTAGCTGCCGACTCGATTTGCAGCGTCCCTTGATCATGGGGATACTTAATGTTACCCCGGATTCCTTCTTTTCCGGAAGCCGCGCCGCCTCTGTGGAGGATGCCGTGACACGGGCCCTGCGCATGCAGGCTGACGGAGCGGACCTCATCGATGTCGGAGGCGAGAGCACGCGCCCGGGAGCGGCTCTGCTCAGTGAGCAGGAAGAGATCGACCGGGTGGTGCCGGTTCTGGAGGCGCTTGCCGACAGACTGTCCTGCCCTTTATCCATCGATACCAATAAAAGTGCCGTGGCGCGTGCCGCGGTGGCTGTCGGAGCCGAATTCGTGAACGATATCAGCGGATTTGCATTCGATGCCGACATGGCCCGGACGGTGGCGGATTGCGGTGCCGGCGCTTTCCTCATGCATACCCGCGGCAGGCCCGAAGATATGCAGGCCGACACCGTGTATGAAGATCTTTTCGCAGAGGTTGTCGATTACCTGCAAAGGGCGGTGGTCCTGGCGGAAGAGACCGGGATTCCGCGCGCCAAGCTGGCCGTCGATCCCGGTATCGGGTTCGGCAAGGACCTTGCCGGCAATCTGGAGATTCTCAGCCGGTTGCGGGAACTGCATGCCCTCGGCCTGCCGGTGCTGCTGGGAACGTCGCGTAAAAGTTTCATCGGCAGGGTCATCGGCCAGCCCGATCCTGCCGAACGTCTGAGCGGTACCCTGTCCACCATTGCCCTGGGGGTGGCGTGTGGGGTCCAGATCTTTCGGGTTCATGATGTGCGTGCGGCTCGGGAGGCGGCTCTTATGGCATGGTCTGTGGTGCATCGGCAGCTGCCCTAAAACATTATTGTTCAATGAGCGGATAATCAACAATGAGCGGATTTTTCGATTTTATTCAGAATTTCAGGTGGCTGCTTGATCCGCTCGATGTCGTTATCGTCGCTTTTATCATCTACCGTATCATCCTTCTGATCAAGGGAACCCGTGCCGTTCAGATGCTGTTCGGTCTGGCCGTGATTCTGCTGGTCTATGTGACATCCCAGGTGACCGGGTTATATACCCTGCACTGGATACTGGATAACTTCCTGTCGTCCATCATCCTGGTGATTGTCGTGCTGTTCCAGAACGATATCCGGCGGGCTCTGATCCATGTTGGTGCCAACCCGTTTTTTACCGATCTGTCGTATCGGGAGGAAAATGAAATCATTTCCGAATTGGTCAAAGCCTGTGTGAATATGGCCAATCGTCGTATCGGCGCCCTGGTGGTGATCGAGCGGGAAACCGGCATCAAGGATTTCCTGGAAGTCGGCACCGAAATCGACTCCAAGGTTACCAGCGACCTGATTGCTTCCATTTTTCTACCTTATTCGCCGTTGCATGACGGTGCGCTGGTCGTACAGCAGGGGCGCTTGACGCGGGCAGGGTGTTTCCTGCCCTTATCCCAGAATCCGGATATCAGCAAAGCCCTCGGCACGCGCCACCGTGCTGCCATCGGCCTGACGGAACTGGTCGATGCCGTTGCCATTGTGGTTTCCGAGGAAACCGGGAAAATCTCCATGGTGGTCGGGGGACGCATTACCCGCGATCTTGACTCCACAGCCTTGAGTCGGGTGCTCAAAACCCTTTTGGAGCCCCGCAACACCCGGAAGAAGAAGTGAGCATGTTTAAACTGTTGACGGAAAACTGGGCGCTGAAGCTTCTTTCGCTGGTTTTTGCTCTAATCCTGTGGTTTTTCGTCATGGGGGAGCGTAAGCTCGAGCGTTCCTATGCCGTGCCTCTGGAAATGAAAAATATGCCGGAAGGCATGATGGTGGCCAACGATGTGCCGAGTGTCGTTGAGGTTCGTATCAGCGGTCCGCGCACGCTGCTGGTGAATCTGCACTCTGAGGATATGCGCATCCTTGTCGACTTGAAAGGGCTTGATGTCGGATTGACGTCTTTCAAACGTCTCGAGGAGCGTCTCAATATCCCGGCGCCCCTGAAGGTGACCCGGCTGTCGCCTTCTTACGTCGATGTCAAACTATCCCGGATTACGGTGAAAACCGTGCGGGTCAAACCGGTTCTTGTGGGCCGGCCGGCCCAGGGCTACTGGGTTGAAAAGGTACGCACGAATCCCGAGTCGATACAGGTCGAAGGGGCCGAAGATGAGCTTGATGCGCTGCAGCAGGTCGAAACCGCCCCGTTGAACATCGAAAATGCAGGCAGTACCCTGGTTGAGGTGGTGCCGGTGGACTATCGCGGTAAATTTTCCCGGCTTAAGACGCCTCAAAATGTAGAGGTTGAAATCACAATCGGGCAACGTCCCGGTGAGTTATAAGGGGTTGATAGGAGAATGATGGTTGCTATGAAGAAAAAATTATTCGGTACCGATGGTGTGCGCGGGGTCGCCAATATCTACCCCATGACCACGGAAATCGCCATGCAGCTCGGTCGTGCTGCAGCTCATATATTCAAGAAGGATCACACCCGGAGGCATCGTATCGTTATCGGCAAGGATACCCGCCTGTCCGGTTATATGATTGAAAATGCGCTGGTCGCCGGCATCTGTTCCATGGGCGTCGATGTGCTGCTGGTCGGCCCTCTGCCGACTCCCGGTATCGCCTTTATCACCTCTTCCATGCGGGCCGATGCCGGTGTGGTGATCTCGGCTTCGCACAATCCGTATCAGGATAACGGCATCAAATTTTTCTCCGCCGATGGTTTTAAATTGCCGGATACGACGGAGTTGGAAATCGAAAAACTGATCTTCGGCAACGAAATCGACTCCCTGCGTCCTGTCGCCGATGAGGTAGGCAAGGCGTTTCGTATGGATGACGCCGGCGGTCGCTATATCGTCTTTCTCAAAAATTCCTTCCCTCAGGATCTCGATCTCAACGGCCTTAAAATCGTCCTCGATTGCGCCAATGGAGCGGCTTACAAAGTGGCCCCGGCGGTTCTCGAGGAGTTGGGGGCGGAGGTTGTTACGCTGGGCGTCAAGCCCAATGGGTCCAATATCAATGCCGGTTGCGGCTCTTTGTATCCGGAGTCTCTGGCCAAGGCGGTCAAGGAGCATGGCGCTCATCTCGGCATGGCCCTGGATGGTGATGCCGATCGGGTGATTTTCGTTGATGAACAGGGCCAGGAAGTCGATGGCGACCAGATCATGGCTATTTGCAGCCTCGATATGATGAAACAAGGTAAGCTGGCGCACAATACCCTGGTGTCCACCGTGATGAGCAACATGGGGCTCGATATCGCTTTGCGCAATGCCGGCGGGCAGGTGGTCAAAACGGCGGTCGGCGACCGATATGTTGTGGAGGAGATGCGCCGTGGCGGTTATAATCTCGGCGGCGAACAGTCCGGGCATATGATTTTTCTGGATTACAACACCACGGGCGACGGGATGGTTTCGGCGCTCCAGTTGCTGGCGATCATGCAACGTACCGGCAAGCCGCTGTCGGAACTTGCCGGCGTCATGACGGCTTTGCCGCAGGTGTTGATCAATGTGCGTGTCGCCAGTCGCCAGGATATCAATATTGTTCCGGAAATCGCGCGCACGGTGAAAGCCGTCGAGGAAAAGCTGGCCGATACCGGCAGGGTGCTGATCCGTTATTCCGGCACCGAGCCGCTGCTGCGGATTATGCTTGAAGGGCAGGACGAGGCTGAAATCACCGGATTGGCCCAGGAAATTGCCGATGTCATCGAGCGGCACCTGGGCGTCAGAACAAAGGAGCAATAATCGTGGCATTGCTTGGAGTCAATGTGGATCATGTGGCGACCATCAGGCAGGCGCGCGGCACCAACGAGCCTGACCCGGTGACGGCTGCGGCCCTTGCCGAATTGGCCGGCGCCGACGGGATTACCATCCATCTGCGGGAAGATCGCCGGCATATTCAGGACCGCGACGTGGAATTGATCCGGCAGACCGTCAAAACCCGCCTGAACCTCGAGATGGCGGCCACCGATGAAATGGTCGGTATCGCTCTGAAAGTGCGTCCGGATGCCGTGACTTTGGTGCCGGAAAAGCGCAAGGAGCTGACCACCGAAGGGGGCCTGAATGTCGCTTTGCTGCGGCAGACTCTTAAAAAGCATATCGACCTGCTTAAGCAAGGGGGTATAAGCGTCAGCCTGTTTATCGATCCCGACCTGGAGCAGGTTAAAGCTTCCCACCGGATCGGTGCCGACGCCATCGAAATTCATACCGGTGCCTACTGCGATGCCGCATGCGCCGCTACGCGCAGCAAGGAACTCGATAAGCTGACCAACGCGGTTAAGGCCGGCAACAAGCTGGGCCTGCTGGTTCATGCCGGTCACGGATTGACGTATTTCAATATTCAGCCGGTCGCAGCTATCGGCGGCATTCGGGAATTCAATATCGGCCATAGCATTATTTCGCGAGCCGTTCTGGTTGGTATGGACCGGGCGGTGCGGGAAATGAAGGATCTGGTCGGCGGGGCCTGACATGCCGTATCTGAGCGGGTTGGGTAACGATCTGGTGCGCATTCAGCGTTTTCGGAGGTTTCTGGAGGCCGGGAAGACCGCCATCCTTGAACGGTTGTTCACCGAGGAGGAGCGAAGCTTCTGCCTGGCCAAGAAAGATCCTGCGCCCCATTTCGCCGTACGGTTTGCCGCCAAAGAAGCCTTTTTGAAAGCTCTTGGAACCGGACTGCGTTATGGTATCCGCTGGCAGGATATGGCGGTGGTGCG
The DNA here is from genome assembly GCF_000012885.1 of Syntrophotalea carbinolica DSM 2380. NCBI lineage: Bacteria > Pseudomonadati > Thermodesulfobacteriota > Desulfuromonadia > Desulfuromonadales > Syntrophotaleaceae > Syntrophotalea > Syntrophotalea carbinolica. Next base: position 1,176,351 of record NC_007498.2, read on the forward strand.
CAATCCGGAGGGGAAGCCCGACCTGGTTCTGGATGGCGAGGCCGCCCGCCTGTTTGAAGACCGTGGCCACGTCCGTCTGCTGCTGTCGTGCAGCCATGATGGGGATTACGCTTTTGCCACTGTCGTGTTCGAGGGTAACTGATCCGCTTTTGTCTCCAATCCGGAAAGGGATATGATCATGCTGAAAGCCCGTGATATCATGACCAGCGAAGTACATACGGTTTCCATGGAAACCAGCGTCGATGAGCTGGCCCGTTTGTTTGTCAAGACCGGGGTCAGCGCCATGCCAGTGGTCGATTCCGAAGGCATGTTGCAGGGTATCGTGACGGAGACCGATCTCGTTGCCCAGGATAAGCCCTTGCATATCCCGACGGTCGTATCCCTGTTCGACTGGGTCGTTTATCTGGAGAGCGAAGACCGTTTCGCCGAGCAGGTAAAGAAAATGACCGCCCAGAAGGTGCGGGAAATCTGTACCACCGATGTAGCGACCTGCTCGCCTGACGAACCGGTTTCCCAGGTTGTCGCCGTGATGCTGGAAAAGTCGGTACATATGGTGCCGGTGGTGCAGGAAGGTAAACTGCTGGGGGTCGTTGCGCGGCTCGATATCATTCGCAACATGGAGCTCTAAACCGTGTCGGAGTGGATTCTCGATACCGCCTCGGCGGAAGAAACCAGACGCCTCGGCCGTTGTTTGGGCCAGGTGATCAAAGATCCTGTCGTGCTGCTTTTGAGCGGTGACCTGGGCGCGGGTAAAACCTGTCTGACCCAGGGTATCGCCCGCGGCTTGGACATTCCTGAAAGCGAGCCGATCGTCAGCCCGACATACACTTTGATGAATTTGTATGAGGGACGTTTGCCGCTTTATCATTTCGATCTTTACCGGCTGGCGGATCCCAGCGAACTGGAGGATCTCGGGTTGGAGGAATACCTGCCCGGAGACGGGGTCGCCGTGGTGGAGTGGGCCGATCGTTTTGACGATCTGTGCCCGACCTATCTTGCTATCCGGATTCAGCATCGGGGTCCCGATATGCGGGCCATTCGTTTTTGCGCTGTCGGTCCGACGGGCGAGACTCTGTTGGAGGCGTTGCAATCCGTTTGGCAATCGCAGGGTTGAAACCATGCCTGCATCCACAAACGGGATTGTTTGTAAAAAGGCAACCAGGCTGCATTCTATCGGCTTTGGTTTGCCATGTGAAATACGGATCGTATAAGCAGGTTGACAGGCCGGAGACAGTCTCGGATTCAGGACTTTCGAGACGTTTCCATGGGGTGGGGTTGCTACCGCATTCTGCCTGAACGCCTGGTTTTCCATATTGAAAAGGAGGAAGGGGACTATGGCCCTGGTAGTACAGAAGTATGGGGGGACATCGGTCGGTGATGTTGACCGGATCCGCAATGTCGCCCGGCGCGTTGCCAAAACCTACGACGACGGAAATGACGTGGTCGTGGTTGTGTCGGCTATGTCCGGAGAAACCAATAAACTGGTGGCTCTGGCCAATGAATTATGCGATTTTCCCAGTGAACGTGAATATGACGTACTGGTGTCGACGGGCGAACAGGTGACTATTGCTTTGCTTTCCATGTGTTTGCAGTCCATGGGTTACAAGGCAAAAAGTTATCTGGGCCATCAGATTCCCATCTTTACGGACAGCACTTTCAGCAAGGCGCGTATCGAAAGCATCGACGACAAGAATATCCGTGAAGATCTCAATAACGGCACGATCATTGTCGTAGCCGGTTTCCAGGGTATCGACCATGACGGCAACCTCACCACCCTGGGACGGGGCGGTTCCGACACCTCCGCCGTCGCGGTGGCCGCCGCTCTTAAAGCCGATGTCTGTGAGATTTATACCGATGTGGACGGCGTCTATACGACCGATCCCCGGATTGTGGCGGATGCCACCAAAATCGAGAAAATTTCCTACGACGAGATGCTCGAAATGGCTTCCCTCGGAGCCAAGGTATTACAGATACGTTCGGTGGAATTCGCCAAAAAATACGGCGTGATCGTGCACGTGCGTTCCAGTTTTAACGATAATCCAGGGACCCTGGTTACCAAGGAGGACGAGGATATGGAAACCGTTCTGGTTTCGGGCGTTACATACAATAAAGACGAAGCGAAGATTTCCGTGATGGGTGTGCCTGACAAGCCTGGTGTCGCCGCCAAGCTGTTCACTCCCCTGACCACTTCGAATATTACCGTTGACATGATTATCCAGAATGTGTCCAACGACGGACTTACCGATCTGACTTTCACAGTGCCGCGCGGCGATTTCAAGAAGGCTCTCAAGGCCGTCGAGGAAACCGCCCGGGAAATCGGTGCGGCCGGTGTGCGCAGCGATGAAAATATCGCCAAGGTATCCATTGTCGGGGTCGGAATGCGTTCCCACTCCGGGATTGCCAGCAAGATGTTCCGGGTTCTTTCCCAGGAAGGTATCAACATCCAGATGATCTCAACCAGCGAGATCAAAGTTTCCTGTGTTATTGATGCCAAATATACGGAATTGGCAATTCGTGTACTGCACCAGGCTTTTGGTCTGGATAAAAAAGATAGCAAGGCCGAATAAGGGGTTTCCGCTGGATACCCGGCTGCAGCCAAGAGGTAATGCAATGACTGCGATTCGATTGTACGATACCACCCTGAGAGATGGCACCCAGGCCGAAGAGATATCCTTTCTGGTCGAGGATAAAATCCGTATCGCCCAAAAACTTGACGATCTGGGGATTCATTATATCGAAGGCGGGTGGCCGGGGTCCAATCCCAAGGACATCAGCTTTTTTCAGGAAATCCGCAAAATTTCCCTGCGCCAGACCAAAATTGCGGCGTTCGGTTCGACCCGCCGGGCCAAAACGACCCCGGACAAGGATAACAATCTGCGCACCCTGATCCAGTCCGCGCCGGATGTGGTTACCATCTTCGGTAAAACCTGGGATTTTCATGTGCGCGAAGCGTTGCGTATCAGTCTGGACGAAAACCTGGATCTCATCAACGATTCCCTGCTGTATCTGAAGCGGCACGTTGAGGAGGTGTTCTATGATGCCGAGCACTTTTTCGATGGCTACAAGGCCAATCCCGCGTATGCCATAAAAACGCTTCAGGCGGCCGAACAGGCCGGTGTGGACTGCATCGTGTTGTGCGATACCAACGGCGGTACCCTGCCTTTCGAACTGCCGCCGATCATTGCCGAGGTCCGCAAGCATATTTCCACGCCGCTGGGTATCCATTCCCATAATGACAGCGAATGCGCCGTGGCCAATTCTCTGGTGGCTGTCGATTGCGGTATTGTGCATGTGCAGGGAACCATCAACGGGTTCGGGGAACGCTGCGGTAATGCCAATCTGTGTTCCATCATTCCTTCGCTGATGTTGAAAATGGGCAAGGAGAGCCTTACCAACGAGCAGCTTGCCTCGTTGCGGGAAGTCTCGCGTTTCGTCTACGAACTGGCCAACCTGGTGCCCAACAAGCACCAACCTTTCGTGGGCAACTCCGCGTTTGCCCATAAAGGCGGGGTGCATGTTTCCGCGATTCAGAGACATTCCGAAACCTATGAACACATCCGTCCGGAGCGGGTTGGCAACATCAGCCGTGTGCTGGTTTCCGATTTGTCGGGGCGTTCCAACATCCTGGCCAAAGCTGAGCAATTCAATATTAAGCTGGACAGCAAGGATCCGCTGACGATTGAAATTCTGGAACGCCTTAAGGAATTGGAAAACCAGGGCTATCAATTCGAAGGCGCCGAAGCATCCTTTGATTTGCTCATGCGCCGCGCTTTGGGAACCTTACGGCCGTTTTTTTCCGTGGTCGGCTTTCGCGTCATCGACAGCAAGCGCGAGGGAGAGGATAAGCCTTTCTCCGAGGCCACCGTGCAGGTCAAGGTCGGTGGACATGTGGAACACACGGCTGCCGAAGGCAACGGCCCGGTCAATGCTCTGGACCATGCCCTGCGCAAGGCCCTGGAAAACTTTTACCCTCAAATCAAAGACATGCAACTGCTCGATTACAAAGTCAGGGTTCTCCCGGCAGGCCAGGGAACGGCTTCGGTGACCAGGGTTCTCATTGAATCGGGCGACGCCGATTTACGCTGGGGAACGGTAGGGGTCAGCGATAATATTATCGATGCATCCTATTATGCCCTGGTGGATGCTTTTCAGTACAAACTCTTGAAAGACAGTGACGCTTCCTGAGTCATGAAGCGAGCGCACGGGACTTCCTTCCTGGTTGTTGTCTTGCTCGCCATATTGTTGTTTCATCTGGGCCGGACGGTTTTTCCCTTTGTGGAAGAACCCCCGGCCTTTGCTGTAAACAGGCCCGGATATATGACGGTTTTTTTGGGTGAAGGATTTCCGGAAATCGGCTACCGTCATTTTATTAACGGGTCGAGGGTGTCAGACGTCATTCAGATGGCGTTTACTGACGATGCCGGAAATCTCCCGGTTTATAAAGGCATTGATTCCTGTTTGCGTTCTGGCGAGGCGCTTAGAATCGTCTCGACAGATGCAAAAGTATATGAATTAGAAAGGTTTTTTGTCCCGGCTGGGCAGCGCATGAGTTTGGGCATTGCTCTTCATCCCGATACCATGAAGGTCAGTGATTGGCAAGCTTTACCGGGAATCGGCCCGCGATTGGCCGCACGTATCGTGCAGGATCGCCAAAAAAATGGCGATTTTGGGGAAATCATGGCTGTTCAGCGGGTTTCCGGCATTGGGCCGGCTACCGTCAAGCGTTTGAGAAAGTTTTTTTAGGAAAATTAAATATCTCGCAAGTTGTTGAAAATACATAAATATTAAAGGTTTTTTGTGGTCTTGAAAGGCGGCTGTCGGCTTGTCTCTCCCGGATCTGGCACAGGTTGTGTAACTATGTTTTATATTACCCGTTACCTGTAGGCAGTTACTATTCCAGACAAGGGGGATTTTATGAGATGTCCTAAGTGCAAAGGCCGTATGTATTCCGAAAAGTATTACGATTTCGTGAGGGTGTTTGATGCTTGGAAATGCTCTGCCTGTGGGGAAATAATCGATCACACCATTCTCGCCAACCGGGCACGCAGCCGTAACCTGTTTTTAGGCTGAGGCATGTTCCCTGTTGCTTTAACAGCGTTTTGACAAATACGTTATAGAAGTTGTCTAAAGGTCGGGGCATAGGTTCCGGCCTTTTTGTTTTTGGTGTGCGCCGGCGTATAACGCCGAAAGGGGGAGGGTGGTGCAGGTTGGCGGATTGACTGGATATCTCACCGTGGCCAAACCGGCCGGATGTCTTCTTTTACTGCTGTCTGCGGTGTATGGGGGGATGACGCTCCTGTTGATGCTGGCGCGGAAAGTCGCCGATAGAACGTGGCCCGGTAGTGGAGATTTGATAAGACTCTATGGCACGCGACCTCTGCGTATCCTGGCGATGCTGGGGGCTTTGGGCATGGTCCTGCCGGTGATGGGGTGGCCTTCCGATCTGGTCGGCTTGTTAAGGCATGTGTTGGCTTTGGGGATGATCGGCGTGTGTGCCTGGCTGCTTATCAATACGACGCTGGCCGGACGCACCCTGGTACTCAGGCGCTATGATGTAACCGTTGCCGATAATCTCAAGGCGCGCGTCATGATGACGCAGGTTACCATGCTTTTTCGGGTGGTCTGGGTCATTATCTGTATACTGGCGGTGGCCTGCATGCTGATGACTTTTGAGCGGATCCGGCAACTTGGCATAAGCTTGCTGGCTTCGGCGGGGCTTATCGGTATCGTGGCCGGTTTTGCGGCTCAGAAGAGTCTCGCGACCCTGGTGGCCGGTATTCAGTTGGCGATTACCCAACCGATCCGCCTGGATGATGTCGTGGTCATCGAAGGAGAATGGGGGCGCATCGAAGAGATCACCCTGACCTATGTGGTGGTGCGCATATGGGATGAAAGACGCCTGGTTGTGCCGATCACCCAATTTCTCGAACAACCCTTTCAGAACTGGACCCGCACGTCGGCTCAAATATTGGGGACGGTGTTTTTGTGGGCCGACTATACAATTCCGATTGCCGCACTTCGCAAGGAACTCAAAAGGGTTTGTGAATCTTCCCCCCTTTGGGATGGCAGGGTGTGCCTGCTGCAGGTAACCGATGCCGGTGAGCGTACCTTGCAGTTGCGCGCTCTGGTGAGCGCCAGCGATTCCGGAAAATGCTGGGATCTGCGTTGTGAGGTGCGGGAAAAACTGGTCGATTACGTGCAGCGATACTACCCGGAAGCGCTGCCTCGTTGGCGTGCGAAGCTGGATTTAGTCGATTCCGCAGGACCCGTACAAAATGAATAATGGGCATAATACTCATGCTCTTATGATGGTCTTTCCGTTATTGCGCCTTTGTCCGATACTGCCGCACCTGCGATGATGGTTAAATGTTTTTTTTCGTAGGGAATCGGTCCAGGGTCAGGAGCAGGGAAGCCCCGGAGGATATTGACCAGGATAGGTGCTTATTTCGGAAGTTTTTGTCTTCCGCAAAAAATACTCAGCCTGCTCCGTTGTCAGTGGCAGGCTTAGGCGATAGCCTTGGGCTTCCTGACAATGCTTGTCTTTGAGAAATGTAAACTGATTTTCTGTTTCCACCCCCTCGGCAATGACTTTCAGATTCATGGCACTGGCCATGCTGATAATTGCTTTGATAACCGACTGTTCTTTGAACCCCACGCTGATTCCATTGACGAAGGAGCGGTCTATTTTGAGACAGTCGATCGTCAATGTATGCAGTCTGTTTAAACTTGAATATCCTTTACCAAAATCGTCGATAGCAATCTGGACGCCCATTCGGCTGAGTTCTTCGAGGATTTTGGCTGTGCCTTCGTAATGTTCCATTAGAAGGGTTTCTGTTATTTCTATCTGCAATCCCCCTGGCTCCAGGCCACTTTCGTCCAGGGCCGTTTTGACATTGGACAAAAAGTCCGGATGAATAAATTCTTTAGGGGATACGTTGACGCTTATGCGGGGTAATTCGATGTCCATGTTGTGCCATGTTTTTACCTGATTACATGCCGTGCACATCACCCAATGGCCGAGATCGTAGATTATACCGGTCTCTTCAGCGATCAGTATGAACTCCTTAGGCGGAATTTGCCCAAGTTCCTGGTTGTCCCAGCGTAGCAGAGCCTCCAGGCCGCTGACCGCCCCGGTGTTTAGATCGAATTGCGGTTGATAGACAAGAGATAATTCTTGTCTTTGCAGGGCATGACGTAATTGTGTTTCGATGGCCAAACGTTTCAATGCTTCGGTGTTCATTGATTCCTGATAAAATCGATAATTTTCCGGCTCCCTGTTTTTGGCGAAATACATCGCCATATCAGCACATTTCATGAGTGTTTCTGCGTCTTTGCCGTCATTGGGGAATAAGGCTATACCGATGCTCGGTGTGACCATGACCTGGTGTTTATCGAGATCAGCCGGTCGTGTCAGGCAATGAAATATGCGTTTGGCCACCGTTGCAACAAACTGCTCCGATTCCACCTCCGGTAGCAGGACGGTAAATTCATCCCCTCCGAGTCTTGCGGTTTTGCTGCCCTCGCATGTGCTTCCCAAAAGATCGGATTCCCGGATACATCCAGCAAGTCGTTTGGCAACAATTTCGAGCAATTTGTCCCCCATGCTGTGTCCCAGGGTATCGTTAATCCTTTTGAAATCGTTGAGATCGATAAACAGCAAAGCGGCTTGCTTTTGTTTCCTTTGTGCGATGGCCAGGGTTTTGTTTAACGATTCCAGAAATTGGGTGCGGTTCGGCAATCCGGTCAGATTGTCGAAATAGGCCAGTCTATGCAAACGACCCTGAATCTGGCGGTTTAGTTCCCATTTGCGGGTCATGGTATGGGCCAATTGAAGGACTTCGGCGATGTCGAAGGGCTTTTTCAGGATAACCAGGCTGTCTGTGTCTCCCAATTTATGTTGGATTTCATCCCAGGTGTAATCGGCATAAGCCGTACATAGAACAATTTGCAATTCGGGACTGGCTTTCCAGAGATGGACGATCGTTTCAATGCCGTCCCAACCAGGTGGCATACGCCCATCGACAAAGGCCAGAGAATATGGTGCCTCTTCGCTTTCGGCTTGTTCGACCATGGCCAAAGCCTCCTGCCCCTGGCAGGCGAAATCGATGATGTAATCGGGGGCTGAAAAAGATTGATTACTATCGCCGAAAAGGGCCGCTTCGAGATCGTCCAAAGCTGTATCAGCAGCATTCTTTTTGGTTAATATTTTTTTGAAATCGTCATGGATCGATTGGTTGTCGTCGACGATGAGTATGCGCGGTGTCATAATCGGTTCCTGATGCATTATGCTCTCTCTTTTGGGTGAATGGGCAGTATGAGGGTGAATGTAGCACCCGTGTTTGGCCCATCGCTGTGTACGGCGAGGCTGCCGCCGAGCTCTCTGGCGGTAAGGGCTCCGCTATGCAGGCCGTAACCATGGCCGGTTTTGCGGGTAGTAAAACCGTGCTGAAATATACGGGTCAGGTTTTCCTGGGGAATCCCGATGCCGGTATCGGTGACCTGGAAGAGAATGTGTTCCGGATCGGGAGCTTCGATCTGCAAGGTAATATTCTTCTCACCCACGATTTCGCAGCAGGCATGTTTTGCATTGTTAATCAGGTTCAGAAGTATCTGCAGTACCCGGTGTTTGTCCGTAACAATCGGGAAATCATGACGGTATTGTCGTTGTACCGATATGCCATGCCGTTCAAGGGCGTTGGCATTGAGTTTAAGCGCATCTTCCATGAGCTGGTCGGGATAGACGGTTTCATCAACCCCGCCGACGCGACCGTAACTCTGTTGCATGGAGATGATTTCTTTGATGTGGTCGATCCTTTGTCTCAGGGATTCGGTTTCTTTAAGCAAAGATGTTTGTTCGTCTTGCAGAGATAGGGCAAGGGAAGACAGATAAACGGGGATCTGACTGCCGCGTGCATCCTGGCTTAAAAATTCCGGCAAACAATCGGTATGATCCTGAATGAGTTCCGCTACTTTGGCGATATTTCCAACCCGTGATTTTTTAATCAGATCGATGATTAAAGTGCTGGAGACATTTACGCTGTTCAGGACATTGCCGACATTGTGCAGCACACCGGTCGCTACCTCGGTCATGCCGGCGGCGCGGGAAACTTCGACCAAAGTACTCTGGGCCTCGGCCAGTTCCGACAGGGCTTTCTCCTTGGCCGCGACCTGAGTCTGGAGTTCCAGAGTGCGTTCCTTAACGCGGTCTTCCAAGGTGGCCTTGGCTTCGAGCAGGGCATCTCGGATGCCTTGTCGGGCTATGGTGGCCCCCAACATTTCTGCAGCGGCTCGCAGACTGTCTTTTTCGGCTTCGGTCCATTCACGACAGCGATCGCAGTCGTCTAATCCCAAAAAGCCCCACCAGATGTTGTTGACAAAGACCGGTATGACAATGACAGAGCGAATGCCCAAGGGTTCGAGCAAGGCACGCAAACCGGAGCTTTTGTCGGAAACCACGCCGCTCAGTATGCGGTTGTTTGCAAGTTTTTTCCGATACTTTTCAAGATCCGGATGGTCATATGAAACCAGCTCCAGGGGGGAATGGGCCGTTTGCAAAGCGGCCGATGAGGTTTCCCACACATAGCGCCTGGAGGAACAGATTTGTCCTGTATCGTTTTGAATGTTCTCGTATAAATAGGCCCGGGAAGCTTTCGCTGCCTGGCCGAGTTTGGCGAGAACTTCGTGGATACTGTCCCCCCATTGTTCAGTCCGCAACAGGAGTTGGGCTGCAAACCGGACACTTTCGAGGATACGGTCCCGGCGTAGTAGAGAATCGGTCATGGTGTTGACCGATTGGGCGAGATCGCCGAGTTCGTCCCGCCTGTTGACATCCGCCCGAACGGTAAGATCGCCGTCGGCAATCTTTTGGACCAGCTTTTTAAGACGTAGGATCGGTCGTACGATTTTTCGGGCGTAAAAAAGGGCGAGATGCAGACTTAGTAGAAGGCAGGCCAATATTAACCCGATGGTATTACGATACAGGGTGGCAACGCTGTGATCGTGATCCTTAAGGGACAGGCCGACATGAATCCAACCCCACTCGATGCCGGAATAGTCAAAGGGTTTGGCAAAGTGAAATACCCTCTGATTCAATAGTGGAACGGTAGTTATTTTCCCCTGCGGTATGCGTTTGTCGGATACCCAGTAGCTGTCGATTTGCGGCTCAACCCGCCAGCCGGTTTGCTGATTGACCAGGGAAAATCCGTCATTTTTAGTGATGATCAAAAATTCGAGATCCGGGTCACCGGCGAGGAGGGTCTGACAGGCAGTGACCACGCTTGCGAGGTCATCGTTTATCGCCGCTCCGGCGGCCACATCGTGCAACGATACCGCGACGCCGTTGGCTTTGGATTCCAGGTTGCGGATCAAAATCTCCTTTTGCTGAGGAATGGTCAATAGAACGAAGGTCAGCAAGGTGATCAATGCCAACAGCCATGATAAAAAGGCAATGCGGGGGGCAAGTCCCGTAGAACTTTGTATATTTTTTAGAAAAGACATTCTCGCCAATCTCTTATCGGGGATTATGAGCCTGAAGGAGAAAGTTTTTTACCTCGAGGGGCAAATTTTTATGCATTCGTCGCACGCTTTCCAAGCAAGACGGGGTGAACTTTTCAAGTTTTTGTACTCTAAAAAGTAAAAGAATCTGGCTTCCCATCTCTGCAAGGTGTAAGTCGGGGAGGCCTTGGATCAGGTGTTGCCTGAAATCTTCCGATTTCCACCCCGATCGTTTCAGGCAGATAATGTTGTTAACAAGGGGTGCAGAGACGGCAAGGGGCACGAGTTTGCCGAGTTGTGGGTTGAGTTCGGTCATCAGTTTTAACTGTTTGGAATTCGTCACCACGGCATCTTTTTTACCGAAAAAAACCGGCAGGATAGCTTGCATCGGATCGTTTGAAAAGGTTAATTCGCCGAAGAATGTTTCGGGAAGTTCCATTTTATGATCCCGCAAATAAACGCTTAACCAGTGGATACCAAGATTGGCATTGGTCGTGGTGAGCACGTTAATCGGTTTTCCTCGTAGTTCGGAAACATTTTTGATTTTTCCCCCTCGAGTCAAGAGAAGATAAGTGTTCGTTATGTCACCCTCTTCGGATGTGACAAAGAGGGGCTCCATCCATGCACCATCGGTCACGTCAAGGTAGGTCCAGCTATCGACCAGGATGAGGTCCGGTCTATTGGCAGGGGCAATGTTTTCGAGTTGCTGGGCATTCTCGAATCTTTGTACCTCGGTTTGAACATCGAATCCCCATTGTCGACCGAGATCCCTGACAAAAACCTTTAGCGCCGTTTCCATATCTAAAGCATTGAAACCGAGAAAAGCCCTCGAGACAAAGGCAAAGGTCAATTTTACAGGAGTAAGCGGAGTCTGGTCGGCCGCTGCGGTAAGCGGCGTGAGCAGGACCGGCAGCAGGCAGAATGTGTATATGAGAAAGAATCGGATATTCTTCAATAGCATTAGGTCTCTCCGAGGGAGATGTATCGTATTTGCCGGTACGAGGTGCCATCGATTTATTGCGGCCGTGGTAAAGGGCTACAAATCGTATGTTTTCCCGGATGTCAATTTTACGGTTTTTTTATATAGTGTCGTTTATAGTTTTTAAACAATTGTTCATGCCTCGTAAGCATTTTCACGGCGCTTTTCATACAAGAGGCCGAGCGGGCTTCAAACCCGCTTATATGAAAGAGGGTCATAATCTGTTGTCCGGCTTTGGAGGAGAGCAGCCGGTTGAATCCATTTTGATCCGTCAGTAGTTGCCGTAATCGACTTTCGTATCCCCGTCGGAAGGCAAGACTGAATGATGTTAATGTGGGCGACGAGGCGAGGATTTTCAATTGATGGCTTAATTGCGGGTTGAGTTCACACATGGTTTGGAAACCATTGCGGTCAACGACGCAAGCATCGATGCGGCGGAAAAACACGGGCAGCACGGCTTGGGAAACATCGTCGTATTCTTTGGCTTGGCAGAACCTGGAGGCAGGAGGGTGTTGCTCTCCCATCAGAATCGTGTCGAGCCATATCCGGGCCAGTCCAAAGGTGAAGATGCCGAGTTTCGCTCCTTGTAAATCCTTGAGGTTTTGAATTTTCCCGTCCCGGTGAACCAGCAAGATATATTCGTTTCTGGAATACCTTCCATTTGTTGCCACGATAAAGCAGTTGTCATCCAGAAAGTGGCGCAGGTTCAGGTACTCTGTGGCGGTTAGGGCCAGAGAGTCGACCTTTTTGTCGAGCAAGTCCTGTTTCATCGTTTGAACATCATTATAGGTGCGTGTGACCGGCTCCGTGGCGATATCAAGCTCCTTAGTGACGGTATCGAACGAGACTTTGAGTGCGGCTACGGCGTCGTTTTCGTTTATATTGCTGAAGGTGCTCTTTGAAAACCCTACCCGGAACAATTCTTTTTCGTTTCCGGCCATGGCGATCCGGTCGATTGACGACATCCCCAGGAGAAGCAGACAGACAACCAAAATCATGGGCAGACTCCCTCGATGTCTCTGTATCCCGTCGAAAAGCTGTCGCCCCGGTTGCGGGAGTGTGCCGCTGGCAGCTCTTTCGTTCAGATTATGGCGTTCGGCTTGGTCTGTTTTGTTTAACATTTATCTGGACCCCCCGAGGGGGTTATGGATATGTTGTCGATGGTTTTATGCCATTTGTTCTGCATAATCGTTGATACCTGTTCAGAAGTTGTAAGCTCTCGTTTAAACAAGAAACGGGGCAGGATTTGATATGCTCCGACTGGGTGAGGGCCAAAATCTGGCGACCGGCCGGAGTGTTTCCGAGTTGTTCCATGGCTTCTATGATTCTGGAATCGATCGGATCGTATCGTTTTGCACGGAAGGCAAATCCTGTCGGTATGACCGCTGGGGAGGCGGCCAGGATTTTCAGTTGGTGTTTCAGTTGCGGGTTGAGTTCCCCCATCAGTTCAAAGGTTGTTCGAGAAATCACACAGGCGTCTGTCTTGCCGAAAAACACCGGTAGTGTTACCTGCGCGGGGCGGGAAGATCTTGTAATCGTTCCGAAAAAAATGCTGGCTTGGCCTTGCCGGCTTTCAAGAAGTATCGTATCGAGCCATAGCAGGGCGAGACTCATTCTCGGACTGCTTAACAGGTTTATACTGCGTCCTCGCAGTTGCTCGACTCTTTTTATTCCGCTGTCCTGCCGCACCAGTATCAGATACTCTTCGGTGATTTTTCCTTTATGTACGCCAAGGGCAAGACGGTCGATTTTAATCTTCCGGTTCAGGTGGGGGAACTCGGGAGTGGTGAGGCCAAACCCGTCTACGGCATTGTTCTGGCCGAATTGGATCAGATCGTCAACCGAATGTTGAATGTGCGGATCGGGATCTACGGGGATATTTTTATCTTTCGCCACCGTCATGATCCAGACTTTTATAGCAGCGCGGGCATCGTTTTCATTGACCTGAGAAAACATGCTGGAAGAAAAGGCCAGCTTGAAGGGGGCCCGGTCGGCACCGTTTGTCGGGGCGGCATGTGCGAATATCACAGCCGCCAGGCAAAACGCTGCGGTACAAATCGATGGGCCTAAGCCTGCCCCATGGCCTTTAAATTTTTGTCCCAGGCTTCTCAGGGTGGGTTTCTTCATTGCCGGATCAGTTTATGCTGTATTTCGGTTCCTACCAACAGTTTCAACCGGGACCGAAGAGCCAGATGGTCGTAGCGCGTCTTGTAATGTTGTGCGGCCATAAATGATTCCATCAGTTGGGCACGAATGACATCTTCGGTCTCCACCAACTCGTGTCGATAAGCCCGGGTATTCAGGTCGCGATTTTCTACGGCTGCGTTCATGGCCTCGAGGGTTGCCTGATACGATTTTTCGGCGGCATTCAGGGAGAGGAATGTATCTCGAATCTGTAGACCGATCCCCTCTTTGAAAAGAAGTTGTTCCTCTTTGATTTTGGCCAGGCGGGCTTTGGCTTCCGATACCTTGTTCTGGGTTAAAAAGCCGCTGAAGATCGGAATTTCGATGCCGATTCCGACGCTCCAGCCCTCCTTATTTTCGTCGGTAACCGCTCCCGTATTGTAATCGTTCCACCATTTATGCAGTTCGCCGGTTAACGCCAGCTTGGGATAATGTTCGCTCACGGCGGTGCGTATAGCTCCCTGCGCTGCGGATATCCCTGCTTCGATTTTTGCCCAGTCGGGATTGAATCGGTAGGCGCTGCTTACCAGGTGTTCCAGATTGTCGGGAAAGGGAGTGAACGGCATGGCCGTTTCCGCCGGAGTTACGCTGTCGTTCCAGGGAAGACCCATGGTATTGGCGAGAGCTGCACGGGCTATTAAGGCATTTTTTTCCAGCAGGGCAACCATCGAGCGCAGCGATTCAACCATTACCTTGTTGCCGAGAAAGTCGGTTTTTTTCACCCGGCCCGAGCCTTCTTTGTACATGGTTTCGGTAAGATTGAGGGTCGCCTCCATCCGCTCCAGGGTATCTTTAGCGATACTGTGCAATTGTGCTGCCAGGACCGCTCCGTAATAAAGTCGCGTGACACTGTCCACGATCTCCAGGTCGGTACGTCGGGACTCCTGTTTCATCATGTCAACAAGGCTCTTGGCCTGTTCGCGATATCCTTTACGCATCCCGCCGTCGTATAGCAACCAAGTCGCTTCGACCGATGCAAAGTACGTATCCCGATCCATTATTTTGACATCCTGTTCGGGGATCTGCATTTCCTGCGCCGGAGTGGTTATGGGCATAGGGCCCATCGGGGTGGCGACCGTGACGGTTGTCGCAGGAACATTGAAACTTTTGGCCGGAAACAGGAAATTGGTCGGCTCATCCATGCGCGTAAATCCCCCCTTGGCGGTGACCTGTGGCCAGTAGCCGGCCAGTGCCTGGCGATGTTGGGCTTCGGCCATTTCAACCGCATACCGGGAGGCGGGACGGCGATGATTGTTTTTCAATGCCATCTGAATGCAATTTTCCAGAGAAACAGGGGATTTAACAGTGTTTCCCGTTGTTTTTAATGGGGCGCCTATCCCCTGAGACGAAAAAATTAAAAAAAAGGTGGTCAGGATGATTGGGCTAAAGCAGACCCTATGAAACATGTTCTGTCTCCTGTGGTAACAAATGTTTTCATGTCAATTACATTCTAATTTCAATAAAATGATTTATGTACCCAATTAATTGAGCATAATTAGGGCTATGGCATTATGGTGGGGGATGGTTTTATCAAAAAACAATCAGAAAATCAAAATATTTAAATGAGACTTTAAGGGCAAAACTCATTGGGTGATGTTATTTTTTTGTAACATGTTGTCGTGCGAAAATGTGGCTACGTGACATCTTTGTGCCATCCCGAAACTGAGTCTTGCGGGCTTCCGATGGTTGTCCTGATACAAAATAAACCACTGAATTCGGGGGCATTATTGCCGATATGAAACTTACGGTATTCTGTTGACGGCGATGTGGCGGTATTTATACGTTTATATTCAAAAGGTTAACAGTTGTTTTTGCATAGTTTTGGATAGCGGAACATCGAGCACAGATAGATATGATTTGATCCCATTACCTGGTTAATTAGAGTATGGAGCAGGATTTATACCAATGAGTATGCGTATTCTTTGGGATTGCCAATTGGTTATCGCCAATCAGCGTCGGGTCACCACATTTGACAGGTTAATCTCCTTTTGTGGGCTGAAAGTAATTTCATTTCAAAGGAAACGACTATGGGACGGCAGGGTGCGTCGGCTGCAGGTAACCGATGCCGGTGAGCGTACCTTGCAGTTGCGCGCTCTGGTGAGCGCCGGCGATTCCGGAAAATGCTGGGATCTGCGTTGTGAGGTGCGGGAAAAACTGGTCGATTACGTGCAGCGGAATCATGCTGAGGCGTTACCGCGGTTACGCGCGAGCCTTGATGCTCCAGGTCGGGAAGACGCAGTCGATAGCTGAATGATTCATCATGCGGTGATTGCGCGTCCATATCCGGAACAAACAACGGCTCAACCTTGTTATCGGGTTGAGCCGTCGTTGTTTAACATGCGGTGCCTATAACCTGCCTGGTTTCATCCCCGGAACGAAAACTTCTGCCATGGAATCTCAGGCCGTTTCTGGCCAAGAGGACAGTCTGCTGTTCCCTGTTTTTTGTTTATCGGTAGCAGTCTTTTGTTATGGGGTTATAGGCATCCCGTAATCGATCTATTTGTCCAGAAAGCGTTTAACCAGCCCCCCGTAATCGTCGATCCGCCGATCCCGTAAAAACGGCCAGATTCTGCGGACCTGTTCGCTGCGCCCCCGGTCGATTGTGACCACCAAGGTCTCCTCTTTATCTTCGGAAGCTTGCGCAAGGATTTCCCCCTGGCTGCCGGCAACGAAACTCTTTCCCCAGAATTGAGATCCCGCTGCCTGCGGATCGGGTGATGATTCGAAGCCGGTACGGTTGACGGCGATGACGGGCAGGCCGTTGGCCACGGCATGGGCGCGCTGGATGGTGACCCAGGCATCGCGCTGGCGTTGCCGTTCGGCGTCATCGTCGCGTGGATCCCAGCCGATGGCGGTGGGGTAGATGAGCATTTCGGCGCCGGCCATGGCCATGAGCCGGGCGGCTTCCGGATACCATTGATCCCAGCAGACCAACACGCCGAGTTTACCCAGCGAGGTCGTGATGGGGGTGAAGCCGAGGTCGCCGGGGGTGAAGTAGAATTTTTCGTAATATCCCGGGTCGTCGGGGATGTGCATCTTCCGGTAGCGGCCGGCGATGGTGCCGTCTTTTTCGAAGACCACGGCGGTGTTGTGATAGAGTCCGGCGGCGCGGCGCTCGAACAGCGATGTCACGATGACCACGTTGAGCTCTCTGGCGATCTGCCCGAACAGGTCCGTCGATGGACCCGGGATCGTCTCGGCCAGATCGAAACAGTCGGTATCTTCCGTCTGGCAAAAGTAGAGGCTGGTGTGCAGTTCCTGCAAAACCACCAATTGTGCCCCCTGCGATACGGCCTGACGAATGCCGGCCACACTTTTCTCCAGATTGTTCTGCCGGTCGGCGCTGCAGCTTTGTTGCACCAGGCCAACGGTTAGTTCATTCATGGTAAAACCCCTTTGGGCAATTGCATGGTGACGCAGTGCAGCGATCCGTGTTGTTTGATCAGCGGCAGACAATTCACGCCTATAATGGCGCGGTTGGGAAAAGCCTGGCCGACGGCGGATAGGGCGTGGGCGTCCTGCATATCTCCATAGGTAGGAACCAGCACCGCCCCGTTGATCACCAGGAAGTTGGCGTAAGTGGCCGGCAGGCGATGGCCTCTTTCATCAAAGCATGGTTGTGGCCAAGGCAACGGAATCAGGCGAAATGGTTTCCCGTCGAGAGTCCGCAGGGCTTGCAGTTCCTCGGCCATGGCCTGCAATGCGTCGTAATGTTCGTCATCGGGATTATCGCATCGCACATAAACGATGGTGTCGTCAGGGCAAAGTCGGGCCAGAGTGTCGATGTGCGCATCGGTATCATCGCCGGCAAGATAGCCGTTTTCCAGCCACAGAACTTGTCGGCTACCGAATAGCTGGCATAAGGATTCCTCGATTTGCTGCCTGTTCATGTGGGGATTACGGTTGGCGCTGAGCAGGCACTGGCTGGTGGTCAATAGCGTCCCGCGTCCATCCGATTCGACGCTGCCGCCTTCCAGAGTCAGCCCGCAGCTCTTCAGCGGGGTGTCGCCGAAAACGCCTTTTTGATGCAGACGGCGGGTGACCTGGTTGTCCTGGTCTGCGGAAAATTTCAATCCCCAGCCATTGAAGGTGAAATCGAGCAGTTCCGGACGATCGTTTTTCAACACGGTGAGGGGGCCGAAATCCCTGAACCACGTATCGTTGGTCGGTATTTGATGCAGGCGGACCCGCTCCATGTCGATCTCTGCCGACTGAAGTTTGCGAAGCACATCCTCGCTATTGGCAACGACCAGAACCACCTTTTCAAAACGGCTGATTTCACGGGTCAGTCGGATGAATACTGGCTCAACCTCTTCAATACAGGGTTGCCAGTCACTTTCCTCATGGGGCCAGGCCACCAGAACTGCGTCCTGGGGTTCCCATTCGGCCGGCAGGCGAACGGTCATACGCACCTCGTAAGTTGGGAGTAAAAAGGAGGTTCATGGTAAAGAAAAAATCGCCGCGAGGCAATCATCAAACGAGCTTCCACAAGGATAACAGATGGCGGACCGTAGCGAGCAGCGCCAGGCTTGCCGCAGAGGCCCACAACAGTTTTTCCAGGCGGCGATCGAAATTCGGCGGGTGCCACTGGCGATGCCATAAGGTTTCGCCGGCCAGCCGTCGGCGCACTTCCAGAGCCGTGATCAGAAACGACAGCCACAGGGCCGCAAGCAGCCATCCGGCCAGCACATCGCTGAACCAGTGTGCACCGAGAAAAAGCCGGCTTATGCCGACCAATAAAGCCACAAAACTGGCACTGGCGACAAGCGATACCCGTGACTGCCAGTTGCGGATGGTGCCCAGCATCAGATATACGGTCAGACCGCTTAAAAGCAAAGCGAAAAAGGCATGGCCGCTGGGGAAGCTGAGGGATTCCAGGGGCAGTCCGGGGTAGACAGGGAGGGGTCTTGGACGGGCAAAAACCCGCTTCAGGGCGAAGGTCAGAATGTGCCCGCCTCCCGTTCCGGCAAGCAGTATCGCTGCCGAAAAGGTTCGTCCTTTGAGCAGCAGCCAGAATATCAGCAAAAAGCCCCAGGACAGCAACACCGGACGATCCGCCAAGCCGGAGCAAAGCAGCATCAGACGCCCGGTTACGGGCTGATGATGGCGGATGATCATGGTCCAGATCTGCTCGTCCAGTTGGCGCAAGACCGGTAACTGGGCCATCACGGTAAAAAATAATCCGGCAAACAGGCCGCAACAGACCAGCCCCATGGTGAGATACAGCCCTGCGCCATGGCTCAGGCTGAACCGTGCCGCAACGAAGCGCCAGATACGTGGATAGCGGCGGCGGCATGTTTGCGGCCAGGGCTTTTGTAGTACCGCCTGCCATTTTATACGGAGTCTATCCCGGGCAGATGCGATGTGTCTCGACAATCGCGGTGCCGCGCGGCTCCAGAACCATCCATTGGCCACAAGCAGGATCAGCAGGGTGGTCACCAACAGGCTGAGGCGACCGCTCCAGAGTTGGACCTGCTGCCAGCTGGCCGCTCCCAGACTGCCGAGCCCCGGGTAGACCAGTCCCCACAACAGGCAACTGAACAGGGTATAGCCGAAAAATTTCCCCGGATCGAGCTTAGCACTACCTGCGATGAAGGGTGTCAGTCCCCTTAACGGCCCGGCAAAGCGACCGAAGAACAGACTTTTGCCGCCGTGGTCGATGAAAAACATTTCGGCTTTGCGGATCATTGTCAGATATTTCCGAAAAAACGGTTTGCGCAAAAATCTGTAGCCAAGTCGCGCCCCCAGCATATAGCTGACACTGTCGCCGGCAAGCGCACCGAGCCCTGCTGCAGCCATGACCGTGCCGAGATGTCCCTGCCCGTGGGCGGTGAAAAAGCCGGCACAGACGATTAAGGTACTTCCCGGGACCGCCAGCCCGATCATGGCAATGGACTCGGCCATGGCGATGGCGAAGAGCAGGGCGTAATAAATCCCGCCATCGGGTATGTTGTCGGCGATGTACGGCAGAATAGAATCCATAGGGTCCCGGATACGGCAACGGTTTCGGTTTTGCGCCTTCAGGCCGGCGGTACGACGGGCCATGACAGGTCGGCGGTTACGCTTTGTGGGCAACTTGCTAACGGAAGCTGAATTGATAGTATTAAGTTAGAAACACCGTAACATACCAGGATTTCAGCATCCATGTCGTTGTTAGTTTACCTTACAAGCGTGTTCTTCGCATGGGGTTCTGCACAGATCTCGGAGCTTAAGACCGGAGCATGGCGGAGAGTCAGTGAAACCTGATGATCTCGATGCCTGTTGCGAACAGGGAGGCTGCCATTTATGGAGCAATTCAAGCTTTCACCTCAGGAACTTTTTTGGAAGTGCGATGCGGCGCAATTCGAATTTTCCAGTACCGATGAGCTTCGTTTTCTGGAAGAAACCATCGGCCAGGAACGCGCCTTGACGGCGATCGAATTCGGGCTGAGCATCGATTCCAACGGTTTCAATATCTTCGTGCTGGGAGAGTCCGGCACCGGACGTTCCTCAACTATCAAGAGGGTGTTGGAGCGTCGCTGCAAAGATGAGCCTGTCCCTGACGATTGGTGCTATGTGCATGATTTCAAAAATGCGGACCGGCCCAATTGCGTTCGTTTGGCCGCGGGACTCGGAAAAACCTTCCAGGGGGATATGGAGACCCTTATCAGCCATCTCGCCGAAGCTATCCCAAGGCTTTTCGAAAGCAAGGAATACGAGCAGGCAAAAAACAGCATTACTCAGGAGTCCCAGGAAAAAAACAAGAAACTGGTTCAGGAACTGGAGGCGAAAGTCAATGCCGAAGGTTTTCTTTTGCAGCGCACTGTGGGCGGTTTGGTGCTGGTTCCGACCCGTGACGGGCAGCCGTTGTCGCAGCAGGAATATGGCGAATTGGATGAAAAGGAACAGCAGGAACTTGAAGAGAAGGGCGGCCGTTTGCAGGAAATGCTTAACGATACCCTGCGACAGATTGTGGAGTTGGAGAAACGGCTGCGTATTTCTCTGCATGAAATGGAAAAGAATTTTCTGAATACGGCCTTGCAGCATTTGTTCGAGGACCTGGAAGAGAAGTACAAAGATCACGCCAGGGTGCTGGAACATTTAGGTAACTGCCGCGCGGACCTTCTCAACAGGGCCGACGAATTTCGCCCCAGCCAGGGCCCGCAGGTGGCTCTCGGCGGTATGCGTACGGGTCGCCAGGAACCTTCCTTCGATC
Organism: Syntrophotalea carbinolica DSM 2380; assembly: GCF_000012885.1. Lineage (NCBI taxonomy): Bacteria > Pseudomonadati > Thermodesulfobacteriota > Desulfuromonadia > Desulfuromonadales > Syntrophotaleaceae > Syntrophotalea > Syntrophotalea carbinolica. The sequence goes on from NC_007498.2 coordinate 1,197,203, forward strand.
AGTATCGGGTGAACCTGTTGGTCGATAACGGTGCCCTCGAAGGGGCGCCGGTCGTCTATGAACCCAATCCTACCTATTTCAACCTTTTTGGCCGTATCGAACACATCATCCAGATGGGCAATGCCACGACCAATTTCACCATGATCAAATCGGGGGCTCTGCATCGTGCCAACGGCGGTTACCTGATTGTCGATTGTCGTGAGGTCCTTATCAATCTGTTCTCCTATGAAGCCATCAAGCGCTGCCTGCGCCACGGCGAAATCAAGATCGAGGATATGGCGGAGCAGTATCGCCTGATCGCCACGGTGTCCTTGAAACCGGAGCCGATTCCCTTGAAATGTAAACTGGTGATGATCGGTTTGCCCATGTTTTATTACCTGCTTTACCAGTTGGATCCGGATTTTCGCAAATATTTCAAAGTCAAATCCGATTTTAACAGCATCATGAAAAATACATGGGAGAATGTGCAGCATTATGCTTTGTTTATCGCAACTCAATGCCGCAAGGAAGGTATGCTGCATTTTTCCCCTGAAGGCGTGGCCAGCGTGGTCGAATATGCCGCCCGCCTGGCCGAAGATAAAAATCGCCTGTCCTGCCGTTTCATGGATCTGTCCGATCTGATCCGGGAGGCTTCGTTTTACGCGGTGCGTAACCGGGCGGAAAAGGTGGAACGCAGTCATGTGGAATTGGCCGTGGAGTCCAAGGAGTATCGCTCCAACAAGCTCGAGCAACTGGTGCAGGAGTTTATTGAAGACGGGCGCATCCTGGTCGATACCGCCGGAGAGGTGGTCGGTCAGATCAACGGCCTGGCGGTGTATCTGATGGGCGATTATTCTTTCGGCAAACCTTCGCGTATTACCGTGCGTACCTTTATGGGCAAGGGAGGCGTGATTAATATCGAACGCGAGGCCAAACTTTCCGGGCCTGTTTACGATAAGGGCGTGCTTATCTTGTCCGGTTTTATCGGCGATCGATATGCTCAGGATAAACCTCTCACCCTGGCCGCGTCGATCTGCTTCGAGCAATCCTACTCAGGCGTCGAAGGGGACAGCGCATCGGCTGCGGAATTGTTCGGTTTGCTGTCTTCTTTAGCCGGTCTGCCTTTGCGTCAGGGGATCGCTGTCACCGGATCTGTCAATCAGCGCGGTCAGTTGCAGCCGATAGGCGGCGTCAATGAAAAGATCGAAGGTTTTTATGCCGTTTGCAAAGCCAAGGGCTTTACCGGTCAGCAGGGGGTGCTGATTCCGGACCAGAACAGGCAGAATCTGATGCTCAAGCAGGAGGTTGTCGACGCTGTAGAAGCCGGGCAATTTCATGTATGGGCGGTGCGGCATATTGACGAGGGGCTGGAAATACTTACCGGCATACCGGCCGGCCAGCAACTTGAAGATGGGACATGGCCCGAGGGAACGGTGAATTATCGCGTCAATGCCCGACTGGAGGACATGGTCAAAGGGCTGCAGAAATTTGCTCGTCCCGAAGAAAAAAACTCGCAATCATAAGACCCAACCGGCGCTAGCCGGACAGATAGACGCTGGAAAACGGCATGGGGTTTCGACCCTTTGCCGTTTTTTTTGGTTTTTGTGCACGATCGGGACGTGCCGGCGCGGGTTGTTTCTTCTTGACGGGCTGTGAGGATGGTTGCGGATCGAGAATTTGGCCAAAAAATAATCAGAAACAAATTTTAATCACCAGTTTGCTCAAAATTTAAGCCGCTTTTTTAGGCGGTCTCGTGTAAGTACTTGAAATTACATGTTTATAAAAGTTGGTACGACCTATGCGATAGGTAAAGGCATGCGCGCAAAAATCCCTTGGGGGGATGCATTGTTTTCATGACAGGTATGGCATGGCCGACCTGTAATAAAAAACGGTGGCGGGTCTTTCCGGAAGCCCGCCACCCCGAACCTCTTCACCAGAGGCGTCAAAGGAGACAAACCGATGAAAAAGATCGAATGCATCATCAAGCCTTTCAAACTGGAAGATGTCAAAGAGGCCCTGGCAGATATGGGAATCAGCGGCATGACGGTCAGCGAGGTGCGAGGCTTCGGACGGCAAAAAGGTCATACCGAACTGTATCGTGGGGCTGAGTATCAGATTGACTTTATTCCCAAAATCAAGGTGGAGCTGGTCATTGCCGCCGAACGTGTTAACGAGGTTGTTAACATCGTCCGGAACGCCGCTCAAACCGGGACCATCGGTGACGGTAAGATTTTTGTCTACGATATCGAGCAGACGGTTCGCATTCGTACCGGCGAAACCGGTCCGGAAGCCCTTTAAGCCGCTATTTGCAACACAACAAGGAGGAAGATAGACATGAAAAAGTGGGCAAGTATTTTGGGCGCCGGCCTGCTGCTGGCTTTACCGGCTCTGGGTTGGGCCGAAGACGCACCCCTCACCGCCGATGCGGTGCAGAACAACCTTAACTTTGTCTGGACGTTGATTGCCGCGTTCATGGTTTTCATCATGCAGGCCGGTTTTGCCATGGTGGAAGTCGGCTTCACCCGTGCTAAAAACGCCTGCAATATCCTGATGAAGAACATGATGGACTTCTCTGCCGGTGCCATCGGTTTCTGGGCGGTCGGTTTCGGCCTGATGTTCGGAACCACCAACGGTTTCTTCGGTACCACCGATTTCTTTTTTAGCGGTGCTACCGGTGATGCCGAAGCCTGGAACTACGCTTTCTGGATGTTTCAGACCGTGTTTGCCGCTACCGCAGCCACCATCATTTCCGGTGCCGTAGCCGAACGTACCAAGTTCAGCGCCTATCTGGTTTACTCGGTGCTGGTTTCGGCCTTTGTTTATCCCATTTTCGGCAGCTGGGCCTGGGGCAGCCTCTACAACGGCAGCGGCTGGCTCGAAGGTCTCGGCTTCATCGATTTCGCCGGCTCGACCGTGGTTCACTCCATGGGTGGCTGGCTTGCCTTGGCCGGCGCCATCGTCGTCGGTCCCCGTATCGGCAAGTTTGATAAAGCGGGCAACGTCAAGCCCATCCCCGGTCACAATATCCCGTTGGCCGCTCTGGGCGTATTCATCCTGTGGTTCGGCTGGTACGGTTTTAACCCCGGATCCACCACCGTCGGTGACACTTCCATAGCTTTGATTGCCGTAACCACCACCCTGGCCGCTGCTGCCGGTGCCATTACCGCCATGCTCGCCACCTGGCTGAAGTACGGCAAAAGCGATATCGGTATGACCTTGAACGGTGCCTTGGCCGGCCTGGTCGGCATTACCGCCGGTTGCGCCAACGTTAGCCCGCTGTCGGCTGTGATTATCGGCGGCATTGCCGGCGTACTGGTCCTCTTCTCGGTTCTGTTCTTCGACAAGATCAAGGTTGACGATCCGGTTGGTGCCGTTTCCGTTCATGGTGTTTGCGGCGCCTGGGGTACCCTCGCTGCCGGGCTGTTCGATAGCGCCGGCTTCTCCCTGAAGACCGTAGGCGTGCAGTTGACCGGTATCGGTGCCTGTTTCGTTTTCGCCTTCGGTGTCGGCCTGATCATGTTCAAACTGATCGATGTGGTTATCGGCATGCGCGTATCCAAGGAAGAAGAAATGGCCGGTCTCGATTACACCGAGCACGGTGCTTCGGCTTACCCCGATTTCCAGACTGTCCGTCTCGGTACGGTATTCGCCCCCGGTCAGGAAAATGTGAACGGTCCTAAATAATAATGAACAATGCCCTTTCCCGGATGGCAATGGTTGCTGTCCGGGAGGGACTTTTCAAGGAGGAAATTCATGATGAAAAGATGGAGTGTTTCGTTGTTGGTCGCCGCTGTTGTCGCTTTCGGCCTGGTTGCCCAGGCTGGCGCCGCAGTAATCGAAGTTGAAGGCGATGCCTATGTCGGTGTGTTTGATAAGTACCTGTGGCGCGGATTCGACCTCAGCGGCGGTATGCCGGTTGCTCAAGCCGGTGCCGACCTGTCGACCCACGGCTTTACTCTGGGCTATTGGAGCAACTTGCAGCTCAAAGGCGATGATGGATTGCCCGCTGGGGAAATTACCGAGACCGATATCGTTGTGAGCTACGCCCATGATTTCGGTGACATGCTTTCCGTAACCGTTGGTGATATCTGGTACCAGCTCGAAGGCATTGAGGACACCAACGAGTTGTTTGTCAATGCGACGGTCAATACTCTGCTGGCCCCGACTGTAAGCATGTACTACGATTGGGATGCTGCCGAAGAAGACGGCCTGTTCTTCACTTTCGATGTCAGCCATTCCCTCGAACTTATGGACAGCCTGACCTTGAACATGGGTGCCCTGGTTTCCTATAACCTGCATAGCGACTATTCGATTGGCGACTACAGCGGTTTCCATAATGTCGAAGCGAGCATCAGCTTCGATTATGCCCTGTCCGATCAGTTTACGATCAGCCCGTCTTTCGTGTTCTCGACTCCTATTTGTTCAGGGGCCAAAGATGCTATCGATACCGAAACCCTGGGTGGTGTAACCCTGACCTTCGCGTTTTAATCGGCATCTTTAAAAGCTGTAATATCGACAAAAGCGTCGCCCTTCAGTACAATGGAGGGCGACGTTTTTTATTGTAATGGACTGCCGGGACGTCATGGGGCAGGTTTTGTATTCGGAAGGAGACAATGGTGATGGCTGAAGGCCGCCGAAAGGGCGTATTGGGGGAGTTTTATCGTGGCTTGGCTTATGTTCCTCGGGCCGTGCATTTTTTGCGGCATCATATGGGATTATTGAAGTATCTGGTCATCCCTTTTATAATTAACGTCTTGACCTTTTCGCTGGCGGTTTTCCTCGGCATGAAATTTTTCGGTCGCATTGTCGACGGCCTGCCTCAAGGCGATGCCTGGTATTTTGTGCTGCTTTACGGCGTGTTGTGGGTGTTGGCCGGGCTGGTGGCTGCGATCCTGGTTTTTTTCACGTTTACCGTGATCGGCAACCTGATTGCCGCCCCGTTTAACGGCCTGCTGTCCGAGCGGGTGGAAATTTTGCTCACCGGCAACCTTCCGGATATGCCCTTTACCCTGAAAGGTGTTTTGCGCGATACCGGTCGCAGTCTTGTTGTCGAAGCCAAAAAAATGCTCCTGTTCATTCTCGTCATGGCGCTGCTGCTGTTGTTGAATCTGCTGCCTGTGGTCGGAACGTTTCTCTATGCCGTTTGCACCCTGGGTTTGACGCTGTTTTTTTTGGCCTGGGAATACCTCAGTTTCGTGCACGAGCGCAAACCGATGAATTTCTCCCGTCAGTGGCACTACCTTATGAAGCGTAAAACGCTTTTGCTCGGTTTTTCCACCGGCGTGCTGGCTTTGCTGGCCATCCCGTTTTTGCAGTTGTTGTGCATACCCTTTGCCGTGGTTGCGGCAACATTGCTGTGGTGCGAAGAGCAGGCCGGGCACCGACTTTCTGTATGACAATTCCCCAACTGGTCAGCGCTTGTGCTATACTGGATAAATCCTCGAAGTACCGGTGATCTTTAGGCTTCGTTAGTGCGGTATGCAATAACGAGAACGAACCGTCCATATGGAGGATTTATGACCAAACGGGAAAACAGGCAACAGGGTGTAAAAAAGCAGGTGGATACCGAAATTTTGCGGCGCACCATGCGCTTGGACGAAGATCTGGAAATCATGGACCGCCATGCGGCGGATCTTTACGGCGTCGAAGAGCAGGAGCTCGATTCCATGCGTCGTTGGGATCGCGAGCATAAAAATGCACGCCTGCACAGTGTGCCGCGTCACTTGAAACATACGCGTTGAATGTATGCTCCGATATCAAAACGGGGAGCCCCTTGGGAACTCCCCGTTTTTTATGTGCTGAAAGCTACGGCCTTTGACGTGGTTGCTGTGTCAGAGAATCGTAAGGCATGACATGCTGATAGTGAAAGTTACCCTTCGTCGGGCTTTTCTTCCTCTTCTGGCGCGTCTTCCTGTTTGATGGCTTCGATATCGGCTTCCAGCTGCGCAGCCCGGTTTTTTAAGTCATCCAGTTTGGCCAGAAGTTTGGTGACGGCTTCGCTTTCCATGACGGCAACGACGCCGTTTTCGCGCAATTCGTCGATTTCCTTGCCGAGATCGCTGTGAGCCGAGGTGATTTTTCTGTGAATCGTAGCCAGGTCAACCTTTTTTTGCACAATACGTTTGTATTTGCTGGCCTGGAAGCTGGCAATATGGAGAGTTTTTCGGGTTGAATCCCAGATTTTTTCGGTTGTGGTTTTTTTCTTTTCGCCGGAATCGTTCTGTTCGTTCATGTCAACCTCCAGAGTTTGGCAATCATTGATAATGTGCTAAAAATATTAGCATCTCCGCAAACGGCGTCAAGCTTGTTATGCTAGCCTGTGTCAACGAACAGGGCAGGACGGCAGTTTTGCGGATATTAATTGAGGGGGAAGTACAATGGAAGCAAGTGTAGGACAAGCGGGTAAAACCAAATTTCAAATCGATCTGCGGCGGTATCTGCGGGAAGATGGTGAAGACGAGGGCCTTATTCACCTGATCTGCGAAATCGCGGAGGCCTCCAAATATATCGTCAATTCCATTCGCACCGGCGATCTCGGCGTGGCCGGTACGTCGAATCTCTACGGCGAGGAACAACTGGCGCTCGATGTGCTCTCGGATCGCATTCTGCGTAAACGGCTGGCCAAGTCGGGGGTGGTCAGCAATATCGTGTCGGAAGAAACCAACGATATCGTTTTTGTCGCTCCGCATCGCACGGGCAATTATTCGGTCTCTTACGATCCCCTGGATGGCTCGTCGCTGGTCGATGTCAATCTGGCAGTGGGGACGATTGTCTCCATTTATAAGGGCAGCGATCTTATGCAGCCGGGCAATAAGCAGGCCGCGGCGCTTTACATCCTTTACGGTCCCCGAACCACCCTGGTCTATACGACCGGCAACGGCGTGCATGAATTCGGCATGAATCAGTTGATGGAATATACGTTGTTGCGGCGCAATATTCGCATGGAGTCGAAAGCCTCTATTTATGCGCCTGGCGGGTTGCGCAGTCTGTATACGGACGGAACCGACAAGTTTGTCCGGCAATTGGAAACCAACGGCGTTAAGTTGCGATACAGCGGCGGACTGGTACCGGATATCAATCAGATGCTCATGAAGGGCAAGGGGATCTTTTTCTACCCCCATTTGCAAAACGCTCCCCAGGGTAAATTGCGTCTGCTGTTCGAACTCAATCCCATGGCGTTTTTGATGGAACAGGCCGGTGGCGCCGCTTCCAACGGTCACCAGCGCATTCTCGATTTGGTTCCGCAACAGTTCGATGAGCGCAGTCCTTTTTTCTGTGGCTGCCGGGAAGATGTGGAGTTGGCGGAAACGTTGATTCGGGAGGAAAAACAGATCCGTTAGGAAGAACAAATAGAATCGTCGGTACGAAAAACGGGGACCCGAAGGTCCCCGTTTTTTTTGCTTCAGTCGAGCAGGGCTTTAACCTGTTCGAAGCCTGTGTTGAAGGCTTTTTTGTTGAGTTCCACAAAGGCCTCGGGAACCCGTCGCAATACGGCTTTTTCGCCGGATTCACGTTTGACGATGCCGGTCAGTGCGACCATGGCGCCGAGGGCGACCACATTTGCAACGATGGCGCGTCCGATATCGTTTTTGGCGGTATTGATGATGGGGAACCGGTAAATCTTGAAGTCGCCTGCAGGCGGCTTTTTGACGAAGTCGGTATCCAGCAGCAACAGCCCGCCCGGCTTGATGGTGTCCGCATACTTGTCGGCAGCTTCCTGGGTGAGGGCCAGACAGGCGTCGACCAGGGTGGCTTTGGGGTAATCGATGGGTGCATCGGAAATGATAACTTCCGATTTGGAGGCGCCTCCCCGCGCTTCGGGGCCGTAGCTCTGGGACTGAACCGCATACTGATCTTCTACGATGGATGCGGCTTCCGCCAGGATAATCCCAGCCGTGATAAGCCCCTGTCCCCCGGCACCGGAAAAGCGTATTTCATAACGATTGGACATGATTTCTCCTTTCTCGGCACCGATTAGAGGTTCTGAGCGCGCTTCACGACCTCGGCGTATTGTTCGCAATATTCCGGGCGCTCCTCGCGGTGCAGGATGCCGGTGACGATTTTGCCTTCCAGGTCTTCTTTGGCCATGGTGGCTGCCTTGGCGACCGGAACGGCCAGTTCCTTGAAGCGTTTCATCATGTCGACGACGGACCGGAACTTGTTACGGCGACCGTAGGTGGTGGGGCAATCGTCAAGGACTTCGATAACCGCCATCCCTTTGTGACGGATGCCTTCGGCGATCAGTTTGTCGATCTGCGTTGCATGGAAAGAGGTGGTTCGCGCAACGAAGGTGGCGCCGGCACCGATGGCGAGCTTGCTGATGTCGAACACCGGGTCCGGATTGCCGTAAGGCGTGGTCGAGGCCCGGTCTCCGGTGGGGGTACAGGGCGAGAACTGCCCGCCCGTCATGCCGTAGATGAAGTTGTTGCAGATGACGTAGGTCATATCGATATTGCGACGGCAGGCATGGATGAAATGGTTGCCGCCGATGGCGACACCGTCGCCGTCGCCGCCGACCACAAGCACGTTCATTTCCGGCTTGGCCATTTTGATGCCGGTGGCGAAAGCCGCGGCACGGCCATGAGCGGTATGCAGCGTATTGAAATCGACATAACCGGGCAGCCGACTGGCACAACCGATGCCGGATACGATAGCGGTATTGTCCTTGTCCAGTTCGCAGGTATCGATAGCCCGCAACAGCCCCTTGAGGATAATGCCGTGGCCGCAGCCAGGACACCAGATATGGGGCAGTTTTCCGGGGCGCAGATATTTTTCGTAATCAAATGCCATGGCTAGCAGACCTCCTTGACTTTATCGATGATCTGGGAGGGGCTGATCGGTTCTCCATCGACCCGGCCGATGCCGTGCAGGGCGCAGGAGCCTTTGGTCACGCGCTCCACTTCAAGGATCATCTGGCCCAGATTCATTTCCGGAACGATGATGGTTTTTGTCTGGTCGGCCAATTCGGCGATGCGGCGCTCCGGGAAAGGCCACAGGGTGATGGGGCGGAACAGGCCGGCCTTGACTCCCTGCTCGCGCAGTTCGTTGACGGCGTGACGCGCGGAGCGGCTGATGGTGCCGATGGCGACGATAACGATTTCCGCATCATCGATCAGATATTCTTCGTTCTTTTCGATGTCGTTGCGGTTGGCTTCCACCTTGCGGAGCTGGCGACGCTCTTCGGCATCGACCAGCTTGGCTTTGGTGGTGGGAAAACCGTCGGCCGCTTTGTTGAGTCCTGTTACGTGGTACCGGTACCCCGAGCCAAACGCGGCCAGCGGCGGCACGTCGCCAAAGCTCGGATCGAAGGGCAGGTACTGGTCGGGCGATACCGGCGGCTCCTGGCGGCTGACAACCTCGAGGTCGCCTGGTTCGGGCAGCTCGATACGCTCGCGCATATGGCCGTTGATTTCGTCCAGAAGGATTTGCACCGGCATGCGGTAGGTTTCGGCCAGATTGAAAGCGCGCACCGTTTCGGTAAAGATCTCCTGGCAGGACGCCGGTGCAACGGCAATGGCCGCATGGTCGCCGTGGGTACCCCAACGGGCCTGCATGATGTCCGACTGGCTGGGGCCGGTCGGCATGCCTGTGGAGGGGCCGCCGCGCATGACGTTGACGATGACGCAGGGAATTTCGGCGATGCAGGCGTAGCCGATGAGTTCCTGCTTGAGAGAGATGCCGGGTCCGGAACTGGCCGTCAGGGCCTTGGCGCCTGTCAAGGACGCACCAAGCACCGAAGCCATGGCCCCGATTTCGTCTTCCATCTGTATGAATTTTCCGTCGGTTTTGGGCAGTTCCTTGGCCATGATCTCGGCCACCTCGGTCGAGGGGGTGATGGGGTAACCGCCAAAGAAGCTGCAACCGGCGTACAGGGCACCGTAAGCGCAGGCTTCGTTTCCCTGCAATAAGGCAATTTTTTTAGCCACTTTGATAGACCTCCTGAGAAAAAGGATTCAATCCTTGTGGACTTTGATAGCAAAATCGGGGCAGCGTAATTCGCACTGCATACAACCGATACAGGCGTCTGGTCTGACGACCTTTACCAGAAAGCCATCCATTTCCAATACATTGGTGGGACAAAATTCCACACAGATACTGCAACCTTTGCAGTACTGTTCGGTGATTTCCAATCGAGGGGTACTCATTCCCGGATTCTCCTTGTTAACCTTTAACCGGTGGGGCCGGTTTTTATGGCATCTCGCCGATTGTGAACAAAACCATCAAGCATCCTAACATGTTTACGCCGGCCGATTGTAATTTTTTTTTCATTGAACGGTCATCGGGGGGATAGGGTTGCCGGAAGTAAAATTGCGGGGACCGGTCGGGAGGGAGATCCTCGCCACCGTTAACATGGCGACCGGCCGTCCCCTCTCCCCGGCTCGGGGAGAGGGGCGATATGTCAGGGCTCAGTCCGCCGGATGTTGCGGGGAATGGCGATCAGGTTGATGGCGATTCCGGCCAAGGCCATGGCAGCCGTTACGTAAAAGGCGTATTGATAACTGCCGAAATGATCTTTGATCAGGCCGGACGTCAATCCGCCAGCGAGAGCACCGGCTCCGTAAGCGGTGAATACGAATCCGTAGTTTTTGCAATAGTGCAGGGCGCCGAACAGATTGACCGTCGACACGGGGGCGATGGCCAACCAGCCGCCGAGGGCCAGCCAGAGCAGGGAAAAAGCCACGAAGTAAATGCCCGCGTCCCCGGACCCGGCCACCAGCAGACATATCGAAGCCGCGGTGATGAGGATGTACGACATGCCTATGGCGGCACGGGTGCCGAATCTGTCGGTCAGGGATCCGAACAGGGGGCGACCCAGGGCATTGAATACGGCAAAGGCCGATACCGCAAAGGCGGCTGTTTCCGGTTTCAGGCGGATGATTTCCTGAGCTACGGGACTGGTGACCGAGATGGCCATAAGACCGGCGAAGGTGCCGATGGCGTAGCAGATCCAGAGTCCGTAAAAGGATCGGGTTTTAAGCATGTCCATGGTATCCGTGTCCGCCATGGCAGCGGCCTGGGACTCCGCGGATTGCCCGACGGGCGGTTTGTCCGGAAACCGCAGGAAAAAAGCCAGCACGGTGATACATAAAAAGAAGACCACGCCGAAGATGCGAAAGGTTGGCAAAACGCCATAGCTTTCGATGAGACGCACGGCGACGGGGGCCGTAAGAAACGGCGATAGCCCGAATCCGGCCAAGGTCAGGCCAACGGCCAGGCCTTTTTTGCGTGGAAACCACCGGGCCGCCACCGCCAGGGGAGCCCCGTAGATCAGGCCGACCCCGATCCCTCCGAACACCCCGTAGGTGAGCGACAGGGTTGTGATCCCCGTCGCCGATCCCGAGACGAACCATGCCGCGGAAAGGATGGCCCCTCCGATCAATGTGGTTCGCCCCGGTCCCAGTCTTTCGATAAGACCGCCGGCAAAGGGCATGGCCAAGGCATAGAAACAGAGAAACAGCATGTAGGGCCAGCCGCTCTGGGTGGCACCGATACCGAAAAGGTCCTCCAGGGGTTTCCTGAAAACGCTCCATGAATAGATGGTCCCCATGCATACAAAAATCGCCATGCCGGCGATGATATAGACATACGGAGCATACTTTTTACTGATGGGCATTATTTTTCCTTCCGTGATCTGAGAGCTTGCCGCAAAACTCCTCCATGGATATTGCAGAGCCGCGGGCCTCAGGGACTTGTCCGGCTTGTTTCATAAACGGAGAGGTGTCGCGAGTCTCCCACAGACGGGTGCAATCCGCCATGCAGGGGTGGCTAGCGGCGTTCCTGGAGTTTGCGGTCCTTCGCTTCAACCTCGGTGGCCATCTGCTGCCGGTAGGCCAGAAGTTTGCCGGACAATTCCGCATCGCCGAGGGCAAGGATCTGAGCCGCGAGCAGGGCGGCGTTTTTGGCGCCGGCTTTGCCGATGGCGGTGGTGGCCACGGGGATGCCTCCGGGCATCTGGACGATGGCGTACAGAGCGTCCACGCCGTTGAGAGGGCCACCACCCATGGGTACGCCGATGACCGGCAGAATGGTGCCCGCTGCAACCACGCCCGGCAGGTGGGCGGCGAGACCGGCCGCAGCGATAATGACCTGAATGCCTCGGTCGGCGGCGCCTTCGACCAGAGCGGCGGTTTTTTGCGGCGTGCGATGAGCCGAGGCGATGCGCATTTCGTAGGGGATAGCGAATTGTTCGAGGATTTTGGCGGTTTCTTCCATTACCGGGCAGTCGGAATCGCTGCCCATGACGATCAACACCTTGGGGTTCATGGATACTCCTGTATGTTTGTGTCAGGAATCTGGCTGGTTATTTGGCTCAGGTTTAACTTTAACCCAGTCGGAAGGCTATCGGATTTATAAAATCCGGATCGAATCGGTATTGGAGCTAGGTGCATAACCACAAACGCCAGATAGCCGTGCGCGTGAAAGCCATGCCGCCCCGGAAGGAGCGGCATGGCCCGATCGAAGGTTTTCGATTTTTGCGGATTAATCCGCCAGTTTTTGATAAAGGGCGAAACGGCGACGGGCCCAGGCGTCGGCCCGCTCGATAAGCTCGCCGGCCGCATCGGGATTGACCTTTTTCAGCGCCCGGAAGCGGTTCTGGGTGTCGGCAAACTCCCCGAAGGAGAGGGTCGGTGCCTTGCTGTCGAGTTGCAGCGGGTTCAGGTCCTTAGCGGCCCGCTCCGGGTTGTAGCGGTACAGGGGCCAGTGGCCGCAGGATACCGCTTTTTTCTGGGTGTCGATCCCTTTAGTCATATCGATGCCATGGGCGATGCAGTGGGCATAGGCAATGATGATGGACGGTCCGTCAAACGCTTCCGCCTCCATGAAGGCCTTGATGGCCTGGGCCGGATTGGACAGGGAGACGCTGGCCACGTAGGCGGTGCCGTAAGACATGGCCATCATGCCGAGGTCTTTTTTGGGCATGTTTTTGCCGCCTGCGGCAAACTGGGCCACGGCGCCAAGGGGAGTCGACTTGGAAGCCTGACCGCCGGTGTTGGAGTAGACTTCCGTGTCGAGTACCAGCAGGTTGACGTTCTTGTCCGTGGCGATAACATGATCCAGGCCGCCGTAGCCGATGTCGTAGGCCCAGCCGTCGCCGCCGACACACCATACCGATTTTTTCACCAGGTAATCGGCAAGGGTGGCGAGACGCTTGGAGGCCGGATCGTCGCAGTTGGCCAGCACCTGTTTGAGTTGCGCGACCCGGGCACGTTGCTCCTCGATAGCGACCTGGGTGGATTGGTCGGCATCTCGGATGGCCAGCAAAAGGTCCTTGTCGGCCGGGCAGCCGGCACAGTTGCAATCGATAATCTGGGCCAGCAGTTCGCCGGCGGCTTCGCTGAATTTATCCACCGCCAGGCGCATACCGAAACCGAATTCCGCCGTGTCCTCGAACAGGGAGTTGGACCAGGCCGGGCCCCGTCCGTCATCGCGGGTGGCCCAGGGAGTGGTCGGCAGATTGCCGCCGTAAATGGAGGTGCAGCCGGTGGCATTGGCGATCAGCGCACGGTCGCCGAACAACTGGGACATAAGTTTGAGATAAGGTGTTTCGCCGCAGCCCGAGCAGGCGCCGGAGAATTCGAACAACGGTTTCAGCAACTGGCTGCCCTTCAGGGTGTCGCGCTTGACCTTGGCCGGATCGGTTTCGGGCAGGGCCATGAAGAAATCCCAGTTGACAGCTTCCTGCTCACGCAGGGGCACCTTGAATTGCATGTTCAGGGCTTTGCGGGAAGCATCCTGGCGGTCTTTGACCGGGCACACTTCGACGCAGATACCGCAACCGACGCAATCCTCGGGAGCCACCTGCAGGGTGAATTTATTCCCCTCGAATTCCGCGCCGCGAGCATCGACAGTGCGGAAGGTCTGCGGTGCCTGCTCCAGGTAGGAGGCATCATAGATTTTCATGCGCAGGGTTGCATGGGGGCAGACGAAGGAGCACAGACCGCATTGGACGCAAAGGTGCTCGTCCCACACCGGAATTTCCAGGGCGATGTTGCGCTTTTCGTAACGGGAGGTGGCGGTGGGGAAGGTGCCGTCCGCCGGCATGCTCGATACCGGCAGACTGTCGCCCTGGCCGGCGATGATGGTGGCGACCACATCCTGCACGAAGGCCGGGGCCCCGGGAGTCACCAGCGGCGGTTTGCAAAGAGCGCTGTCGGCCGTTGCCGGGATGGTCACCTCGGCGATGTCGTTCAGGGCGGCATCGGCGGCACGGCAGTTCATATCCACCACTTTTTCCCCGGCTTTGCCGTAGGTTTTGCGGATCGCATCCTTGATGGCGTCCAGGGCCGTATCCATGGGCAGGATGCCGGTAATCTTGAAGAACGCGGTCTGCATGATGACGTTGATACGCCCGCCCAGACCGATCTTTTCTGCGATGTCCACGGCGTTGATGACGAACAGCCGCAGGTTTTTGTCGATAATCTGTTGCTGCACCTCGCGGGGGATCTGCTCCCAGACCGTATCCTTGTCGAACAGGGAGTTCAGCAGGAACATCGCGCCGGGCTTGGCCTTGGAGAGCATGTCGCACTTCTCCAGGAAGGTGAAGTTGTGGCAGGCGACGAAGTCGGCGTTGCTGACCAGGTACGGCGAACGCAGCGGGGTCTTGCCGAAGCGCAGATGCGAAGTCGTGATCGTGCCGGCTTTTTTGGAGTCGTAGACGAAGTAGGCCTGCACATGGTTGTCCGTCAGGTCGCCGATGATCTTGATGGAGTTCTTGTTGGCGCCGACGGTGCCGTCGGAGGCGAGACCGTAGAACATGGCCGAGTAAATCCCCGAAGCGTCGTTGCTGTAGGAGGCATCGACGGGGAGACTGGTGCCGCAGACATCGTCCTCGATGCCGACGACGAAATGGTTTTTCGGTTCGGCAAGATCCAGGTTGTCGTAAACCGCCTTGACCATGGCGGGGGTGAATTCCTTGGATCCGAGACCGTAACGTCCGCCGACGACGGTCGGTACGGATGCCGTGGCGGCTGCTTCGGCGATGGCGCCGCGCACGTCGAGGTACAGCGGTTCGCCGAGGGAGCCGGGCTCTTTGGTGCGGTCCAGTACCGCGATTTTGCGCACCGAGGCGGGCAGGGCTGCAAGGAAGGCCTCCGCGGGGAAGGGGCGGTAGAGGCGGATCTTGAGCATGCCGACCTTTTCGCCGGCGGCGTTCATGGCTTCGACGGTTTCGTGCACCGTATCGGCGCCGGAGCCCATCAGGACGATGACCTTTTCGGCATCCGGAGCACCGACGTAATCGACCAGGCGGTACTGGCGCCCGGTAAGCCCGGCGAGTTTATCCATTTCTTCCTGGACGATGCCGGGAGTGGCCCGGTAGAAGCGATTGACGGTTTCCCGTCCCTGGAAATAGACATCCGGATTTTGCGAGGTCCCGCGAAGCACCGGATGGTCCGGCGACAGGGCCCGGGCCCGGTGGTCGGCGATCAGGTCCTCGTCGAGCATGGCATGCATGTCGTCGAAGGTGAGCTCTTCGATTTTCTGGATTTCGTGGGAGGTGCGGAATCCATCGAAAAAGTGCAGGAAGGGAACACGTGAACGCAGGGTGGCGGCCTGCGCAATGAGAGCGAAGTCCATAACCTCCTGGGGGTTGTTGGAGGAGAGCATGGCGAATCCGGTGGAACGGCAGGCCATGACGTCGGAATGATCGCCAAAGATCGACAGGGCCTGGGCGGCGATGGCCCGTGCCGAGACATGGAATACCGTCGGGGTCAGTTCGCCGGCGATTTTAAACATGTTGGGGATCATCAATAGCAAACCCTGGCTGGCCGTGAAGGTCGTGGTCAGGGCGCCGGCCTGCAGGGCGCCGTGGACGGCCCCGGCCGCTCCGGCCTCCGATTGCATTTCCGTAACCAGGGGTACCGTCCCCCAGATATTTTTTTCGCCCTGGGCACTTTTGATATCCGATATTTCCCCCATGTTGGAAGAGGGCGTAATGGGGTAAATGGCGATAACCTCATTGGTAGCGTGTGCCACATGTGCCGCGGCGGTATTGCCGTCGATGGAAACTTTTTGTCGCGTCATGCGTTCCGATCTCCTTGATTGTTGATTGTCGTCCTGCATCGGTAAACCGATGTTCTGTACAGGCCGGCGGATGGTTCATTGCAGAGAGACTTGACCGGCGGGGAAAATTTTGCCGGTTAGTTCCTTGACAATTGGGTCGATAAAGTTGTAATTAAATTCTCGCGTAAAAAAATTCGTATGTTGAAGGAAATTACCCAAAATCGAGTTGGCAAGTCAAGAAAATTTTGCATCCCTGGTCAATAAAGATACATCGTTTGAATCGGTCGGCCTGGTCCTGGGGCAGTCGGAGGGCAGGCCGCGATTTATCGACGATTTGCCGGGAAGGCCGGAAAGCGGCCGGTCGGCGCTTTACCGCCGGGGCAACGGCAGGCTGAGGTCACCACCGGTATTTTCCCGGCAGCATAACGGGGTACGTATGTGGTATGATTCACCACCAAACGGTAACCGGGCCGGTCGACCGCTTTTGCAAACATTGTGATACCACGGATGCTTTGAGAGTGGAGGAGCGTTTTGAAACCTTCAGATACGGATGCCTACCGGGACGATTTTCCCGGAGGGCACAAACAATGGACTTTTTTGAACAATCACGCCCATGTACTTTTATGTCTGGCCAGAAACCCCGATATGGTGTTGAGAGAAGTGGCATTGCAGGTCGGTATCACCGAACGGGCCACGCAAAAAATTATAAAGGATCTGGTCGATTGTGGGGTTATCGAAAGGTACCGTGTGGGGCGTTGTAACAGCTATCGCATCCATCTCGACCTGCCTTTGCGCCACCCTCTGGAGACGCGACATACGGTCGGTGAATTGCTGGCCATGTTTCTTACCGAGGAGGAAATGAGGCGGGCGCGATCGATGGGAATAGCAGGGGCCTGAAACGAAATGCCGGACCGGGGATTTTCCGTTACCCCGATCCGGCATTTTTTTTACATCCATCCAACCAAACAGAACGAACGTCGGTTCTACAGAGGCAGGCTGTCGACAAGTTTTTTGACTTCGCCTACCGAGTGATCGAGCAGGGCCTGTTCATCTTCCGTCAATTCAAATTCGACGATCCTTTCAACGCCGCCGACGCCCAGGATACAAGGCACACCGACATAGTAACCGCTGATCCCGAATTGGCCATCGAGCATAGCGCACACCGGCAACAGTCGCTTCTGGTCATGGATGACGGCTTCGACCATGGCGATGGCACTTGTCGCGGGGGAGATGAAGGCACTGCCGGTTTGCAACAGATGCACCACCTCGCCACCGGCATCCTGCGTGCGCTCGACCAGGCCGGCCATGACCTGGCGGGCTTTGTCTTCGTCGCCGTATTTGTTTTTCAGCAGTTCCAGGGCGGGAATGCCGTTGACATTGGCAAAACGTACAATAGGCACCATGGCGTCACCGTGTCCGCCCAGCACCATGGCGTTGACGTCGCGCACAGAAACGCCGAGTTCCCAGGCGATGAAGGAAGCAAAGCGCGCCGAGTCGAGGACGCCGGCCATACCCATGATCCGTTGGGTAGGAAATCCGGTGATTTTCTGACACAGGGTTACCATGGCATCCAGAGGATTGGACAGTACGATGACAATCGATTCCGGGGCATGGGTTTTGATGCCCTCGGCGACCGTAACCATGATCCGGGCGTTGATTTCTATCAGGTCTTCACGGGTCATGCCCGGTTTGCGCGGGATTCCGGCGGTAACGACCACGATATCGGCTCCGGCGATACAGCTGATATCATTGGAGCCGCAGAGCTGCACGTCGAAATTGGATATGGGAGCTGCCTGCGCGATATCCAGACATTTGCCCTGGGCAAGTCCGTCCTTGATATCGAACATGATGACATTGCCGAGTTCCCGCATGGCCGCGAGATGGGCAATGGAGTTGCCTATCTGGCCGCCTCCGATAAGGGCGATTTTAGGTTTGACCATACTATTTTCCCTCCAGAAAAAGCCGGCGTGCCAGGAAGGTCTGCACGCCGGACCATTGAACGAATTTAAACCATATTATCAATAAGGGCACTGCCGAACTCCGAACATTTCAGCAGTGTGGCGCCGTCCATGAGGCGCTCAAAGTCGTAGGTGACGCGCTTTTGGCCGATGGTTTTCTCCATGGCTCGAACAATCAGCTCGGCGGCCTCTTGCCAGCCGAGGTGTTGCAGCATCAAAACGCCGGACAGAATGACGGATCCGGGGTTGACCTTGTCCAGGTTGGCGTATTTGGGGGCCGTGCCGTGGGTGGCTTCGAAGATGGCATGCCCCGTCTGGTAGTTGATATTGGCCCCTGGCGCGATGCCGATCCCGCCGACCTGTGCGGCCAGCGCATCGGACAGGTAGTCGCCGTTGAGATTCATGGTGGCGATGACATCGAATTCGCTGGCCCGGGTTAAAACCTGTTGCAGGGCAATATCGGCAATGGCGTCCTTTATCATGATCTTCTCCCGCCACTGTCCGTTGCCATGGGTCGGCAGCAGGGTGGCAAGGGTGGCGGCTACTTCCTGACGAATTTCCGCTTGCTGTTCGGGGGTCATCATGGCGTAGCCGGGGTCGATCATGCGGGCGATTTCCTCATCGCCCAGCTCGGGATGATCGTCCTTGTTGGCGAGAATCCAACTCTCGCGGGCGGTTACGATCTGCTCACGGAATTCCCGGGCGGCAAGCTCGTAGCCCCACTGTTTGAAGGCCCCCTCGGTGAATTTCATGATGTTCCCCTTGTGGACCAGGGTCACGGAATGGCGATGGTGATCGATGGCGTACTGGATCGCGGCCCGAATCAGCCGTTCGGTGCGCGGGCGGGAGATCGGTTTGATGCCGATGCCGGTCGCTTCGGAGTAGGGTATTTTGCCTATGCCCATCTGCTGCTGCAGGAAGTGGATGACTTTTTGCGCTTCGGCGCTGCCCGCCTGCCACTCGATGCCGGCGTAGATATCTTCGGTGTTTTCCCGGAAAATAACAATGTCGACGTCCTCGGGTTTTTTGACCGGCGAGGGTACCCCCTCAAAGTAGCGAACCGGTCGCAGGCAGACAAATAGATCGAGTTCCTGACGCAAAGCCACGTTCAAGGAGCGTATGCCGCCCCCTACAGGGGTGGTCAGCGGACCTTTGATGCCGACCAGGAAATCGTTGAAAGCTTGCAGGGTTTCGTCCGGAAGCCACCCGAGCTGCATGTTGAAGGCTTTTTCCCCGGCGTAGACCTCCATCCAGCTGATGCGGCGTTTGCCCTTGTAGGCTTTTTCCACAGCCGCATCAAAAACCCGCACGGCGGCCTGCCATATATCGGGACCGGTGCCGTCACCTTCGATAAAGGGAACAATGGGGTGGTCGGGAACGTGTAGCCGCCCGTTTTTGAGGGTGATTTTTTCGCCTTGAGGAACTTTGAGATGTTGGTAAGTCATGGCAAATTCCTTTTAATGGGAATGACGTCCCTCGGGGACGGTTGTCAGTGTATACGGTTTCCTCAGTCTACAGAAGGGGCAAACCCTGTCAAGGGGGTTCTTCAGCCGGCGGCCAGCCCCTGTTGCGTGATGATGCGGCGCCGGTTAATTCGAAGGTGCGTTATTGGGTGCGGCAGGCTTATGTCCGGAGGTATCCTTTGCGGGGGATTCCGAACCAACGGGGAAAATCTCTGACCTGAGAGCTTTTTCACGGGCCGTGGCCTTTTCCTCTTCGGTCAGTTTGCGTGGAATGCTCAAAGACTGTCCTGGATAAACCTGCCTGGGATCGCGTATCTGGTCGCGGTTGGCCTGGTAGAGTAATGGCCAGAGCAGAGGATCGCCGTAGATTTCCCGCTGCGAGGCAATCGTCCACAGGGTTTCACCGGCTCCGACGCGATAAACCGTCAGGATCGGACGGGGTTTTGGCTTGGGTGGCGAAACGGGACGGGTGGTAATTGCTTTACGCGTTTGCGGGGTTGGCTGACGAACCGGTTCGTGGGGCAGCTGCGCGGTTCGCAGAAGTTCCTGCGAGCGGATTTTCTGTAATTCCCTGTCTGCCTGCTCCCGTTGCGCCTGCAAAATCGCACGGCGGGCGTGGGCCTCGGCAAAAGGCAGGATCTCTCTGGCGAGTTTGTATTTCTTTTTGTCGACCAGAGCTTCGCCGTCACGCAGGGCATCTTGAGCTGCCTGATATTCGTTGGGTGCCAGTACGGCGGCTTCCGCCGCCAGGGCTTCGTCCAGCGCGGTGCGGGCCGATTGCAACTCCTGTAGCGGGGGGGCGACACACCCCCCCGCCATCATAAGCAGAGTCAGCAAAAGTAAAACAAGTCTTGCCATAGTCCACTTTCGTCGTCTTTGCAATCACCGAAGGATTACGTTAAGGCGATCGAGGCCCGAAAAACCCGGGCCGCAGCGGCTAATTGTTTCGGACCGCGCGCCGGATGGAGAGTTCCCGCAACTGTTTGTCGTCGACAGCACCAGGCGCTTCCGATAACAGGCAGGTGGCTTTCTGGGTTTTGGGGAAGGCGATAACGTCACGTATGGAATCGGATCCGGTCAGGATCATCATCAAACGGTCGAGTCCGAAGGCAATGCCACCGTGAGGGGGCGCTCCGTAGCTCAGGGCGCCGAGCAGGAATCCGAATTTTTCCTCGGCTTCCTCGGCCGTGATGCCCATCAGGGAGAACATCTTGTTCTGTATCTCGCGGTTATGGATACGGATACTGCCACCGCCGATTTCGGAGCCGTTCAACACCAGGTCGTAGGCTTTGGCGCGAGCGCTGCCGGGATCGCCGTCGAGGAGCGCAATGTCTTCATCGAGAGGTGCCGTGAAGGGATGATGCACCGCCACGTGACGCCGGGCCTCACCGTCCCACTCCAACAGGGGAAAGTCGGTGACCCAGGCAAACCGGAAGTCGTCCTTGCGCGCCAATCCCAGTTTTTGTCCGAGATGACCGCGCAGGCGGCCGAGGGATTCGTTGGCAACCTTGAAGGTGTCGGCGGCAAACAGCAGCAAGTCGCCGGGCTCGGAGCCGGCCGCTTCGTCGATGAGGGCGATTTCCTTTTCCGTGAAAAATTTAGCGATGGGCGACTGCCAGGAACCGTCTTCCTGTATTTTAACGTAAGCCAGCCCTTTGGCACCGTAAATTTTTACGAAATCGGTCAAATCGTCGATTTCCTTGCGGGAGAAGGACGCGCATTGTTTGGCGTTGAGCAGTTTGACGATGCCGCCTTTTTTCACCGCGTCGGCAAAGACTTTGAAACCGCAGTCCTTGGCGATGTTGGAAATTTCCACCAGCTCCAGATCGAATCGCATATCCGGGTTGTCGACACCGAAGCGGGCCATGGACTCGGTGTAGGTTATGCGCGGCATGGGCAGCGAAAGCTCGATGCCGAGGATTTGCTGAAACACGGTGGCGATCATCGCCTCCATGATATCCATGATGTCCTGGCGGTCTACAAAACTCAATTCGCAGTCGATCTGGGTGAATTCGGGCTGGCGATCGGCGCGCAGGTCTTCGTCCCGGAAACATTTGACGATCTGGTAGTAACGATCGAAGCCGGACACCATGAGCAACTGTTTGAACAGCTGCGGCGATTGCGGCAGAGCGTAAAACATGCCGGGGTTGACGCGGCTCGGCACCAGATAGTCACGCGCCCCTTCCGGGGTGCTTTTGGTCAGGACAGGCGTTTCGACTTCTATGAAGCCCGTATCGTTGAGGTAGTTGCGCACGATCTGAGCGACTTTGTGGCGCAGCACCAGGTTGGATTGCAAAGCCGGGCGCCGCAGGTCGAGGTAGCGGTGCTTGAGACGGATGTTTTCCGCGACATCGACATTGTCCTCGATTAAAAACGGCGGCGTCTCCGCACCGTTGAGCATGCGCAGTTCCTTGACCTCGACTTCAACCTCGCCGGTGGCCATTTTAGGATTGACTGTGCCCTCGGGGCGCGCGGAAACGATGCCCCGCACGGCGACCACGTATTCGTTCCGGACCCGCTCGGCCTTGGCGTGCGCCTCAGGGTCGCGGTCAGGGTCGAGGGCCAGCTGGGCGATACCCTGGCGATCGCGCAGATCGATGAAAATCAGGCCACCGTGGTCGCGACGCCGCTGGACCCAGCCCATAAGACACACTTCTTTGCCGGTGTCGGCGGCGGTAATGCTGCCGCAGAAATGGCTTCTTTTCCAATCACCCAGAATATCGATCAAGTTCGGCTCCTTGCTGATGCAGATAATAATTCAAGAAGGCGGCACATTCGTTGGAATCCTGCCGTAAAAGCGAATTGCAAATTATACGGGCTGCCGCCGAAGATCGTCAAGCAGTTAAACGCGATGCTGCGCGGCGCGGCTAGTTTCCTCGTGTCTTTTCCAGCAGGGCCTGCTCTATGCCCTCCAGGGCGATGGGTTCCTGGCTGCCATTGTCCATGTCGCGAAGCTGGGCCTGGCCCGAGGCCAGTTCTTCCTCGCCGAGCATGAGCACATAGCGGGCATTCAGCTTGCCGGCCCGGCGCATCTGGGCCTTAAGGCTTTTGCCTGTAAAGGCCATCTCCGCGCGCAGGTCGAGTCGCTGCAGGCGATACATGAGGGCAAACGCCTTTTGGCCGGCGGCTTCGCCCAGGGCGGCCAGAAATACGTCGGGTCTGGGCGGCTGAACCTGCTGTTCCCCCTTCATCAGCACCAGCCGTTCAACGCCCATGGCAAATCCGATGCCGGGCAGAGCGGGGCCGCCCAGTTCCTTGATGAGGCCGTCGTAACGACCGCCGGCCGCTACGGCGTTCTGGGAGCCGAGTTGATTGGTGACCATTTCGAAGGTGGTTTTGGTGTAGTAATCCAGGCCGCGAACCATGCGTGCGTTGATGGTGTAGTCGATCTGGAGTTCCTGCAGGTGTTGCCGGACCTGGGCGAAGTGGTCATTGCAACCGCTGCAAAGCAGGTCCAGAACCGAAGGCGCATCCTTGGTGGCTTCCTGGCAGGCTGGCACCTTGCAATCCAGCACCCGCAAAGGATTGGTCTGATAGCGTCGCTGGCAGTCCGCACACAGCTTGTCCAGGCGGCTTTCCAGGTAGCCGGTAAGAGCCTGGCGGTATTGGGGGCGGCATTCCTGGCAGCCCAGGGAGTTGACATGAAGTTCCACGTTGTCGATGCCCACGGCATCGAAATAGTGGCACAGCATGGCCAGAACCTGGGCGTCCATCATGGGATCGTCGACACCGATGGCTTCGGCGCCGATTTGATGGAACTGCCGGTAACGACCTTTTTGCGGGCGTTCGTAGCGGAACATGGGGCCCATGTAATACAGTTTGGATACGGGATCCAGGGCATGCAATTTATGCTCGATGAAAGAACGCATGACCGGTGCCGTTCCTTCGGGACGCAGGGTCAGGGAATTGCTGCTGCGATCATCGAAGGTATACATTTCCTTTTCCACGATATCGGTGGTTTCGCCGATGGAACGGCAGAACAGCTCGGTTTTTTCGACGACGGGAACGCGGATTTCGGCAAACCCGTACAATTTAAAAATGCGGTGTGCCTCACGTTCCAGAAACTGCCAGGTTTCAACGTCGCTCGGGAGAATGTCGTTCATTCCCTTAATGCCTGATATGCTCACAATAGATCCCTTCTTTCATGGTGTCATGGCCGCTGCGGCAAATGGTTGATCCCGGAGGTCAGGGTGCTGCCGAGGGCAATAGAAGGCCCGCTGGCGCAATGGCTAGCGGGCGATATTTATAATGCTTTCGGGTTGAAACTTCCGCTTGCGGCGGAGCGGTTATGCGTCGTCCGCCGGCTCGTCTTTCATCTCCGCCAGTTGCCAGGCGCCGCGTACCGCGTTACGGCATTGCTTGCCGGCATACATGGCCTTGTCGGCCAGGTGGATAATCTCCTGCTTGGTGCCGGCATCGGTTGGATAGGTCGCATATCCGACAGTGGCTGTGATTTTCGCAGGGTTGTCGCTGGTCGGGAAAAATACATGTTCCTGAATGGAGCGGC